>CAZLKK010000187.1:0-7981 GCA_964559995.1 uncultured Chloroflexaceae bacterium
TACGGATCGGTTTCTCCCGCGTAGTAGGACGCGGGGCGAGGGGATGGGGGCTGCCCGGTGGGTATGGGGAGCTGCCCGGTGAGGATGGGGGGAACCACTGGGCTGAGATGTTGCGGCTCACTACCCATTCTGGTATAATGGCGTGTGGTTTGTATGCAGCATAACAAAATATATGTGAGGAGGATTGCGAATGATTTGGACTCCGTGGCGTGCCATGCTGCTCGCCGTTCTGCTTCTTACCAGCCTGGGACTGCTGGTCACTTGTGGCAGTGCATCAGACGGGGTACTCTATGTGCAGGATGTGGTAGATAAGGCTCAAACCTATGCTGGCAAGGAAATTACCATAGATGGAGCGTATGTCTGGCGACCAGGCGACCCTGGCACTTCCGTGTTAGCTCTTGGAGTCAGCACCCTTGACAGTGGTCTGGATGCTCAACCATTGGGAGAGCCTATCTGGGTTGAAGGGTTCCCTGCCGAGGTGACAGCAGACCTCCATCGTCCCGGTGATGCTGTTTATGGCTTCGTCCGTGTGACAGGAACCTTTAACAGTGGCGGTGAGTTTGGTCCTGATGGTGCCTACCAACACATACTCAATGTCGCACAAGCACGTAGTATAGAACACGTCAAACGTGTAGAACATAACCTTGATAAAAAAGCCCTCGGTGAAGGGAAGGTGTCTTTTTTTGATCTACAAAACAACCCCGACCAATACAATGGACAGACCATCACGACCCGCGGGTACTACTTTTGGAACTCTATGATTTGGGTGTTGGCTGAGGGTATAGCCACAGAAGAAGACGGTAATAGCCCACAGCCTATGGGTAATCCCATTTGGATGGAAGGCTTCCCCCCAGATCAATCGGTCAACCTGACCCAGGGACCCAACAATAGCTACGTTTGGGGACTAGTTGAGGTAACAGGAACGTTTCAGACCGGCGGCGGTTTTGGACGGGATGGTGCCTATCAGAGCATCTTCTACGTAGAGTCGGCACAATCTCTGGAACAAAACTGACCCTATCGGGAAAAGCAATGTCGCTTTTCCCCTTTTTCATACACGAATAATTCTATCTATAACCGTCTATAACCGCTTTGTTGTGGAAGCTATCCCAAAAAGGGGCTTTTGCTTACGGGTAGCTTGGCACATGAGGCTCCCCCTCGATGTACTATTTCATTGAACCAATGGCTGAACAAGATATTGATGATGTTGTGGCTATTGAGCAAGCTAGTTCTCCTGTTCACTGGTCAGCGAATATCTATCGCCAAGAACTACGGAATAGCACAAGTAGTCGCTATATTGTCGTCCGTGCCAGTCATCTGCACCCCCCCCCACGCCACCAAGCCCCCCTTCACGCCAGTAGCCATACACTGTTGCACACGATTATTTCGCGTCTGCTTCCCCCACCACGCACTACTACCACCCGTTACCCCATTGTTGGGTATGGGGGGCTATGGGTAGGGGTAGACGAAGGACACATTACGACATTGGCAGTCCAGCCGCGCTATCGGGGGCAGGGTATTGGCGAATTGCTGCTCAATGGGTTGATTGACTTGGCATTTGAGCTACATGCCACAATGCTTACCCTAGAAGTACGGGTATCGAATACCGTTGCCCAAAGCCTCTACCAAAAATATGGCTTTGTTTCGGCAGGGCATCGCCCACGCTACTATGAAGACAACGGTGAAGATGCGCTCATTATGTGGACTATACCCATCCAAAGCAGTGAATATCAGGAACGGTTGCGCGAGTTGCGCTATCACCTCTTCAATCGGTTGAGCAAGCAAGCAGAACAGACCCCCGTAGTCCGGTTGTAGAGCCGTTGCTTGCTACGGTTCTACAAGAAGACGGCGCACCGCCGTGCGCCCCTACCCCCCCATTTACCACAACCACACGAGGGACGGGGAAGGGAATTGCCCTAGAGGTGAGGGGGAAAAGTCTGCTGCCCCCTACCCCCTGGTTTGCTGGCAGACTCCCCGTGCCACATCTGGTACGTTCGTGATAATGCCCGTTGCCCCTAGTAGTACCATATCACCCATCAACGACAGTTCATCTATCGTCCAGACATTGACCGCGTACCCCTTACGGCGCACCATTGGTATGAGCCAACGGAGTAGGGGCAATTGGTGGCTTGGATGCCATGCAGTAGCCTGTACTCGTTGCAGGTGGGGGATGGGGAAGATCTCGCGCAGCCGTACTGCAGGGTGTAGGGTGCGTGTTCCCATAATATAGCCGCGTTGGAGTGTTGGGGCTAGGTGGAGTAGCGCGTGTAATGCTCCCGCGTGAAAGGAAGAAACTACTGTCGTTTCGGTAAGGTGGTACTGGTGGAGGAGAGCCACTACCGCCGAGACAGTTTCTTGTTCCTTGAGTTCTACATTGAGCGCAATAGACTGCTCAAGGGCAAATTGGCATACCGCTTCTAGCGTTGGTATGGGGGGGATACCATCCCGATTGCTCTGTTGGATGTCTGCTAGGGTGCGGGTGCGGATAGGGCGTTGGTCGCCATCCCTGCGTTCGGTAGTCTCATCGTGAAACACAACAAGTTGCTGGTCTGCGGTGCAGCGTACATCAAGCTCTAGCATATCAGCCCCCTGCTCAACCGCCAGCGCAAAGGCGGGCAGGGTATTTTCGATGGCGTAGGCAGAAGCCCCTCGGTGGGCTATGATTAGGGTCATAATATAAATAGGGTAATCTGAACGGTGAAAAAGGGGGAGCACTAATGCTCCCCCTTCAGACAAAAGACTACAAGCCGTTGTATCAGACGGCTACACTCTCTGCATTTCCGTTGCTATGTGTGTAATCAATAGACAACTCAGCTTCTCTTGCCGAATGAGGCAGCATCGCGTTGAGTAATTTTTGCATCGCCATCACATGAGCGCATGTTTTCCATGAGTGGAAAAAGGAACAGGTGCAGTTCCAATGTCCATCTTCCTGGAGTGTAATGTGGTGGTCACTATTTCCGCCGTGAAACGTGGCTGACAGACCGTTTATAGTAATACGTTCTGGTTCTTCAGCGTACCTTCGTGCCTTTTCGATCTTTCCGATGAGATCTGAGTGCATCAGGACAACCTCCTTATTTTCTATGGTTAAAGAGTATACATCACAAAACGGGGTGATGGGTACTCATAAGCAACGAAATAAAGCAACAAGAAAGGCGACAGCAGATAGTATCCTATCTGTTGTCGCCCCGCAGACCCAAGATGGATCGTTGTTGTTTTGTATAAAAGACATATTGAATCATGGGAATACACCCAATGTAATACTTGGTAAACGAACTCTTACGTTGCCCCCTATTATACGTCTCAAGGCAGGGGCAGTCAAGCGAGATAGTTTTGGGAAGCGTGGAGATTTCCAAACAATAACCTGTCTGGAACCTGTCCCCTATGCTTTGACTCTTCTTGCTTACCCGCTCTCCTCGCCAACCAGCACTGCCCTACCCGCGTATGCCCTACCCGCGTAGCCACACCTGCGCCATCGCCTGCTCATACCCCATCCCCAGCTGCCGCGCAACGGCTACACACCTACGCCACGTCTGCACTGCCGCCGTCCGCTTGCCCCCAAGCCACTGGTAGCGACCATACCAGAGCAACGCCCGTGGCTTGCCAAGCGGGAAACTATCGGCATAACTGTTGAGATTATCACACGCCTGCTTTGCCCGCGCCTTCAGTATGGCTTGTGCAAGGGAAAGCTGTCTCCCCCTGCCCATTGCCCACAAGGTCAAGTAGACCTCGGCAAGACCCGCGTAGCCTTCAAGCAACCGATGGGCAAAGGGCGACTCTATATGGGTAATGAGCAAGGTAGCCGCCTCTGCACAGTTGATGGCATGCTCAACCATACCCAAGCGCAGATAGGCTACGGCTAATCCCCCGTAGTAGCTAATGCGTCCAGGACGTTCCACATAGCCTGGTGTCCTCGCTATCGCTTGCTCCAGCACATGGCGAGCTTCGTCTAGCCTACCCAAACGCAGCAGGATATGCCCCATCCCCCCAAATGCCCACGCCTGCTGGAGGGGAGTATTGCGCTGGATAGCCTCAGTTGCAAGGTGGGCAAACATTGCGTGGGCTTGGACACTATCGCCCTGATACCAGGCAACTTGGGCAAGCAATGCCCAATTGATTGCCCATGCCACATGGTCGCCATGCCGCTTGGCAAGCGCAACCGCCTGCTCCAACGCCGCCCGTGCAAGTCGCCAATCTGCCAAGATAAGGCGATACAATCCATTGATGTTGAGCGCATAGACCAGCGGTTGCAAATCGCCCTGCTGCCACGCAATGCTTAACGCTCGCTTGCCATAGGAACGCGCCCAATTGTGTAGCCCAATGCTGCCCGTGATGATGCACATATTCGCATAGGCATAGGCAAGCCAGTCGGTGTGGTTGGTGCGCTCGGCAAGGTTGAGACAGGTTAAGCCAGCATAGATCGCCGGCAGCATCTCATTGGCGAAGTAGTGGATGCGAAAGAGCAAGCCATAGGTATGGGCAGCTTCACGCAGTCGCTCCCATTTGTCCTCAGTACAAGAGAGACAATGGATATGCACGAAACGATACAAGGAACGCCGTAGCAATTGCCGCATAATCCGTGCTGCCAACCGGGGATGGTTGTGCGGTATGGGTTTGCCTACCAGCACCGCCGCCCGCTCCAGGTGGCGGCGACTCTCCCCCAGGTCATTGAGTCCCAGATACGCCTCGCCAATTTCCCGTTCAAGCCGCGCATGCTGCAAGATAGACATACTATCGTTGGGTTGATCCGCTTGGAGATCGAGGGCTTGCTTGAAAAAGGTAATCGCCTCTTGATTGGCAAAGTTCCGCAGGAAATGGTGTCCTGCCTGCTCTGCATAGGAGATAACACGGGCAGGCTCTTCTGCCTTGCTCCAATGGTAGACCAATACCTCGTAAAAGGGCGAGAGATCGTGGCTATGCACCCGTTCATACCACACCGCAACCGCCCGGTGCAGTTCGCGCCGTTGGGCAAAGAGCAGCATGTTATACACCACGTCATGCGTGATGATATGCTTGAAGCTATAGACCAGATCAGTAGTCGCAGTTTCCAGTTGCACCAGGTCGAGTTGTTCGCAGGCATGCAGGTGTTGCGACAGGTGAGGCTTGTCACCATCTATGGGGTAGATGTCGCGGATGGTGTGAAAAGAAAAGGTCTCACCTATCACGCTGGCAACCTTGAGCGTAAGTTGTTGCTCCAAGCTGAGTTTATCAAAGCGGCTAATGATGATGCCCTGTATCGTATCGGGAAAGTCTAGCGTGTCGAGCGGCTCGCTGCCGGGGGCGAGGGAGTATGTCCCATCATCACCAAGCACAAGCAGACCCGCATCACGCAACGCATACAAGAGTTGTTGGCTAAAGAAGGGATTACCCTGGGATTTTTGTTCAACAAAGGTAAATACTGGCTCTGGTAGGCTATATACCCCCAAGCTCTGGCAGAGCAAAGCGCGGGTATCTTGTGGTGACAGGCTATCCAGCACAAGGCGGCATGCGTTGCGGTTGCGGAGCAGGTGGCTATACTCCGCCGGGATGTCGCCATATCCCCCACTGCTAGGCTTGCTTGCCAGACAGGGCAGGGGGGGGGATGGTGCTGGGGTGGGGGAGAGAGGAGTTTGCTCCAACGCCGTATGGGAAAATTCAAACTCCAAGCTGCCCCGCAACAACGCCACCCCAGAGATGGGGTCAGAGAGGGGACGGGTGGTAATCAGCAGCAGCAGCGAGGGGATAAGCTGACTAATAGCAATGGTCAATGCCCATGAAGTCGAGTCCATCCAGTTAGCATCTTCAAGCACCACCAGCAGCGGGGTACTTGTGGCGGCTATTTGCAACAAACGCAGCAACAGGTCGCGGGTGTTGTCGGCACGGACTTGCCCCGTCATATGCAGCGTCACCTCATTGTTGGGGGTGTCCAGCGGCAGTACCGCACTGAGCAACGGGGCAACCCGCACGATTGCCGGGTCGTAGTGCAGGTGTGCCAGCAACGTGCTGCGGGGGAGTAGGGGTATGCCGTGGGCTTCCTCTAGCCCCATCATCTGGCGAAAGACAGATCGCCAAATAGAGTAGGGGGTAGATTGTTCTATCGGGTCGCCCTTGCCCATCACACTGGCAATGTGCATCTCCTGGGCTTGCTGAACAACATCCGCAATGAGCCGCGATTTGCCCATACCGGCTTCAGCTTCAATCAAGACGACCCCGCCCTTTGTTTGCTGTGCCAATGCTTGCAGCCGCTCGCGCAAGAATGCCCGCTCGGTAGCCCGTCCCACGATAGGCGAGAGGGGGCAGACATCCGGGGGCGGGTGGCGATAGGGGCGGTAAATAGGCACCGGGTCAGTCTTGCCCTTGACGGTAATGGCAGGTAGCGACTCAAAGGTAAGGGTACTATCGGCGGCTTGACAGGTAGCTTCATCACAGAGGATAGAATCCGGCATGGCTTTGGACATTAACCGTGCCGCCAAATTCATCACATCCCCAATGATCGCATAGTCCCGCCGCTGTTGGCTACCACGACTGCCACAAAAGATACGCCCGGTGGTGATGCCAATAGCACAGCGCGTATCCTGTTGGAGCAGCGCATCTTGTATATCCAGGGCTAACGCGACCCCACGGGCTGCGTCGTCCTCGTGCGTGAGCGGCGGCAAACCCATAGCCGCTATGAGCAACGTTCCCTTGTCATCGACAATAAACTGGTTGAGGCTGCCTTCGTAATGGTAAAGCACGGTTTGCACCGTGTGGATGCAGGTTTGCAACTGGTCAAGAATGGTGCTGGCAGTGTAGTCAAGATCGGCAATGTTGATAAAGAGGATGGTCACACGGCGTAGCTCGGCGATCCAATCTGACTGTCCTGCGTCTAGCCGGGCTAACAATGCTGCCGGAAGATGTCCCCGCAAACCGTTTTCATGAGCAGCGGTTGGCTCAACAGCCGGGATAACCAATGGCTGTGGGGCAAGGTACATACGGACATCTTCTAGCCGTATGTTGGTCAACGCGCATACCTCATGGGAGAAATCATCGCTGGTGCTTGTGCCAATGGTGGCTTCTGCTGCTAGGACAGGCAGGGCAGGGGTGGGGGTGTGTTTGGCAGCAGCACGGGTGATGTGGGAAACGTAGTGTTTGATGTGGGATGATGCGTGGGGTGTGGGGTGTGGGGTATCGGCGATGATGTGGTCGGTGCCGCCATGCTCCTGGGCGTGGGCATAGCCAACAGGGTAGCCAATACACCAATTTTGCACCAACAACCACGCCTGCGGGGAGAGCACCGTTTGCCCAGGGTCTGCCAGCTTTTGGGCGTTGATTGCCTGGGTGACGGGGGAGCCAGCGACCAGCAACTCCCACCGCCCCCGCTCGCCGCCTACCGTGGCGATGTACACCTCGCCTGTGCCAATGCCCACGCGCAAGGTCAAACGGAAGCCATCGGCTACCAGGTGGTCTCTCAAGATATGCTGTGCTGCTAGTCCACACTGTGCAGCGCGGTAGGTAACAATAGCGAGGTCTTCATCTGTGGCGACAGTCTGCCAAAGAGCAAGGATGCCATCGCCGGTAAACTCGACGATGTCGCCGCCGTGATTGATGACCAGTTCAATAAGCTGTCCAAAGTAAGCATTGAGGATGATGGAAAGTTGCTCTACCCCCTCTGGACCTTGTTGGACAAGGGTTTCGGTTAGCCCAGTGAAGCCAGAAAGGTCGGCGCAAAAGACTGCCGACAGGGAGGAGTCGCAGCTTGGGGATGTCAAGGTTGTGGTATCTTGGGCAAGTGAGCGTACAACCAATGCTGGTACGTAACTGGCGAGGATATGGTGTAGGGTAGACATGGGCGGGTAATGGGTTGTCCATTTGCTTATTTCCTGATTATGGTTATACCATAGTCTGTGTTGGACTGCAAGGGGAAACCCTATTCTAGGGCAACAACCCTCTCCCCCCTGCCCCCGCTGCCATTCCAGGGCGAGGGGGAGCCGAACATTGGGCGCACCGCCGTGCGCCCCTACGGATCGTT
>CAZLKK010000188.1:0-1149 GCA_964559995.1 uncultured Chloroflexaceae bacterium
CCCGCCATAGCATTTGTGGCGATTACCTAGAGACATGGCAATCCTACGGACTCGAGGTAGATGGCGAGCCGGGCTTTAGCATCAAAGACAACCTCGCCCTCTTTGGCTACCCCTTGAGCGAACCAATGGAAGAAACCCTAGAGGATGGGGAAGTGTATATGGTGCAGTATTTTGAGCGAGTGCGTATTGAGTACCACCCAGAAAATCCTGAACCACACGATATGCTCTTTGGCTTGCTTGGCAACGAAATACAGTAGTATAGGGTAGAAGCTCTATGGCTAGGGAAACAGGAGCGCACAGAAAACCCACCCATCAGGTGCTGGCTCCCCTGTTTCGCCTAGTACGCCGCCCGGCTATGCAGCGCATTGTCCGTATGCTGCTGGTGCTGTGGCGGCTTTTGCTTGCCTTCCTGCACATCATGCTGGCATTGGCAATTTTGCTCTTTGTCTTGGGGAGTTGGCTCTACTACCACTATGGCAAAGACCTGCCCGACCCCCACAGCATCGCCCAACATCGCTCCTTTGAGAACACCCGCATCTATGCCAACGATGGCAAAACGTTGTTGTATGATCTGGTAGACCCGCAAGCCGGGCGGCGCACGCTAGTGCCTTTTGAGCGCATCCCCCCTATGCTCAAAGAGGCAACCATAGCCGTAGAGGATGCCAACTTCTACCAGCACCCTGGCGTAGATATACGTGGCATTATTCGCGCCCTCTGGCTCAACTATCGCTACCAGCAGATTGTCAGTGGGGGCAGTACCATCACGCAGCAGCTAGTCCGTAACATCCTCATCCCCGCCGATGAGCGGGGGCAGGATATGCCGGTAGAGCAGATGTATGAGCGCAAAATCCGCGAGGCAATCCTTGCCTTTCGCGTGAATGAGGTGTATAGCAAAGACCAGATACTTAATCTCTACCTCAACGAAATCTACTATGGAGCGCAAGCCTATGGCATAGAGGCTGCCGCTCAGGTCTACTTCAACAAACACGTTTGGCAGCTTACCGCCGGCGAAGCAACCCTGCTGGCAGGGCTGCCGCAATCGCCTACTGTGCTCAACCCCTTTACCAATATGGAAGGCGCACGTAAACGGCAACGGACCACGCTCTCCCTGATGGTCAAGTATGGCTACCTCACCCCCGCCGAGTCAGA
>CAZLKK010000188.1:1159-7952 GCA_964559995.1 uncultured Chloroflexaceae bacterium
CTTGCCACCCCCATGACCAACATTGTTGCCCCCCATTTCGTCTTCTATGTGCGCGATATGCTAGAAAAGCAGTATGGACCAGACATTTTGCACCGTGGCGGCTTGCGCGTCACAACCAGTATGGACCTGTTCTGGCAGCATCAAGCCGAGCGCATTGTCCAGGAGCATAGGGCGCGACTTGGCGAGCGCAATGCCCACAACGCCGCACTGGTTATCCTCTCTCCAGAGGGGCATATCCTGGCGATGGTCGGCAGTATGGACTACAACGATCCCACTATTGATGGGCAGGTGAATGTGGCACTCTCCCCGCGCCAGCCGGGATCAGCCCTCAAGCCCATTATCTATGCTGCCGCCTTACAGCTTGGTTGGACTCCCGCTACAATTATCATAGACGAACCAACAACCTTTGAGACCCCGCATGGGACACCCTACCAACCGATGAACTATGACAACAGTTGGCATGGTCCCCAACGGCTGCGTATGGCACTGGCAAATTCGCTCAACATCCCCGCCGTCAAAGCCCTGCGCTATGTGGGTATAGACAACTTCGTGCGGCTTGCCTCCCGTATGGGCATTACCACGTTGAATGACCCCTCGCGCTACAACCTCACAATGGCACTGGGGAGCAGCGAGGTGCGCCTGCTTGACCTGACCATTGGTTACAACACCTTTCGCAACCGGGGCTTTTATCAACCGCCATCAGCTATTCTCAAAGTAGAAAATACCCGTGGTGAGGTATTGCTCAAGCCACAAGCGCAGGGGTGGGAGCATCAGGTGCTTGGACCGCAGGGGGAAGAAGTCGCCTATCTCATCACCAGCATCTTGAGCGACAACGAAGCTCGCCGCTATATGTTTGGTTGGAACAATGTTATGGAACTGCCAAATGGTATCCATGCTGCCGTAAAGACTGGCACCAGCAACGAGTGGCGCGACTCGTGGGCAGTTGGCTATACCCCAGACGTGACAATCGGGGTGTGGGTGGGCAACAACGACAATACCGCTATGCACGAGATCGCCGGGTCAAATGGCGCAGGTGAGATATGGCGTGATATGATGCTTACCTACCACCAAGACCGCACCCCACAGCCGTTTTCACAACCAGACGGCATTGTTCAACACACTATTTGCGCTGGCACTGGTACACTTGCCCACGAAAGTTGCCCACACAATATCAAAGAGTACTTCATTGCCGGTAATGAACCATCAGAACTCCACGTTACCTACAAGACCGTTCGGGTGGCAGGCGATGGGTCATGCTTGGCAACCGGTTATTCTCCCCCAGAGGAAATCCGTGAAGTGCGCTTTGCGGTGTATCCGCCGGAGTTTCAGGCGTGGGCAAGGAATAATGGGGTGCCACAACCCCCAACAGACCCCTGCCCCCAAGAACAGACCCCCGAAAAGGCGGTAGCGTTGATCAACCCTATCAACGATAATGATACCGTCTCAGGGGAGCAGGTTATCATCAATGGCACAGCCCGCTATGCCTACCGCTTGGACTTGGGTATTGGCTCACCCCCGCAAACGTGGGTGTTGCTCAACCAGGGGACAAGCGGGGTGCGTGAAGGTCTGCTTGGGATGTGGCACACTGGCAATTTTAGCTCTGGAGCCTATACCCTGCGCCTCCGCGTATTAACCCCGGAAGGATTCACGATTGAATCCTTGAGAACCGTATGGTATAACGGTGAGAGATAACGCGGTGCGAGCAGTTGCAACGTCCGAAGCCCCCCTGCCCAACACGAGCCGCGAGCGTCAACGAGCGGATGTGTGGTTTCCCCCCTGCCCGTGTCTCATAACATTTCTTCCCCGAACTCCTATGAACTGGTACAATATTCATAGAGGCATATTCTTGAAAGGTAACAAGGTGATTGTTTGATGACGCAACCAATAGAAATTCTTACCCTAGAAGAAGCAGCAGACTATCTACGTCTTCCATTGGAAACGGTTGAGCGACAGGCAGTGCGGGGTGAGATACCAGGACGACGTATAGCTGATACGTGGCGGTTTTTGCGTTCAGCCATTGATGCATGGCTAGGGAGCTATGATAGTCGTACACTCCTGCTCCAACAGGCGGGGGCTTTGGCGGATGATGAGCATTTGGCAGACCTGCGAACGGCTATTTATGCTCAACGTAGGCGACCAGAGGGAGAAACAGATGCACCTGCTGGACACTGATCACAAATGCTTATTGTCCCCATAGATGAGGCTGCTGCGCTTCAATTTGAACGATTACGTACTACCAAAGCCTTGAAGAAAATAGGTCGTGCAGACTTACTCATCGCTAGTATTGCCCTTGTGCAACGGGCAACATTGGTTACACGAAATCTTCGTCATTTTCGCCAGGTACCGGGGGTAACTTTGGCAAATTGGGTGGATACATAAATTATGAGAAAGCAGTCGGGAACCAACACGAGCCGCGAGCGTCAACGAGCGGATGAGCCACGAGGGTCAACGAGCGGATGTGTGGTTTCCCCCCTCGCCCTATTGAGCCGCGAGCGTTAGCAAGCGGATATGTGGGTTCCCCCTCTCCCAGAGGGCGAGGGGGTTGGGGGGAGCGGGACGCTCCGGGCATCCCCCCTCGCCTTTGCCACTGCCCTGGGTAAAGCGGTGAGAACGGTTGAAGCATTACTAAGCGTGTGGTATAAATAGAGAGTAGGTAAATTGTGATGGTCTTCACATCATTTGCCTATTCGTCACAAGCCTTGTTTAGCAAGGCTAGACAAATCAAGAGCGCGTGAGAGGTTGTACACCATTCATACTTGGTACACTTGGCACCCGTAGTAAGCTGTGTTCAGTTCAGAAACGAGAGATACATGGATCACCATCTCCCTTTTATTGACCATCAGAGTGAAGTAGCGTATATAGACAAGATTATTCAGGAATGGGGAACCCGCCGTATTTTGTGCATTGACGGTCCCGCCGGCAGTGGCAAAAGTTACCTGTTGCAAGAGATACAAAAGCGGTATGCCAGCGGGTCAAGCAAAACCGTTCCCGTGTTTGTGAGTGACCGCATAGATTTTCAGGACCCTGCCCTGCATATGGTTCAGAATATCGGGTGCAAAGTTGCCTTTATGCTAGGCGAGAAACTCTTCGAGCCATACCTGCGCGTGCTGCTCAACTGGCGCAGGATGGAAGTCTCCGGTGAGGGGATAGAGCATCTTTCGCAAGCCTCACTTGCCGTCAACCGCACGTTTGTCGAGTGCTTCAAAATGGTTTCGGCACGGGTTGTCCTGCTGCTTGATGCTATAGAAGCTATTGAAACGGCGCGTCTGTTGCCCTATATAGCAGAGATAAGCCGACAACTAGAAAATGTCGTCATCATCATAGCAGGACGTACCGCAAATGGTTTTGGGGAAGTTTTGCAAGCAGAGGTAGGGAAGGATGTCCAAATACTCAATATTCAACCCTTCAGCAAGAATGCCGCCGAGACCTACATTCACGTCAAGCAGGCAACCTTGCAGACCTCGCTAGAGCCGGCGATTATGCCCCACATCATGCTCTTCACCAGTGGTAATCCTGTCTTGCTTGACCTAGCCATAGAGCGGTTTACCCACGGTCCCGTACCGGCGTGGCTGAATGAGCAAAACTTGGATGACCTAGACGAAGCAGGCGAGGTAGAACTACAACGCCAATTTGACCAAGAAATCGGTTTGCACATTGCCAATACCCACACCCTCACCCATTTATTGACGCTGCTCTTATCGCGCTTTTCGCCGCTGAGTGTGCAGATGGCAGCAACCCTGCTGGATATTCTTGAAGCTAGTGCCTATGATCTCTTTGAAGAGATGCGGCAGTATGTCTCTATCAAAACCCTTCCTGACGGTTCGCTCTGTCTGCATGCTGCTGCTGCTCGCATTATCTCTGAATATGTGTGGGCAACACTCGACCCCAGCGGTGAGCGTCTCCAACACTATGCCCTTCGTGCGACCCGCTATCTGGATGAGCAAATCCAGGCTATTACCCTACGGCTTGATCAACTCCGCACGGTAGAAACCACCGAGATAGCCGAGCACGATTTGCGCGTAGAAAACCGCGACTATCGGCAGCGCGAACACTACATGCACCTTGCATGTAACCATTTCATTGAGCGGGTTTCGCTAGAACAGGAGCTAGACCGCCTCCAGGTGCAACAACTCCACTACGCGCTCTATATGGGGAGTGAGCAGGGCATAGCGACCTTTGCCAGTATGTTTGACAAGGCAACCCAAGACTACCATTTCCGCTTGCGCCGCACCCTGTTGGAGACGACAGAGCAACATTTGCACCGCATTGCCCCAGAACATTTCCATAGCTTTGAGAGTCGACGGACTATCTGCCTGTTAGATAGTGGGGCATATGAGCAGGCGTATGACCTAGCAACAACGTTGCTCAGCCGTGAGGAGATTACCCAAGAAGAACGCATTGATATACTGATTCAGCGCGGCAATGCCTGTGTGCGGTTGGGCAAGACCCAAGAAGCCTTACAGAACTTTAATGAGGCGATGCAGGCATGCAAAGAGCATAACCTGGAGCGACAACTTGCCCAAGCCCAACAAGCGCGGGGATGGGCCTATTGCAACCACGGACGCTATGATCTGGCGTTGGATGATTACCTGGAAGCCTACCTACTCAGTCTGAAAATCTCCGACTTCCCCTTGATTGCATGGATACTGCAAAACATTAGCTTTATTCATACCCTACGCGGCGATAGACATGCTGCCCTAGAAAGTTGCTATGCTGCGCTTGACCTGTGGGATGAGCTTGGCGATCTCCGTGGGCATGCGGTGGCGTATACTGTGCTAGGAGAAGCCTACTCTCGCTTCAACCAACCGCTTGACGCGCTCCATTACTACACCCGTGCGCTGGATATTTTCGCACGGCAAGATGACATCGAATGGATGAGCATTGTGCGGAGTGGGCGAGCCTTTGCCTACCAATCGCTAGGCGAGCTAGACAAGGCTGAGATTGAACAACTATGGGCATTGGATCACGGTCCTATTACCCTCAAGCCACGGATACTCCATTCACAGTTTCTAACCCACCTAACACGCAATGATATACCGGCTGCTCGCCAGAAACTTGAGGAATGTCACACGATTAGCCAGCAGATAGGCGACCTCTTCAACGACTACAAGAGCTTTGCCGATATTGTCGAGTTGGCGTGGGAGTTTGACGAGTGGGCTAAATGGCACTACTACCTAGAGGAGCATACCCGCCTCTATGCCCGGCGTGAGGGGATAGACTCGCTGCGGTTGCGGGGGTCGTGTTTGCGTAAGATTGCAGATATGGCGGTCTGTCAAGGGGACTATGCCGAAGCATTAGAAACCTATGAGCATGCGCTGCCGCTCATTGCCGAGTATGAAGTTCACGAACGCTATACCATCCGGGCGCAGCTGCGCCAGACAGACAAGCGACTGCGTGACCGTGTGCCAGAAAGCGTTATGCACCAACTTGGCAAAGATTTGGCAATTTTCTGGGAATCCCGCCCGGAGTTGGTGACGAAGTATCCAGAGGTGCTCTTGATGTTCAAGCGGTGGTAGGCTAGTATGACGATCCCCTATTTGAGCCGCGAGTGTCAACGAGCGGATGTATGGGTTTCCCCCCCCCTTGCCCTGGAATGGGAGATGGGACTGCCCATCAAGTAGGGGCAGGGGGACGAGAATGAACCGCAAGGGTCAACGAGCGGAAGTATCTCTCCATCGAGAGCGAGGGGGGGAATGGGGCGGGTCGCTTACACCATTGCTTCAAGTATAATTGGTGGAGTGGTTTTGTTGTTCCAATATCGGAGGTAGATATGACAGGTTCTTACACAACAGTTGGGGTTTTATCAGACCCACACACCATTGTTTTAGATAAACCAACGACCCTACCAATAGGACGGGTTCGGATTACCGTTGAGATACTCCCAACGTATTCGTTTTGGACAGGCATAACTATTGATGCATTAGCCAAACAACAAGGTGTTACCCCCGTGAGAAGTATAGATGATTTATGGGGAGATTTTTGCCCGGAGGAAGAGTCTGTGGATGATTGTATTGATACCATACGGTTATGGAGACAGGAAGATTCTAAAAATTAAGTAAATACTTATGGATTATATTGTTCTTGATACCGATATTTGCTCATTTTTGTTTAAACATGATACTCGTGGAGAGACCTATCGTTCCTATTTGCAGGATAAGACCCCGTGTCTTTCTTTTCAAACCGTTGCCGAACTGTATCAATGGGCTGAGAGCAATGGATGGGGGGAAAAGCGGCGTACTCAGCTAGACAGATGGTTACGTAAATTTGTTGTATTGCCGTATGATGATGAAACCGCTCGTATTTGGGCGCAAATACGAGTTGAGTGTCGACAAAAGGGGACACAACTTTCTCCGCAGGATGCTTGGATAGCATCTAGTGCATTACGCTATAAATGTCCCTTAATCACTCACAATGTCGAGGATTATCAATGTATCACCAATCTGGTGACAATTTCGGAACGTGGGAGAGATACCTCCGCTCGGTGACACTCGCGGCTCGTATCCGCTTGTTGGAACTCGCGGCTCGTTTGGTGGGGGAGAAGGGCAGGGGATGGGGGGTTGCACGGTGAGTAGGGATGGGGGATGCAACGACCCTCTCCCCCCTGCCCTTTCAGGGGTAAGTCACAAGGATTCCGGGCAGATATGGAACCATAGATGAACACAGATAGACATAGATACCGGGCAAGAGATTCCCGACAGAAACGCAGAGACGCAGAGACGCAGAGATTCGGACAACAACGGGCTATGCGGTAGCATCTTGCCCGGAAATCCTGTCCGGTATCTGTGTGCATCTG
>CAZLKK010000189.1:0-7935 GCA_964559995.1 uncultured Chloroflexaceae bacterium
AGATGGTTCTGGATTAACACCATCCTTCCTCAGCCGCCTGGAGCGTGATAAAGTCAATATATCCGTTGCGAACCTGCGAAAGCTGGCTCTCTTCTTCAATGTGCAAATGATCTACTTCTTTGAAGGAGAAGAAAACCAACAAGCTGGACAGGTCGTTACCGTTCAAGATCGGGTCAAATTGAGCCTGGATGACGCACCCGTCCAGGTCTATTCGCTTGTTCCCACCAACAACTACCTAGAGTCTCGGCTGATAGAAGCACGGGAAGGGGGAGGACAACAAGGATTTTCTACCCGCTCTGGGCAGATGGTCTACCTGCTCCAGGGACGGTTGAAATACCAGCTTGGTGATGAAGAGTATATCCTGCATGCTGGCGATACCCTCTTCTTTCACGAAGAATTCCCCTATACGTGGACCAATGTTGGTCAAGAAAAGGTTATTTTGCTAACCATAAGTTCACTCAATGGACACGATGGGTAAGTCCGTTGGGGAAGGGGGGACACGTCAAGGGCATGGATGATACGACCAAATCACCCGATTTTTCCGAAGAGTCCGTGCCCCCTCGTGCTGCTGTTTCAAACGCCCCTGCGGACTCTTCGGGTGCCCCCTCGGATGAGCAAGCACCCACCAATGCTGCCATGTCGCCTGACACGAACGCCGCTACAAACCACTCTGCTGCTTTCCCATCGGCACCATCCACGCAACAAACGGACTGTGCTCCCCGATCTTCGCTTAGGAAACGTATTGGTCGCTGGTTCCTTATTGTGGTCGCAGTGGGGGCTATTTGTTGGCTCTTCTGGCAAGCGAGAGCTGCCCTATTGCCCTTTGAGATAGGGTTGTTAATTGCCTACCTCATTTTCCCCCTAGTCAATCGCATGGAAAAAGTGCTTCCTCGTTGGGTTGCTATCTTGGTCATCTATCTTGGCGGTATTTTAATCTTAATAGGATCAGCAGCCTATATCGTGCCACTGCTTTGGATACAGGCAACCCAACTGCTGAATATCATCCCAGAGATGGACATGCACGAAGTGATGTTGTACATAGAAGATGTCTTTGGTGAATACCAGCGGTTAGTCCCAGAAGAACTGCGTAGTGTGGTAGAAGAAGGGGCAAATACCACCTATGAGCGTATTAAAGAGAATATCGCCTCCTATGCCCAAGAAGTGGGAACATTTCTCATAGGCAGTGTGATGCAGGTGGTGAATACCGTTATCTTTCTGTTTGGATTCTTCATTGTCCCCATTTGGTTATTCTATGTAATGAGCGATTATCGCAAGAGCTATCAAGCGATCAATACCCTGCTTCCCAAAAACGTTCGTCAGGACTTTTGGGCTATTGTGAAGATTATAGATCGGGTATTGAGCAGTTATATTCGGGGGCAAATCATTTTAGGGGTGATTGTTGGGTTAGCCGCCGGTATTGGGTTGTGGGTCTTAAATCTCCTCGGATTTAAGATAAAGAATATCCTGTTACTAGCGGTATTGGCTGGTCTCATGGAATTTATCCCCTATGTAGGCCCATTGATTGGGGCAATACCAGCAGTTACCGTTGGGTTTTTGCACGCACCAACTACGGCTCTTGCGGTTGCGATCCTGTACCTTGCTATTCAAATTCTTGAAAATATGTTTCTTGTACCGCGTATCATTGGCGATAGTGTAGATATACATCCAGCAGTTTTGATAGTCCTCATGATTGTCTTTGGGCAAGTGTTTGGGTTTATTGGTATTCTGTTGGTTGCGCCTGTTTCGGCAGTATCACGCGATGTCTTTTGCTATGTGTACGGGCGGCTTGGTGATGAACCTGCGCCAGCGGGGGTATTGCCGGATAGTATCCCCACACCCCTAGGGGAAGAATAAGCCGGGGGCAAGGGGAAGCAGAGGCGGTGCATACACCGTCTCTACAACCTGACCTACCCTTGTAATCCCCCCGGTATGTCCCCCCACAACTACGCCCCTTGTACCGTTGTATCCTTTTTCAGCAGATAGGTCAGGATAGGCGGGGGAAGTAGGGTGCTGATAATCACCATAATCACAATCACTGAATAGACCTCAGCAGTCACCACCCCAAGCGCACTCCCCGTTGCGGCAAAGATTAACCCCACTTCACCACGCGGCACCATCCCCCAACCAACAATAGACTTTCGCACATTGCCAGCAGCCAACCCCGCAACCACTTTGCCGATAATGGCTGCTACGGTAATCCCCAGGGCTACAAGCAAAATAGATGGATTAAACAGTGTTGCAAGATTGACATCCATGCCCGTTTTCACAAAGAAGATGGGCACAAGAAAGAAGCTAATCGGCTCGATAATCTCTTCAATATGGCGGTTTGCATGGTTATCCATTACCTTCATCACCCGTGCTTTGACACCGGGTGTAGCAATGGCGGTATCCTCTTCAGTATTATCTAAACTTTTCCGAATGTCATCCACAATGTCTGGGTCTTCAAAGAAGTGGCGAAAATGATGTGGATCGAGAATAAGCCCGGCGGCAAATGCCCCCACAATAGGGGCTAATTCTATCAACTCTGCCACATATGCCAATAATAAGCCAATGCTTATTGCCAGGGTAAACTTCATCCCGATACCACGGTTGATCTTGGCAAAGACTTTGGTGACTTTGCCCGCAAACATCTGGCCTAGCAAGATAGCCCCACCAAGAAAGACTACAGCTTTGACAACAATAGTAAGCACCTCACCACCGCTGACATCGCCCACTTGCACAATAGCCGTGACCACAGCCAAGATGATCAACCCCAGGACATCATCTATAACGGCGGCTCCCAAGATGATTTGGGCTTCACGGTCTTGGAGTCTGCCGAGATCGCGGAAAACGCGAGCGGTAATCCCCACGGAGGTAGCGGTCAACGTAGCTCCCAAAAAGAGGTAGGCGTTTGTGGAAAGTCCCGGTAAAAGCCACGGGCCAATAAGGTAAGTTCCTATCACAAACGGCAGTACAACCCCAATGATAGCGACAAAAAAGGCACTCCCGCCTACTTTTCGCATCTCATTGATATTGGTCTCTAACCCTACTTGAAACAGCAGGATAATGACCCCTAGTTGGGCAAGGAACGTAATAAACTGGTCCGTTTTGATTGGCTCAAACACATCAAGCCCAATGAGGGTAAGATTGCCAAGCACGACCCCGATAATCAACTCACCTAGCACGGAAGGCTGTCCGATGCGCTCAACGAGGCTTGATAGCTTAGCAGCTATCAGAATAACTGCCATCCACAAAAGGGTAATCCCCACTCCATGCGAGGGCGCGTGTGCTGCTTCTTCGCTTGCAGATGCCAACAGCGGCGCATGTTCAAGCAGCACTTGTGGCATAAGGGATGAGTATATATCCATTGCTTCTCCTCCGTCTTTATCTCTACAATACGCATTGCCTATTTGCAAAAGTTTCCCTATAATAACGGTAAGCAGCATATGATGCAACATCGTAGGGTGTGGCAATGAGGTTTCCCTTACCCCCTTCGGGCAGCCCCCATCCCATCCCCTCGCCCCTGTGGGTGTATACGGGTGTAGGGGCGCACGGCGGTGCGCCCAACGTGGTGACTCCCCCTCGCCCTAGAATGGGAGCGGGGGTTGTCTTTTGCCCAACTCTGTGTCTCCGTATCTCCGTGATAAAAACCTGTCCGGGATATTGTCCGTCCCCGCTACTGCACCCACACCGGCTCCAAAAACACCACATTTCCCCCATCGTCAGGGGCATCTGACGGCGAGGCAATGCTCACCGGCAGCCGCGCAAAATCCGCTTGGTCATAGATGCCAAGTGCCACCCAGTACCGCCCGTTGGGGAGATCTGCCGGTAGGGGGATGGGGTGTACCCACTTGATATAGCGATTCACCTGCCACGCCTCAATGGGGTAGTCTAGCCCGGCGGGGGGGACATCCACCTTTGCGACAGGCTCCCCCTGGTCATTCAGCACATGCACAAACAGCATATAGGGCTTAGTGATAACCTCCTGTGCTTTCCAAGCAACAGTAAGCGACATTACCCCAGTAGCCCGTATATCTGTGGTATCTAGCGTATACCCGTATAACTGGATAGCAGAGCCAAAATCTACCTGCACGGACTTGGCGACATGCGGCGGCACCTGATAGATACGCGCATAGTCTACTCCATGCACCTTGACCACATGCACCGGGGCTATCTTGTGGAGAAACTGATCATAGGGCGGCGGGGGATCACTCCCCCAACGCTGCATATGGCGAATGTAGATCAGCACATACCCGGTGGCATCGTTGAGGTTGCCATCCTCAGCCGATACCGCCTGTGCGCCATTTCGCAAAAACGCCTGGAGCGTGTGTATCATCGTGCTGGTGACGGTCACACCGGTGATGTCTGGTTGTGCATTCAGCCAACGGGCAGCATCACCTAGCCCCTCACCCTCGCCAATTAGCACCGTTTGCACCCCCATCTGGATACCGCCGAGGGCTTGGTTGAAATAGGAGACCCCATAGGGATGCCAGTATGCCGCATTGCCCACGGCTATCAACCCAACAAACGCCACAATACCCATACGCATATGCATGCCAAGAGCCGCCTGCTCCCGATGCTGGATGAGCCGCCCAAGCAACCAACTGCCTGCTTGTACCAACCCATAACCAGACAAGATTGTCACCATAGGAAAGATAACCACGAGATAGCGGTCTAGCTTCTTTTCAAAAAAGCTCATTGCCACAATGAAGAGGATACTAAAGCTCGCTAATACCGCAAGATCGCGCCATACTGCTCGCTGGTCTGCTTGGTCAGGGACAGAAGTATAAACCACGACACGTCGAGTACGCCAGATAGCCAGCGGCAGCAGCAGCATCCCTATCAACCCCCAGGGAGTCAACCGAATGGCAAGCACAACGGGATAGTAGAGCGGTCCTGGTACGGGGTCTTGCTGCCCCAAAAAGTAGTTGACAATGACATGGCGGGTGCCACCTTCCACCTCTACCCCCACGCGCAAGAGATCATAGACGCGCATCGGGTCTGCCCACATCGCAGGAAAGACCAGCACAATGGTGAGGGCAAAGATGCCCCCCCACAGCAGCAGCGCAATGCTGCGCCATAGCCGAGTGGTAAGTGGGCTTATGTCGCCTGACGTTTCCGTTGCGGGGGAAAATACCTGTTCCCATGCCAGCAACACCGCCAATGTCGACACTATCGGCACAACGGCGAGTCCTGGCGATTTGCTGAGGAGTGCCAACGCCCCACTTGCGCCAGAAACGACAAGCCATCCCCATTGTCGTCGCCGTTGGGGTGGGCTATGGTGATTCCAATACCAGCATGCGGCTAGGATGCTCACCGTTGCAAAGGTACCGGTTAAGCCATCCACATGCAAAATGCGATTGAAGGCAGTAATAAAGGGGTCGGTTGCCCAGAGTAGCCCTGCCAACAATGCGACAGAAGGCGAAAAGAGCCTACGGAGCAGGGCATAGCCAAGCAGGATACCTACCACATGCACGAACACCACCGGCACACGCATTAGGGTCAGGAGTATCGGGAAGGTCTCTTCTGTCAAGATACCCTGCTCAAAGAGCATTCGCCGCAGCAATACCCCCGCACTACCTGCCCACATGGTCGTCACGCCGGGGTGGGTAGAGATAGCAGTGGCAGCAAAATCGCCAGATTGGATCGCCCGCAGGAAGGTGTGGGAACGGTCTATCCAAAAGTTAATCTCGTCACTATTGAGAAACCTTCCCAGGTCAAGCACCCGCAACAAGAGCGCGGGTATGCCGATGAGGAGGTAGGCAGGCAAGGCAGGCAGTATGGGTGATAGTTTAGTTGTCTGGTCTTGGTTCATAAGGTGGTGACTACTCCCGCTCCCCCTGCCCCCACCCCTAGCCCCTTCTCCCTACCGTGGTGAGGGAAAAGGGGCTTACAAGGGTAACACAAAGGCTCTGTTTATTGAGTGGTGTCTGATGTTTGCCGGATAACTCCCTTAAACTTCGCCATAGTGGTACTGTGTTTGTTGTTCAATCAGGGCTATTTCTTTGGCTGTTAGATCATAGAGGGCATAGACAAGATTGTTTAGCTCTTTTTCCTTAAGAACAATCTCAGCAGTCATATGATGATGTTTTTCCTGCTGCTCTTGCAACCACGATTCCCACTCATCACGGTTGCGTACCGGTATTTCTTTTTGGAACGCTTTTTTGACCTCGGTAGAGAAATGTTGAGCATCCAACTCCCACCAATTAGTGAGCTTCTGGTTGAGTTTATGACCCGGTGTCCCTAAATCGTTCTTGATACGATGTCGAGCACGGTTATGCAGCTGGTAGCGTTTGCGAGCGATTTCGGTTATCTGCATGGCAAACGTACTCATCGTTTCTTTTTCGGAAAGAGAGCTATTGGGAATAGGAAGGCGAGCTATGAATTGAATAAACTGTTGATATTGCCAAAGTCCCGCCCGCAGACGCAAAGGGGTACAAATTTGCGAAATAGCGAACCAAATAACTCGACTTTGCAAAATACCCAGAAGAGAAAAATCATCTGTAGGAATGAGATGCCCGCTATTATTATTAAGGTACTCTTCTTCTCCCCAAGAAAACCGGGGCAACTTGCCGATAGCCGGCCAGAATATTTTTGTACCATTGAATACGTCATAATAGTCAACAGGGTCTTGGATTTCATACCATTGGTATGAGCCTGACTTACGTCCTTTCCAATGACTTTCATCCCAATCAATAGGTTTTGGTTCTAGTCGTTCTTGAAATGGCAGTAAATAGGCTTTCACCGATGGATAATCCCCAAGATTAATACCTCGACGTGTGAAAATAAGATAGCGACCTTCATCTTCTTGATACCACGGGCGCATATCTGCTCCCCGTATCATAGGCTTGATAATGTGTGCAGCTGATGGGTCTTCCTTTACCAACCGGTTACGGGTAGCTTGATCTATGATAAATGCCTCATTTAAGCCAGTTTTAATACCATAATATATACGACCATCAACCACTTCAGAAAGATTAGAACCAGTATGCAAGACTTTTTCTGCAAGTCGTGAAATGGTAGTGGACTGAAACACCCATTCGGGTTTTTGGAGAAGAGCCGTTTCACAATCAAATCCCTTATCATGAATGGCTTGATCCAACGGTAATGGAATTTGTGGGTCAGCAATAAAAAGATTGCGAAAGACTGGAATAGTGCGATCTTTGCTTAATACAAGGATAGTTGGTCGAACCATCTCTGCTTCCTTAAACGGTTGATTTTCACCAAAGTCTATGAAGGACTCAATGGTTGCCCTATCAGGAAGCCAATTACGGAATGGTTTGGCAAAATTACTGCGGGCAAACGTTCCAGAAGAGATATACCCCATCCGGCCTTTTTCATGCAAAAGCGTTATGCCTTGCTCGTAAAAGTAGATATACAAATCTGCTACCCCATGGTACGAGGCATAGCTTGCTTGCAAATAGGGTTTGAATAATGGTAAATGTTCTTGTCGTACATATGGTGGGTTTCCTATCACTCCATCAAACCCGCTCTGCTCGCGCAAAAAGACCTGGGGATACTCCAATTCCCAATGGAAAACCTTGTGGTGCTTGGCAACCTCTTGTGCTTGGGTAAACCACGGTTCTTTTTGCAATTGCTCCCATGTGTCTGTGTTTGGTGGGTCAGCATAATAATCATCGAGAGCAGTCACAGCTTGACCATAGTGCTCCTCCGTAACTGGGTTGTCAAAGTGTTGGCTTGTCCAGAGGTTGGCAACCCTGCGAAATGGCGCACTATACTCCCGAAATTCGGCATAGGCTGTTTCTTTTGCCTTGATCTGTTCTGGGGAATCATTGGGTAATGCGGCAATACGTTGGAAATATTCCAGAATATGTTGTTGCACCCGACTGAATATCTGCTCAAATAATCCCATTTGGCGAGTTTGTCCATTCCCATTCCCACTCCCACTCCCGTTGCCATTCCCACTCCCGTTGCTTTTCCCACTCCCGTTGCTTT
>CAZLKK010000190.1:0-7876 GCA_964559995.1 uncultured Chloroflexaceae bacterium
ACCTCAATGTCTGTATATCCTGCACCATCCACGTACCCTCGGCAGTGCCATCGCTGCGCCATAGCTCCGTCCCGTGTACGCCGTCATCCCCCGTGAGGAACAGCACCCCCTGCCCCGCTGCCATCAAGCCAGAATCGGGGGAGGTCAACCACCCGCCCGATACCTCGCGTATGAGGCGGGTACCTGCTGTTGTACCATCGCTGACCCAAAGTTCAGCACCGCTAAACTCCTGATGTTGGGCAACAAAGAACAGCTTATCCCCCACTGCTATCAATGCGCGAGCTTCGCCCGGTACAGTGGCAATCTGCTTGGGTTGGGTGAGGGTTGCATCACTACGCCATAGGCTACTCTTGCCGTCCTCGCTGGTTATGTGCAAAAAGTAGCGTACACCTTGCATGCTGGTCAGACAGCAGGGCAACATCTCCATCACCCGATAGGTGCCATCAGGGGTACCATCACTGCGCCATAGCCCCGCATCTTCGCCGCCTACGGAGAAATACAGCACCCCATCAACAGCCGTCAACCCGCCTATGTGGGGGTAGACACGCAATGGGGGACTTACGCCGGGGGGGAGCCGCTTGGTGAAGGAGCGCATCATACGGGTACCGGTGGGGGTGCCATCGCTACACCACAGTTCGTAGGTCAATTTGCCAGTACGTGCCACAAAGCAGAGGTAATCCCCTACCGCCGTCATTTCGTGATACTCGGTGGGGGTTGCACCAGCGTTTTTATCTTTGAGCAGTATGGTGCCGTTGGGCGTGCCGTCACTCCGCCAAAGTTCATCGCCATGCACCCCATCATCGGCGTGAAAGAAGAGCAGCTCATTAACAGCTGTTAGCCCATAGGGGATGTAGCCCATTGGCATAGCATCTCGTGGGTACATCCCTGCTTCACCAGCGACACTATCCTGAACCATGACCGTCCCCTCGGCAGTGCCATCGCTGCGCCATAGCTCTGTCCCGTGGATGCCGTCATCTGCCACAAAGAAGAGCGTATCGCCTGATACCGTAAGCTGCCACGGACCAGAGCCATATTGTTCCTCAACAACATCTTTCACCGGTCTTGTGCCATTGGCGGTGCCGTCACTACGCCACAACACCGCATCCCCATTATTGTTGCCCGTCTCTGCCACAAAGAAGAGCAAATCGCCATAGGGTACTAGTTCAAATGGACTAGACGATTCCTGACCTGGGATGATGTCCTTTACCAGTTTGGTACCGTCAGTGGAGCCGTCACTGCGCCATAGCTCCTTGCCGTGCTCGCTATCCTCTGCCACAAAGAAAAGCGTATCTTGCACCATCGTCAATTGGTGGGGATAGGAGCCAGACGAAATAGGCGATAGTTCATCAGTTTGGGGTGTCGGTGTGGGAGACAAGGTTTCCCTGCCAAGCAAACCACGCTGCACATGGTAGGGCGGCGAAAGCTGTGGGTGATGTTCAAACCTCACCCGTTCAAACCACTGGACGGTATAGACGTGGTATTCCCCATTTGCCAAGACAAGCTCTTCTACCTCGCCGCTGATGGGCAAGCCATACAGGGCGAGACTCTCTGCCTCACCTATCCCCGGTTGCCCATCTAATTCTATTCCGTTGGCTTGCCATGCTTCCAAGAAGTCACCACAGACATGCTGGCGAGTCTCGGCAAAGTAGCGACAACCTGGTTGGGGGGTATCATCCTGACTGTCCTGGGCAAAGGTCTGCCAATCACGCCCCTGCTGGGCTAATCGTTCTTTGCCAAGATGCCCCAAGAGGACATCATAGGGGGGCGTGTTGGATGGGTGCAGTTCTAGCCGATGGCGTTCAAACCACTGGACTTGCCGGGGTTGTCCATCTATGACCTTTTCCTGTTGTGGCGTGATGGGAAAGCCAAAGATAGCCAACCCACCGTGGGCTTGCCAAAACTCAAGGATACGTCCCGTTAGGCAATAGCCCGTCTCAGGAAAACAGCGATACTCTTGTTGTTTCTGCGCGTGTGTTGGGATAGTGCCAACACCAGTGGAGAGCATGGAGAGACTCAGCAATAGGGCAACAACAAGCAAAGGGAGGAAGTTTTTTGCCTTTTTCATAGTATATCCTTTTCAATTTCACGAACCATACTTGGTCTTTCTCCACCTCTATCTCCATCGGGGGCTGCTGCTTCATCCGCAGGGTCGCTATCTGGTCTATCAGCAACCAGGTACTCCAAAAGTTGCGCGATAGCGGTATCCTCTTGGACAATCGTTGCAGCATAGGCTTCAAGGACGCTGCTGCGCCGCTGTCGGAGTGCCAGCGGTGCCAAGCGTTGTATATCCTCTGTGATCACTTTACCACGAAAATCTGCGGCAGCACGGGCGCGAGCAGCTTCTAGCAGGGCAATCTCGGCACGGTGCGAGGGAATTTGTAGCTCTTGGACAAGCTGTAGGGTCATTTCCTCTAGCTCCGGGGGGACGACAACGTGGGGGAGTATCTCGCGGGCAACGGCGACTTCTTCGCGTAGGGCTTGGGTTTGGGCTTCGTAGCCGGTGCGAAAGCTGGCACTATCTATAGCGAAATCCCGACTGCGCCGGTAGATTTCCAGCCGGTCTTGGCTTTCAGTAAGGGGAGACACCCACACCCGTAGCCCTAAGCGATCTAGGATTTGGGGGCGGAGCGACCCCTCTTCCGGGTTCATTGAGCCAATCAGGACGAAGCGCGAGGGAAACAACCGCGTGACTGCCCCACGCCGCACCATCGTCTGTCCCTGTGCAGCAGCGTCAAGGATAACATCTACGACCTTTGGGTCAAGCAGGTTTATCTCATCCACATACAGCACGCTTTTATGCGCTTTTGCCAAGATACCCTCTTCCATTACGGCACGGTGCTGTTCTAGCGCGATACGCTCATTGATAGTGCCTACCACGTCCTCTATACGGGCGTTGAGGGGTAGCTCAATAAGGCGCATGGGGGAGGGGATGTATTGGATGTGCCCTTCGCGGTCTTCCATTGCATATTCCACCTCCGGCATAATATCAAGTAAGCCGCGTACTGCCGTGGTTTTGCCCACGCCGTAGGGACCACTGAGCAAGATACCGCCAATATTTGGGTTGATCAATCCCAGGATAAGGGCGGTTTTGAGTTCGGGTTGTCCAACAAGCGCGAGGAGCGGGAAGGGGCGTAGCTCATCCATAGGATACTCCCCCTTCCGAGTGCGGTGTCAATGTCCCATTTGCCTCCATCCCTTTGCCTGCCGTCCTTTCAATGGGAAAAGTTGCCACGTTGCTATGACGAGGGAAAAATCTGTCACACCTGAGATAGCCTTATTGTACCGGATATTCTGGACATGCTTGTCCAGAATACCCGGTCTTGTCCTGTCACCCGGTAACACACAGCATCTGGCTAGGGCTACGTCAAAGAAAGTCGCACAATCAAAGAAATGTTGCCCTTCTTGCCCACCCGCTCCCCCTGCCCCCGCTCCCATAAAGGGCGAGGGGGAGCCGAACCCCTGCCCTTTCCCCTTTTTCCCCCAGGGGAAGGGAAAGGGGGTTGCTCGGACTTTGACGTAGCCCTAGCATCTGCCAGGGATGCTTGACATATCACTTGGGATAAATAACAATTTTGCGGCTAGAGCCTTCGCCCGTACTTTGCGTATAGACATTTGCATCATTGCGGAGCGCAAGATGCACAATCCGCCGCTCATAGGCTGCCATAGGCTCCAACGTGATAGATCGCCTAGACTGACACACGCGCTCTGCCATGCGGTGCGCCAACCCCTCTAGCGACTCTCGCCGTCTCTGGCGGTAATTTCCCACATCTACGACAATATGGGGCCATCGGTGAACTTTTCGACTGACCAGCATATTGAGCAAAAATTGCAACGAATGGAGCGTCTCCCCACGCCGACCAATCATCAACCCCATAGCCTGTTCATCTGCCCCTTCAATGTGGAGCGTGACGGACTCCTCTTCCGTTTTGCCTTGCTGGTCTGGCACACGCGAAGTTACCGCGGTAACATACGCATGAATATCCATCCGTTGGAGCAATTCTTCGAGCATAGTTCGGGCTATACCGACTATATCATCGGTATCTGGCAGGCGAACGGGGGCTTTTTTGGTTTCCTCTTCGTCTTCCTCAACCACGCTTACTCGGACTAAGGCTTCTTCCCCATCCTCACCAGATTCCAGCACCGCAATGGCTACTTCATCACGATCTCGCCGGAGTTGCTCTAGGGCAAGCTCCACCGCTTCGGCAACGGTACGCGCACTAATCTCAATACTTTTCATACTCTCTTTTTCCCTTGTACTCACGTCGGCTTTCAGCAGAAGGGGCTAGGGGGTATCAGTCTTCGCTTCTCTCCTAGCGTAGTTCCCCCATACTGAATGGTATTTTAGCGACGACGGCGCGAACGACGTGGCGAGGATGACCTCTGCTGCTCCGATTTTCGCGCTTGCTCATTCGCCTTTGGTTGTTCCTTTTTCGATTCTTCTGTTGTTGATTCCCGTGAAGATTCATGTTCTGCATCGGTGAGGGGAGTCATTACTTCCCAAAAACCGGGGCGTTTGGTTGCTGCAACAGCTGCACCGCTGACGGATTGAGCCGTATCAACGGGCAAAGACTCCAGTGCTCCAGCAGTGGCAGCAGCGGTGGCAGTAGCCATTTTTGATGTACTTTCAGCAGGTAAAAACTTGAGATGATTGGCAAGCGACCCCCAACCAGAAGTAAAGTATTGTTGGATAACCCCTACCGTACTGCTGGTCAACCAATAGAGAACCGCCCCTGCGGGAAAGATAAGCGTGATGTAGGCAAAGAAGAGCGGCATAAAGAGCATCGCCCGTGACATAGCCTTTTGCTGGGGGTCTTGCACTCGTGGCATAGCCATAAGCTGCTGAATAAACTGCATCACAATAGAGAGAACGGGAAGCACAAGATAGAGCACCCCGTTAAAGTTTTCCAAGCTAAACGAGCCATCTTCAAAGGGTTTCCTGCCCAAATCTATGATGCCGAGGAAGGGACGAGCGAGGATTTGCTGCACTTCCGGGTCGGCAATCGCCTGTTGAACGGCGGGGCTAAGTTGTTCCCGATAGGCAGGGTCCATCAAATGGAGTACCCCCCAATAGACCCCAATAAAGATGGGAAGTTGGAGGAGCATGGGTAAACACCCACCAAGAGGGTTTATTTGGTATTCTTGGTAGAGTTTTATCGTTTCTTCTTGGAGTTTCTTTTGATCTTTCCCATATTTGCGCTGCAATTCCTTAATGAGTGGTTGCAGCTCTTGCATCTTACGACTAGACCGTATAGATTTCAGGGTCAGCGGTAGGATAAGCAGTCGGGTACAGATGGTAAAGATAATAATCCCTGTCCCGGTACTGCCGGTCATGATGGCAAGCCAGAGCAATGCCTGCTCCATAAAGCCTACGAATGTCCCCCATATTTCGCCCATAGTTTTGCCTTAATTAGATTCCATACATTGAGTGTAGTTAGTAATTACCACGCCGGCTGAAGAAGCTAGTCCATAGGTGCTTCGGTATCTGATTGGCGTATAGGTTGATCTTGCTGGTCGTCTTGCTGGTCCCAGACTCCAGCCCGGTGCAAGAGTTGCTCAACCACTTCCCGTAAGATTACAAAATCTTCTGTTGCTACCTCCGGTGAACGGACTACAAACACCAGGTCTACGTTTGGCTGAAGCGAAGGGAGCATCAGGCGCACGATTTCGCGCACACGCCGCTTTGCCCGATTCCTGACTACGGCTTTTCCTACTCGTTTGCCCACGACAAAACCACAGCGTACTCGTTTACCGTGGTTTGTGGCGACATTGAGCCGCAATAAGTGATGAGATACGGTACGCCCCTGATGACGGACACGCTGAAACTGATCGGGGCGACGCAACCGATGAGATCGATTCACAACCTATGGAAACAACCCCTTCATATCCAGCATGTACTGGTCTTTCACAAGGAGACGTTCAGCTACAGCTATCACCTACCAGAACGGGCAAGCCGGCTGATTGCTGATACCTGAATAGCTGAACGTCTTCCTATGGTACGATGTGCTTTTTCCCTATTCCGCGGGCTATATCGTGCAGAAGCAATGGGAACCCCCCCATTATCGATGTCCTCGCCGCACTGCCCGTCTTTCATCGCTAACTGAGAGCTTCCAACGTCCCTTGAGTCGTCGCCGTTGTAACACCGCTCGTCCATCTTTGGTCTCCATCCGTGACAGAAACCCGTGCTTGCGACGACGTGGGATACGCTTTGGTTGCCAGGTTCGTTTTGTCATCTTTTCCTTTTTCCTTACCAGGATATGCCGGGCACATATGCCCGTGCTTGGCTACGGTTGTTCTTTTCCCCAACAAGATCGGGGTATAGGTAGGACTCTCGTCCAAGAATATAGCGTTGCTTACTCGCCAGAAAGCAAGACATAGGGTCGCGGTTACAGCACATACCCCTTGCATATTCCACCGCTACAACTGGTGAGCTTTACGGGCTATCTTTGTAAAGAATAGCATAGCCCTAACGTCTATGCAAGCAGCAATGGTTAGGTAGTTCGTGATTATTCGTCATCATCACGCCGCTGCAAGGTGCGCTGGATAGCCTCCCGCTGTTTTTTGCGGCTTATAAAACGGTCTTCTTCGTCAATCTCCTCATCATCATTGCGGCGGCGGCGATCCTTACGGCTATTTGTGCCACCAAACTTGGTTAGCAAATCTTCTAGCGTAGCGTTGCCCTCAAATTCCTCTTCGGTATCATCGCCCGCTACGTAGGTCTCCAAAACGGGTGGGGAAGAGGTATTCCCACGATTCCCACGTCCACGTTTGCCCTTGCCTTCCCGTCGGTTGTCGCGCCGTGGCGGGGGATAGGCGGCTTCCATAGCAGCTGAAGAAACGGTTTTTTCTTCTCTGACTGCCGTTTCTGGCTCTTCTGGGATAGGCTCTGGTTCTGGCTCTTCTAGCCGCAACGTAAGGCTAATCCGTTTGCCCTGGGTATCTACCTCAAGCACTCGCGCAGTGATAGGGTCGCCAATTTTGACGACATCTTCCACTTTGCCAACCCGATCATGGGAGAGCTGCGAAATATGCACCAGACCATCGCGCCCTACGCCTATGTCTACAAACGCGCCAAAGGGAGCAAGACCGCTCACTTTGCCCTCGACAATATCGCCGGGCGAAAGCTGCTGCATACGCTCGATGCGCTGTGCGCGGCGCAGGCTGAGGCTGATACGATTGCCTTCGGGGTCAACTTCAAGGACTTTGAAGGTACGCTGACTGCCCACTTGTACGGCTTCTTCTGGTTTGTGGACCCGGTTTTCTGCCAGTTCGGAAATGTGGACTAAGCCATCTTTGCCTACCCCAATGTCTACAAATGCCCCAAATGGGGCAAGCCCGGTGATGGTCCCATTGACCACATCGCCAACTTGCAGTTGGGCTAGAGCATCACGGTCTGGCTCGTTGCGGCGAAAGCGTCCGCGTGGGGCTTTCTCTGGCTCTTCCCGTGGTTGCCGCATGGTGAGGCTAATTCGTCGATCTTCAAGGTCTACTTTTTTAACAAAGACCTTCACACCATCGCCTATGTTCACCATATCTGAGGGCGAATCAATGCGTTTGTCACTCATTTCTGAGATATGCACCAACCCATCGCGCCCAAGCCCAATATCTACGAAAATACCGTAAAGCGCAACAGATGTTACCCGTCCATCCAGTTCCATTCCAACCTCAAGGTCTTTGAGTCGGCGTGGTCGTGACGTGGTTTCCTGTGGGGTAAAACTTGCCTCTGGAGTTTCGGTACTGGTTTCTGTGGTTGCCTCTCTATTGGCTTCTGTACTGGACTCTACATCCATATCCACCGGGGGTTCTGCTGCGGGAGCAGGCTCGGTTTCCACCGGGGGTTCTGCTGCGGGAGCAGGCTCAGTTTCCACCGGGGGTTCTG
>CAZLKK010000191.1:0-7875 GCA_964559995.1 uncultured Chloroflexaceae bacterium
TGATCGGCAAGGTCGGCAGGGTACAGAGTGGCTTGTTGCCCATTCTACCTGCTGGCAACACCCGCGGGGCAATGGATATGGGCATCCGCCCAGACTACGGGCCGGGTTATCCTCATCTGTATACCACCACCACACTGTCTGGCAAGGCAAAGCTCATTGCCCCGCTCCAGGGGTTGAGTGCGCGGGAGATGTGGGGGGCAGCAGCAGAGGGACGTATTCGGGCAATGTACATTGCTGGTCTTGACCCGGTGCGTCTGCACCCGGCGACAAAAGAGGCGATAGAAAAGCTGGAATTTCTGGTGGTACAAGATATGTTTATCACCCCTACCGCCGAGCTTGCAGATGTCGTGTTGCCCGTGGCTGCCAGCACCGAACGGGAAGGCACCTACACCAACGCCGAGCGGCGGGTGCAACGCGCACGAAAGGCATGCAATGCGCCGGGCGAGTGTCGCCCAGACTGGGCTATCTTCCAAGCGGTTGCTCGGTCTGTCCAGGCTGAGATTGGCGATAGTGACGAAGAGATGGAAGGTGGGCAGCGGGCAAAGGCAAAAGGCAAGCGGCGACGATCTGGTGCATCAGGGTCTGGCGATAGCCACCACCACACCACACCTGCTCCCTGGGATTACCTAGATGCCAGCGATATAGCCTACGAAATAGCCGAGCGGGTACACCCTTATGAGGGGATTACCTACGCCACGCTTGCCAATGTCCCAACAGTAGCATGGGGGCGAGGGTCAACCGAGAGCGTCTATTATGATGGCACAAGCTACAAGAATATGGAGAGTATCGGTATCCAGTATGCTACCCCATCCGAACGACCTGATGCCATCTTTACCATACGGACGCAGCAGGTAGAATCGCTGCCATCAGAGAAACGCTATCCCTTTATCCTGATGGTCGAGAAGCTGCTGTATGATAGCGACCCACTGTTGCACAACTCACTGGTGCAGGAGTGCGTCCCACAGCCTTATGCGGTGCTGCACCCACAGGATGCAACGCAGCTCCAGGTGCAGGATGGCGACACGGTACGTATTACCTCACCCGTAGGGACGCTAGAGGTGGCGGCACGGGTGGCAAGCCGAACTCCAGCGGGCAGTGTGCTGGTGGGGGCGCATCTGGCAGGTGCGCCACTGGCGCAGATACAGACTGGTGCGCGTACCCGCGTCTCTGTGGAGAAGGGGTAACGGGTTGTCTACCCTCTCCCTGTGCTCGCCCTGGAATGGGAGAGGGGGCAGGGGGAGAGGGTCGCTGTGGCGGCTCCCCCTCTCCCATAAAGGAAGCAAGGGAACGGCATACTTACTTCTCCCGCTCACGGGGAAAAAGAGCAGGAGAAGGTGAACAAATAGCGACATGAATCGTTTTGGCTTTTTTAGAGGTACACTATGCAAATTATGGACATCCTTATTCTTATTGTACAGGTGTTTGTGATCATTATTGGCATATCCACCGGATTTGCCTACCTCACGCTGCTCGAGCGGCGTATGTTAGCACGGTTTCAACACCGTATTGGACCTAATCGCGCTGGACCACAGGGTATCTTCCAGCCGCTTGCTGATGCGGTCAAACTCTTCTTCAAAGAAGATGTCATCCCGGACGAGGCGGACAAGTGGGTCTACCTGGTCGCCCCTGCCTTTGCGGTTATCCCCGCGCTGATCATCTGGGCAGTCATCCCGCTTGGCTGTTGGAATATTGCCGGCGACTATGGGGCATGCTATGCTGGCAGTGCTGGACTCCACAACATTTTGCAAATAGCCGATGTGAACATTGGCATCCTCTACCTGATGGCAGTCACGTCTATCGGCGTGTATGGCATCACGCTGGCGGGGTGGGCAAGCAACAGCAAATATGCGCTGCTGGCAGGGCTACGCTCCTCAGCACAGCTCATCTCCTACGAGCTTGCACTTGGCACCGCCATACTTGGCGCAGTGATGATGGCAGGGACATTTAGCACCAGCGAGATGGTGACGCGACAGGCGGGGTTGTGGTACATCTTTCCCCAGTTCCTGGGCTTCGTCATCTTTATGATTAGCGCAACGGCAGAGTTGGTACGTGCGCCCTTTGACCTTGTGGAAGCAGAGCAAGAGCTCACCAGCGGTTACAACACCGAATATAGCTCGATGAAATTTGCGCTCTTCTTCATGTCTGAGTATATTAAGATGATCGCCTTGAGTGCCATTGCGGTGACGCTCTTCCTGGGTGGTTGGAACTTCCCCGGCATTGATATGCTCGGCGCAGCCGCCACCAACGCAGGTGGGGCAATGGTCGGCTCGGCGGTGGTGGGTATGGTATCCTTCTTAGCATTTGCTGCCAAAACGTTGGTTTTGCTTGTGCTGTTTATCTGGTTCCGTGCCTCTTGGCCCAGGGTGCGCTACGATATGCTTATGGACATCGGTTGGAAATGGCTATTGCCACTCTCCATTGTCAATGTCGTTATGACCGCGGTAGTCACCGTACTGGTACCGGGCGCATACGCCCAGGCAGGTATCCTCTTGGTGTTGGGGATCATCATCCTAGCAGGGACAGTTTACATCAACCAAAACAACCGCGTCACACGGCTGAAACTCCAACAAACACGCATCGTCAACCAGCGGTAAGCATCAGGGAAAGCAGTAGAAACGAGCGACACGATGGAGCAACCAAACCAGGATGAGCGACTATGGGCGATAATCTGCCATCTCAGCGGCTTTTTGCTGTATCTTATCCCCTGGGTGGGTTGTATCATAGGTCCACTGCTTGTCTGGTTATTCAAGCGCAACTCTTCGCCCTTTATCTACAATCAGGGCAAAGAGGCTCTCAACTTTGGCATTAGCATCATGGTCTATCTAGGGCTTTCCCAACTTGTCTTAATGCTGCATGCGGGTATTGGCACAGCCCTGATGTACCTAGTCGCCATTTTGCAGTTTATCTTGATTATCCATGCCGCAATACGGGTATACGGCGGTATCCGCTACCGCTACCCGTATACCATGCGGTTTTTGCGAATATAGACAGGAGATTCTATGCTTGGGGAACTTTTCAAAGGATTGAAAACCACCGGGCGGTATCTATTTCGCCAGCCTGTCACCGTTCAATACCCGGAAGTGAAACGCCCGGTGCGCGAACGCTTCCGTGGTCGCCACGAACTCAAGCGGTTTGAAAATGGGATGGAACGGTGTATTGGCTGTTCACTCTGTGCCGCTGCCTGCCCCGCCGATGCCATATTGGTGGTACCAGCAGACAACGACCCAGAGAATCCGAGGTCGCCGGGGGAACGACACGCACAGGTGTATGAAATCAACCTGCTGCGCTGTATCTTCTGCGGCTATTGTGAAGACGCTTGCCCAACAAACGCTATCGTGCTAGAGCATCAGTATGAATTATCCTACTATGATCGGCGCGATGCCATTATCACCCAACAAGAGCTACTGGTGGACAAAGACAAGGGACACGGCGAGATACCACCAGTATTGCGCGGCATAGACAAACGCCCTAGCCCACCCGCGCAAATTGACCTGTAGACTAACGCTTACCCGCTCCCCCTGCCCCCGCTCCCATTGCATGGCGAGGGGGACAGAAAACAAGGGAGCATACTTCCTTGCTTTCGCCCCATGCACGGTTCCCCTTCTCCCCCAGGAGGAAAGGGGGGCTAGGGATAGGGGGGGAGTCGGGGCAGGTTCCCCTTCTCCCCTCGGTGGGACGCGGGGCAGGGGGCAAGATGTAGAGACGTAGCATAATGTTACGTCTTTCAGGAATACGTCTTTTAAGAAGCGGTAAACACTTGGATTCTTGAGGGATTAAGGAGACACTGACACTGTGGAATTGATACTCTTTCTCATTACGGCTACCATTGCCCTGGTAGGCGCAATTGCTATGCTTGTCAGTCGCAACGCTGTGCATAGTGCGCTGTTTTTGCTGCTCAACTTTGCAGCAATTGCAGTCCTCTTTCTTTTGCTTCGCGCCCCATTTCTCTTTGCTATCCAGCTTTCCATCTATGCGGGCGCAATTATGGTCCTCTTCTTGTTCGTGGTGATGTTGCTAGGGGCAGAACGCGCCGAAGAAGAGGAGCAAACACAGATACCCTGGCAACGTCCGTTAGCATTGGCATTGTCCCTAGTCTTGCTGATAGAAATGGTCATTATCAGCATCCAGGGGCATATCGGGATGGTACCCATGTCGGACGAGCAGATGGAAACTGCCGCTGCCAACGGGTCGCCTACGCTCATTGGTGAGGTGCTGTTCACGCAGTACCTGCTCCCCTTTGAGATGGTGGGGATCATTCTGCTTGTAGCGATTGTTGGCGTTGTCGTGCTGAATCGGGGAAAACAGCAGGCAGCGGCAATGGAAGCAGAACACCAAGAGCCAGAAACACCGACAGAACCATCTGTCCAAATTGAAGCATTACAGACAGAGTAAAAAAGCAAGAAAAGCAAGATTGAAAGGAAACCACATGGTACCAACAACACTCTACATTATGCTAAGTGCTACCCTGTTTATTATTGGGGTGCTTGGGGTGCTGATTCGACGGAACGCTATTGTGCTGTTTATGTCCGTCGAGTTAATGCTCAGTGCGGCGAGTCTTGCGATGGTTGCTTTTGCGCGAGAACATGCCAGCATTGATGGTCAAGTGATGGTCTTTTTTGTGATTGCTGTAGCGGCAGCAGAGGTGGCAGTCGGGTTAGCATTGCTGGTTGCCATTTTCCGCAACAAACGAACAACAGATGTAGATGAGGTAAGTTCGCTCAAAGGATAATCGGGGAATGATGTATCTACAAATGCATTGTATTTATCCAGAGCACGATGTAAGAGGAGGAACATGCTCAATTTTATTTGGATTATTCCGCTGTTTCCGTTGATTGGCTTTTTGGTCAATGCGCTATGGGTATGGCGCATGCCAGATCGTCATCAGCGTGACCAGGTAGCGGGGTATGTGGCATCGGGGGCGGTAGCAGCAGCCTTTGTCGCTGCATTAGCTGCTTTTATCCATCTGGCAATGCTGCCTGCCGAGGAACGGTTGGCAGATATTGTCCTCTGGGAGTGGATCAACACCGGGGCTATACGTATCCCCTTTGGGTTAATGTTTGACCCACTCACCGGCGTGATGGTGCTGCTGGTGACGGGGGTCGGGACGATCATTCACATTTACTCTATTGGCTACATCCACGGCGATGAGCGTGTGGTACGCTTCTTTGCCTACATGAATCTCTTTATCACCATGATGCTCTTCTTGGTGATGGCAGACAATTTGCTGCTGCTATTCCTGGGATGGGAGGGGGTTGGGCTATGCTCCTTCCTGCTCATTGGTCACTGGTATGACAAGCAGCATGCCAACTTTGGCAACAATGTTGCTACGCCTGCGGCTATCAAGGCGTTTGTCGTGAACCGCATAGGTGACGCGGCGTTTGTGCTGGCAATGATGGCGATCTTCAAGAACCTGGGGACACTCAACTTTTTTGAGATTGCCAAAGATGGACAGGTGCTCTACGAAGGCTTCATTGAACGGGTCGGCTTGATAGAGTTCCAGTCGTTTATGCTGCCGGGGCAGCCGGTATTGCTAACGACAGGTATCTCTTTCCTGTTGCTCATTGGCGTGACGGGCAAGTCGGCACAGATACCGCTGTTCGTATGGCTACCAGATGCAATGGCAGGTCCTACACCAGTCTCGGCACTCATCCACGCTGCTACAATGGTGACGGCGGGGGTCTACCTGATTGCCCGTACCCATCCCCTCTTCACGGCTACCACGCTTGGATGGGTGACATGGGTCGGGGCGTTGACTGCCCTGCTCGCCGCCACTGCCGCTATTTCCCAAACGGATATTAAGAAGGTGCTGGCATACTCTACGGTGTCGCAGCTTGGCTATATGGTGACAGCGGCGGGGATGGGCGCGTTTGCAGTGGCTATTTTCCACCTGCTCACCCACGGCGTGTTCAAAGCCCTGCTCTTTCTTGGCAGCGGCTCTGTTATCCACGGCACCCACGAAACGCAGGATATGCGAAAGATGGGCGGACTACGCGAGCATATGCCAACCACCTACTGGACCTACCTGGTCGGCGCAGCGGCGTTGGCAGGTATCTTCCCCCTAGCAGGCTTTTGGAGCAAGGACGAGATACTAGCAACGGCACTTGGTGAGCAAAAGCTCGCTATCTTCAGTATCCTGCTCCTCGCATCATTGGCAACGGCGTTCTATATGGGGCGGCAAATCTCGATGGTCTTCTTTGGCACACAGCGCGACCCTACCTACCATCCTCATGAGAGCGGGAAGACTATGACCACACCGCTGGTTATCTTGGCAGTGGGTTCGCTGCTGGTCGGGGCGATCAACCTGCCGGGGTTGCACTGGCTAACCGACTGGCTAGAGCCAGTCTTGCATACCCACCCACACGAGTTTGGTCTCCCCCAACTGATGCTCGCCATCATCACCACGCTGCTTGCGCTTGGTTCGGCATACGCCGGTTGGCGATACTACCTCACCAACGAGAACAAACTGGAGGCAGGCACACGCGACCCGCTCTACCGATACACCGGCGACCTGTGGGAGATGATGGAGAACGCATGGTACTTTGACAAGGTGTATGAAAAATATCTGGTCGTGCCAGGGTTCAAGCAGTTTGCCGGGTTCCTCTCCAAGATATTTGACCGAGAGGGCATAGACGGTATGGTCAATGGGGTAGGTTTCCTGTTTATGCGGGTATCAGCCGGGGTGCGGGCGTTGCAAACTGGCTTCCTCCGCACCTATGCGCTGGCGTTTCTTATCGGGGTTGTCGCTATTGTCGGATATTTCTTGAGTTTGTAGAGAAGGAGATAATGCTATGTCAGGACTACCAATGCTTTCTCTGGTACTCTGGATACCGACACTTGGGGCAATCCTGTTAGCACTGCTGCCCAAAGAAAACAGCATGCTGCAACGCCAAGTTGCGCTCGGTATCTCAGTAGTCACATTTTTGGTGTCGCTCGCGTTGCCGCTTGGGTTTCAAGACCCGCTGGCGGGTGGCGGCACGATGCAGTTTGTCGAGGCGTTTGAGTGGGTGCCGGCGTGGGGTATTGGCTACGCGGTGGGCATAGACGGTATCAGCCTGTGGCTCATCGTGCTGACCACCTTTCTCACCCCGCTGGCGTTGCTCTCTGCCTGGACATCAATTACGACCAATGTCCGCGCCTTTCAGGTCTTTATGCTGCTCTTGGAGACGGCGATGCTTGGGGTCTTTATGGCACAAGACCTGTTTCTCTTTTACGTGTTTTGGGAATTTTCGCTCATCCCGATGGCGTTTATCATCGGCATATGGGGCGGCGAGCAGCGGGTTTATGCTGCCGTCAAATTCTTCTTGTACACGTTTGCTGGCTCCGTGCTGATGTTGCTGGCGATTATTGCGCTGGCATTGATGGCAGACACCTTCAATCTCCAGCTTATTGCCAGTGGCTTACAGAGCGGCAAAATCGTACTCGACACCAATACTGCTCGCTGGTTGTTTGGGGCGTTTTTCCTGGCGTTTGCCATCAAGGTGCCGCTGTGGCCCTTCCATACGTGGTTGCCCGATGCCCACGTCCAAGCCCCCACGCCGGGGTCGGTTATCCTAGCAGGCGTGTTGCTCAAGATGGGGACATACGGGCTTATCCGTTTCAATTTGCTGCTGTTTCCAGAAGCATCACGTTGGGCTGCCCCCGCTATCGCTATCCTGGCGATTATCGGCATCCTGTACGGAGCGGCAGTGGCGTTTGCCCAAAGCGACATGAAAAAGTTGGTTGCCTACTCGTCAGTAAGCCATATGGGGTTCATCGTGCTAGGCATCTTTGCGCTGAACATTGAGGGCATAAGCGGTGCTACGCTCCAGATGATCAACCACGGCTTGAGCACCGGCGCACTCTTCATGGTCGTGGGGATTATTTACGAACGGCGGC
>CAZLKK010000192.1:0-2240 GCA_964559995.1 uncultured Chloroflexaceae bacterium
GCCCCTACGGTACCCCTTCTCCCGCGTAGTAGGACGCGGGGCGAGGGGATGGGGGGGCAATCAACGCTTATCCCCCCCATCATCAAAATCAATCTCAAGGTCATCTTTCACCAGCTGCTCCATCGTGACCCCAAATACATCAGCTATGTTGGATAATAGTTCAGCCCCCGGCTTGCGTTTCCCACTTTCTAAATGGCTAATGTGAAAGCGGGTAATATCCAGCTTTTCGGCAAGCTCTTTTTGCGACATACCATACTGCTTTCGGAGCAGTTGGAGTTTGGTAGGGAACCGTTCAAACATGAGAAACTCTTGACAAAACTATAGGTGTTACTGTAACCAAAGAGTTACAAATGTAACATCAATACGCTAAGTGAAACCCCCCCGCACTAACAGGTTGGTAGCAGTAGTGCGGAGGATGTTCAAGTGCAGGGGGAAACCCCTACAACGTCTATGATACACGATTTTCCTATGTGTATGGTAGGTTTAGAAAGGAGAACAGAGACAATGGGTATGCACACCCTAGATGATCTCAAGCGCAAATGGCAGCATGAGAAGCTCACGGCGGAGCAGATGCTAGGGCAGTTGTTGCAGCATATTGAGGTGCTGTATGATCAGCTGCGGCTGTTGGAGAAAGCGCAAAATGTGGAGCGCGGGGCGATGACAGGGGGAACAACCACCAAGACCAAACAACCATAAGTAAGGTTGTAGGTGGTACCACAGGGATACAGAGAACCCTTGCCATACTCTGTGTCCCCCCGATCCCCCTGCCGCGGTTCCCCTGCTCCCCTCGATGGGACGCGGGGCGAGGGGATGGGGGGCAAATTTTAGCCGGCGCTATGATCCTGGATACATGAGGGAGTCTGTTTCCCTTTCCCCTAACTTGTGCTACTATATGCCCTACGATAGTCTGTCACAACCATCTAAGTCGTTGGTTGACTCCTATGCGCTAGGTTTAAGGAGCTTATTTATGTACAAACGAGAAAATGGTGTGGTGCTGACCTTTGTCAACAACTTGGATCAGCTCCAGGATTGTGTGCATCGTGGAAGATATGATACAGTCAAAGTGATTACCGGTTGGGGTGTGGAGGATGGCGGTTGGTCACATGACAACAAGGTGCGCGTGCTCAATATGGTGCCGCACGTCATTGTGCGTACGGTGGTCGGTGACCCAAGTACCGGGACACCAGGCGACAATGAGTTTCTCTATCCAGACAAGGTGGAGCAAGAAATTGCCCCATGGTATACTATCAAGCAGGATATAACGATTGAACTTGGCAATGAGCCAAATATCAAACAAACGGACGATGATTTTTTCTGGAAATACCGCTACTTCCTTGCCCAAGCTGTTGCGCGGTGCCGGGAAAAGTTCCCCAAAGCCCGGCTTATTTCCCCTGCGCCTATTATTGGTCCAGGACACAATGCCCAACGTTTCTGGGAAATCAACCGTGATGCTATGAACGATTGTGATTTCATAGGTATTCACGCCTATGAATACTACGGGTTTCACGCAACCCATCAGCTTGCAGCGACCAATCAAATGAAAGAAGCGATGGAAACGTGCAAGCAGTTTTTCAACCACAAACCCTGGTACATTACCGAATATGGTATCAATGACAGTAAACAGGTGAGTGTTGAGGAAAAGGGCAAGCGGTATGCCAGTATGATCCACTACAACCTGTGCCACCCCCAGATACCCGGCAATGTAAAGGGGGCTGTCTACTATCACATTGGTATGAAGGGCGATCTCCATCCCGAATACCATATCTACCCGGCTGGTGATGATGCCTACTGCCAAACCCGCGAAGGTTCCCAAGCTCCATCGTTTGGTGTTTCCTTTTCTTTCTCGCCGGGGTCGGGGGCTATGCCGCAACCCCAGGAAGCAACGCTTGGTATCAGCGATGCGGCTATTCCACAGATCACCGCGATGATTGCATCGTTGGCAGAATGGGAACAGGAAGCCGTAACGCAACGGGCTGAAGCTGCCAATACCCGCCGTTCTGCTATGACCACATTTGACTATGCCAGCTTATATCGGGTGCAAGCATTGCGGTCTGTGCTAGAAGTTGCGCTTGCCTGTATGGAAGATAACGGTCCATTGGCACAGCAACTCATGATGGGCGCAATGAGTCAGATTACCGCTTGGAACGAGCAGCAAGTCGACGACTAGCTATTATCTTGACTAGATAGGAACCACCCGCTCCCCCTGCCCCCGCTCCCATGCCAGGGCGAGGGGGGGCTGA
>CAZLKK010000192.1:2252-7849 GCA_964559995.1 uncultured Chloroflexaceae bacterium
TTCTCCCCCAGGGGACGCGGGTTAGGGATGGGGGGTTGCCCGGAAGGGGCAGGGGACGGGGGCAAATTGGTCGTTGCCATACCCCTGCCTCATCATTGTTGACAAAATTTTCACACCATAGTATATTCTATTTGAGAGTATACTCATTTTAACGAATTAACGAAAAATTGAGCTTTGTTTCCGGTGAGATCAACCCCACAAAGGTTGTCTAAGGATACCTACTACCTGTGGGGTATGCTCCATGTTTTCTGCCTCAGCCTAATCTAGCATAATCGTTCAGGAACCAGCGTCATATGATAGGGAAGTAACGCATTTTCATAGGCGGCTCTGCATGGCTATAGCTAGGTTTTGAGAACGCTACAACCAACCCAACGTATTCGCAACGAAGCGAAAATCCCCTGCAAAGGTGCAAGACAAGCGGTGTATGGTACATCTTGTGCCCTAAAACATGGTTGCAAACAATCAATTAAGAGATTTCGTGAATAGCCATTTGTCTTTCTTAACTAGCGTACCCTGTGTTGTATCCTCAAATAGTCTATGTTTGATAAGGTGACGAAATATGCAAAAATCCGCTCAAACGACATACCAGCATCAACCTACCCTCTATGACCCACGATATGAACACGATAACTGTGGTATTGGTTTCGTAGCGCGTATCAATGGACGACCTGGACATGACATCCTCAACATGGCAATCATTGCGCTTGGTAATCAAGCGCATCGTGGAGCAGTGGCAGCAGATGCCAATACTGGCGATGGGTCTGGCGTACTAACCCAAATCCCACACGCGCTCATTCTCCGTGATCTTGAACGCCAGGGGATTATCGCTGATGCGAAGAACATCGCCGTTGGGATGCTCTTTCTCCCGCGTGATGCCGCCGATGCCGAATCCAGTAAACGTATTATCTCCCAGACCCTGAGCCAGCGGGCATTGCCCGTGCTTGGGTGGCGAGACGTTCCCATAAATGAACGGGTGCTAGGGCAACGGGCAAAAGAGACGATGCCCCGCATTACGCAGGTCATTATTGGTCGCCCTGATGGGCTAGACGAAGACAACTATGAACGCACCCTTTTGTTGGCACGCAAAGAAATGGAAGCGACCTTCAGGTCACGCAATATGCCCGTTTACATCCCCTCTATGTCATCGCGCACGATTGTCTATAAAGGGCTTCTGATAGGCACACACCTGGGATGCTTCTACCTCGATCTCCGTGACCCTACCTATGAAACCGCGCTTGCAGTCTACCACCAGCGGTATTCAACCAACACCTTCCCGACATGGGAGCGAGCACAACCCTTCCGTATGGTCTCGCACAATGGTGAGATCAATACCTTACAAGGGAATAAGAACTGGACTCGTGCTCGCCAAAGCAAGCTCCACTTCCCAGAAGTACCTGGCAAAAAAGAGGGGACAGTCAACATTATCACCTCGGTGATTGAGGAGCAAGGCAGCGACTCGGCTATGTTTGACAACGCGCTTGAGGTGCTGGTGCTTGGCGGACGCGATATTCGCCACGCTATCACCATGATGGCTCCAGAAGCGTGGGAAAAAATGACCGATATGGACCCCGCATTGCGACATTTCTACCAATATCACGCCTGTATTGAGGAGCCGTGGGATGGTCCAGCTGCCCTCACCTTCTCCGATGGACACATTGCAGGCACCGCGCTAGATCGCAACGGTCTGCGCCCCGCCCGCTTTTGCATCACCGATGATGGACTTGTCGTCAGTGGCAGCGAAGCAGGGGTTGTGCCATTGGATGAATCCCGTATCATCCGCAAGGGTCGGCTTGGTCCAGGGCAGATGATAGCCGTAGATACCCGCTCCGGGCGGTTCTACACCAATGAAGAGGTCAAACAATCGTTGGCAACTCGCAAACCCTACGCAACCTGGGTTAGCCAACATCTCAAGACCTTGGATACCCTGCCAACGGATGAAGGGGGGTTGTCATCAGAAGATGAACCGATAGACGCGGAGGATACCCACGCAGAGCAATCTTCCCAACCACCCGGCGATGGGCGAGCAAAACACATGTCTTCCGTAGCAGAGCACCTCGCCACGGTAGCGGGGCAGGTCGCTACGGTAGCGGGGCAGGTCGCCTCGGTCAACAATGAAGCAGCCGGAGTAGCGGGGCAGGCAATGAGCATGGCAGACGAGGCAGCATCGTTTGCCGGGCAGTTAGCCGATGTCGAAGCCCCTCGTATGAGTTTCGTTCAACGCTGCACACTCCAAATGGCTTTTGGCTATACCAGTGAAGAGTTGAGCGTCATTCTCAAGCCGATGATGCGTGATGGTCGTGAGCCGGTTGGGGCTATGGGGGATGACACCCCCTTGGCTGTGCTCTCACAGGTAGAGTATGGTCGCCCTCTTTTCCAATATTTCAAACAGCGGTTTGCTGAAGTGACCAACCCGCCTATAGACCCGCTCCGTGAGGGCATTGTGATGTCGCTCAGTGTGCGGCTTGGCGCACGGCTTGACGTGCTGGAAGAGACCCCGGAGCATGCCCACCTGTTGCAACTAGAATCGCCTATCCTTACCGATGCTCAGCTTGCGACTATACGAGCCAATACCGACCCAATGTTGCGTACTGTCACGCTGCATGCGCTGATGCCAGTCGCCAAAGGTGGCACCAATATTCGCGGCGAGATGGAGCTCCGCCAAGCAGTAGAACGGCTCTGCAACGAAGCTGAAAAAGCTGCCTATGGGGGGGCAAAATTGCTCATCATCAGTGACCGTGCCGTAGATGCGAACCACGCCCCCATACCCTCGCTCCTGGCGGTAGCTGCTGTTCACCATCACCTCATCCGCACGGAATGGCGCGGGCGCGTCAGCCTGCTGGTAGAGAGCGGCGACCCACGCGAAGTCCACGATATGGCGTGTTTGATAGGCTATGGTGCCAAAGCTATCAATCCCTATCTTGCGCTCTCTTCTGTACGGGGGATGGCAGAGGATCGATCTTCTATGCCCCCCAAAGAAGCCGAACATAACTATATCCAGGCGTTGGAAAAGGGTATCCTCAAGATCATGTCCAAGATGGGTATTTCTCCCTTAGAGAGCTACTGTGGCGCACAGATATTTGAGGCTATTGGGCTAAACAAGACGCTGGTAGAAACCTGCTTTACCGGCACCCCCTCACGGGTTGGCGGTATTGGCTTTGAGAAGATTGCCCGTGATGTGCTGACCAGACACCGGGCTGCATTTGCCCCGGTGCAGGATGCCAACACTCGCAGTAATGGGGTATCGCTGATACATCCCGGCTTCTACAAGTTCAAGAAGGAGGGGGAATATCACTCCTACGGTCCCGCTGTGGTTCGAGCACTGCACGAAGCGGTGATGCCACAGGAGGGGGCAGATGCTCCCCCGCTTGATGGGCTAGATGAAGAAGGCAACGTCTCTATGACGGGATATATGCGCTATCGCGTCTATGCCGATATGGTCAACAATCGCCCACCATCCGAACTGCGCGACCTGCTCGATTTTGTGCCGGCTGGTCCCCCTATTCAGCTAGACGAAGTAGAACCCATTGAGGATATTCTCTGTCGGTTTAGCACGGCGGCTATGAGCCACGGTGCAATGAGCCGAGAATCTCACGAAATCCTCTCTATTGCGATGAACCGTCTCGGTGGCAAGGGCAACAGTGGCGAAGGTGGCGAGTCTATTGAACGCTACAACACGGAGCGCAATAGTAAGATTAAGCAAATCGCCTCCGGGCGGTTTGGTGTGACCCCCACGTACCTGATGAGTGCTGACGAAATCCAGATTAAGATGGCGCAGGGGAGCAAGCCTGGTGAGGGGGGGCACCTGCCGGGCCACAAGGTTAGTGAGGAGATTGCCCGCAACCGCCATACTACCCCCGGTGTTGCCCTGATTAGCCCACCACCCCACCACGACATTTATAGCATTGAGGACCTAGCACAGCTTATCTATGACCTCAAGCGGATAAATCCGGGTTCTACGGTGAATGTGAAACTCGTGGCTCTCTCAGGCGTTGGGACGGTGGCAGCAGGGGTTGCCAAAGGCTATGCAGATAGCATCCTCATTAGCGGGAGTTCTGGCGGTACTGGTGCATCCCCCCTCAGCAGTATCAAACACGCCGGTATGCCGTGGGAGCTCGGGTTGGCAGAAACCCAACAAACGCTTATGCTCAATGGGCTGCGGGGACGCATACGGCTGCGGGTAGATGGCGGTTTGCAAACTGGGCGCGATGTGCTGATAGCCGCTATGCTTGGGGCAGATGAGTTTTCCTTTGGGACCGTTGCGATGATAGCCGAAGGCTGCCGTATGGCACGGGTTTGCCACAACAACACCTGCCCCGTTGGGATTGCTACTCAGCGGCTTGACCTACGGGCGAAGTTTCCTGGCAAGGCAGAGATGGTGATGGCGTTTTTCCGCTATATGGCGCATGAGATACGCGAGTTGATGGCATCGCTTGGGATACACTCGCTGGATGAGGTCATTGGACACACGGACCTGTTGGTACAAAAACATACTGACTTGCCCAACGCGGATAACCTTGACCTCACCCCTATACTCGCTGTCTGCAAAGATACCGAAAATCTGGAGATGCGCCACAATGGTTCGCGCAATCTGCTGCCGCCAGAAGATGTGCTCGATGATCGTATCCTGCACGATGCCCGCTATGCCCTCTCCGGGCGTGGATCGGTAGATTTGAGCTATGCCATAGGCAACCGTGACCGCACGGTAGGAGCGCGTATCTCTGGGGTCATCAGTCAGATGTATGGCGAGAAGGGTATGCCCCCAGATACTATCCGTATCAAACTACGCGGCAGCTCTGGGCAGAGTTTTGGGGCTTTCTTGGCACCGGGTATCCACCTCTTGCTAGTAGGGGAAGTCAACGACTATGTGGGCAAGGGGATGGCTGGTGGCAAGATTGTTGTGCGCCCAGGCGACTATGCCCGCTCCTTTGTTTGGCACGAGAATGTTATCGCAGGGAATACCATCCTGTATGGAGCTACCGGCGGCAATCTCTACCTAGCGGGACGGGCTGGCGAGCGGTTTGCCGTTCGCAATAGTGGGGCTATCGCGGTTGTTGAGGGTGTGGGTGATCATGGCTGTGAGTATATGACTGGCGGTAAGGTGCTCATCATTGGACCAACCGGCTACAACTTTGGGGCAGGGATGACTGGCGGGGTGGCGTATGTGTTGGATGAGGAAGAACGGCTCCCCATTCGGCACAATAAAGAGCTTATCCAGTTAGACCGCTTGAATACGCATGATGAGGTGGAAGTGCAAGCCCTCTTGCGCGAGCATCGGGAACAAACGGGTAGTCCTCGTGCTGCCCACATTCTGGAGCATTGGAATGTGTACCGTGGGCAGTTTTGGCGGGTGATGCCAAAGGAGCTTGCCGCCAAGATTGAGGCAGACAACGAGGGTAAAGAGGAAACACCACCCAAGCCGGTGCATCCTGTGACGCAAGACAAGCAGGAAAGTGGCAGTTTCGTAGGGAGCCGATAGGGGGCAACCACCCTTTCCCTCCCTTGCCCCTAGCCATCCCCTGCCTCTTTCCCCCTGGGGGACAAGGGGAACCGGGCAGGTGGCGGCTCCCCCTCGCCCACCAAACGAGCCGCGAGGGTCA
>CAZLKK010000193.1:0-2016 GCA_964559995.1 uncultured Chloroflexaceae bacterium
GCGTGTTGGGTTGGGATGAGACGAGTTGGGACGAAGAGGTCAATGTTCCCGCGTCCGAAGAAGCTGATTGGGCAGACTTGACAGCAGATGAGCAAACTGCCGCCGAAGACCTCGGCTACGATCAAGCGATTTGGGACGAAGAGATGCCAGCAGATGATGCAGAGAGGGGTATGTCGGTAGGGGATGAGGAAATACGCACTCCCGAAGGCGACATTGACGCATTTTGGGATAGCTTCGACTGGGCAGACCTCACCAACGCCGAGCAAGCCGCATGGGGCGTGTTGGGTTGGGATGAGACGAGTTGGGACGAAGAGGTCAATGTTCCCGCGTCTGAAGAAGCTGATTGGGCAGACTTGACAGCAGATGAGCAAGCTGCCGCCGAAGACCTCGGCTACGATCAAGCGATTTGGGACGAATGAAAAACCCGTTAGGGTATTAGGAACCTGGGGAGTATCAGACAGTTACGGGGTGGGGGGCGTGATGCGCCCCATCCCGGCTACCACCCGCACATGGGGTTGGTGCAAGAAGGACTCCCGCAATTCTTCATCACCTATCGAGTCGGCAAGCGCGAGGACTGTATCGCGGGCTTGATGCAGCAACTCCCCGGCTTCCTCCAGATTGCCAGCGCATGCCTCCATATGGCTGAGCAGGAAGAGGATTTGCCACAGCATACGGTTTGAGCCAAGCGACTGGGCATCTTGTTGGGCTAGATGGAGCGTATGGCGAGCTTCTGGGAGTTTGCCCAACCCTAGCAACCCCTGGCTCTTGATATAGAACGCATCAGCACGAAATGGGCGTATCTGGTAGTCTTGCAGGTAGGCAAGTAAGCTGTCTGTCACCTCTATCACCCGTTCATAATCAAAGTTTGCCAGGGCTAACTCAGCATCAGCCAACGGTACATAGATAGGAGCCAGCAGCATCTCATTGCGATCTTTGTAGGTCTGGTAGCTCTCCCGAATAGCCCGCTCTGCCTCGGCAAGATCGCCCTTGAGGATGAGCAACCGTGCCAACACTGCCATAGCCCACGAGCGTAGGATGTTATTATACTCCTCGGAACGCGCCCAAGCTACCTCCGCCATCACTATCCCGTGGTCAATCTCACCCAGGATGCCATACACCCACGCAAAATCGGCACGGGTGCCAACCTGCACCGTCAACTGCCCCACTTGTTCTCCCTGGAAAATCGCCTCACTCATAACCTCAATTGCCTTGTCAAACTGCCCCCATTCTAGGTAGACATTCCCGACAATGAGGCGGCTATGGGCTAATCCAGAGCCGTTGTCAATAGACTCACTGATACGGGCAGCCTCTTCGGAGCAAATAATCGCCTGGTTATAGTTGCCTGCGAGAAAGTGACCAACAGCGTAGTGCGAGAGATTCTCGCTCAACATCGGCAAATTGCCCAAGTCACGCCACATAATACAGGCTTCTTCGAGCACCGCTTGGCTGCGCTCAAGCTGCCCACTGTTGCGGTACGCCATAGACAGATCGTTGAGCGTAAACGCCACCTGCTCGCGCAGGTTGAAGGAGCGGGCTAGTTGCAGCGATTGCTCACCATAGGAGACCGCTTGGTGCGAGTCTTCGCTGGTAAAGGTCTTGAGCAACATCAAATTCCAAAGAATCTTCGACTCGGCGATGCGGTCATCTAGCTTGCGCGATAGCGTTAGGGCTTGCTCCAACAATATCTCCCCCTGTTGGGGGTCAAAAGTCGGGTTGGGGGTAGAGCGCAACGTTGCCAGAGCCATCAGTGCGGTGAGCTTCATAACCTGATCTTCTCGCTCCTCAGCGAGGGCTTCCATCTCTTTGTAGTTAGCGAGAGCCTGTTCATACTCCGACTGTACCTCCAGAATACGTCCACACCGGCTATACAGGTAGATGAAGTGTTCATTGCGAGCTTGGTGCTGGTGGGCTATGGCAAGGGCGCGGCTGAAATGGGCTATCGCTTCGGTGTTGGCATAGAGTCGGTAGGCTTCGTTGCCAGCCAACGTGTAATACTTCTGAGCGCGGGGGTCATCG
>CAZLKK010000193.1:2026-3220 GCA_964559995.1 uncultured Chloroflexaceae bacterium
GCCAGCAGCGAGGCGAGCTCCTCTAGGCGATCTGGTGAATCGTTGATATACCACTCGGCTACCGCCCGGTGGAGTTGTCGCCGTTGGGCGAAGGGTATCAGGTGATAGACAACCTCGTGGGTAATGGCATTCTTGAAGCGATAGCAAGGGATAGCATCCATCTCGTCATGCTGTAAGAGCTCCATCCGCTCCAGCACCGCCAGATGTTCGTCAAGTTGGGGCTTTTCTTCAACTACCGGGTAGACATCGTGGAGTATCTGAAGGTCAACCATATAGCCAATGACACTGGCGACCTTTAGGGTCAACTGTTGCGAGGGGGTGATGCGGTCTATACGACTGGTGATGACCCCGTGGGCAGTGTCTGGCAAGCTCAACGCCTGCAAATCACCGGCTTCTGGTGCCACCCAGCAGACTCCATCCCGGATGATAATATCCCCCATATCACGCAAGGCATAGGTCAACTCTTCAATGAAGAACGGATTACCCTGGGCGCGTTCATAGATAAGGTCTGTCACCGATTTTGGCGCACGCGCCACCCCAAGCCGCTGACACACCAATGCATAACCATCTTCGCGGGACATAGGCTCTAGCCGCATAGCGTGCGTGTCGGGAGCTTGTACCAACCGGGTATAGGGTTCAGGCGGCGAGTCGCCCAGTGGTCGAGTCGTGATTGTCACGAGCAGCGATGGGATATGCTGACTTACCGCAAGCAGCAGCGTCCAAGAAGCCGAGTCGATCCATTGCACATCTTCAATGATGATCAGCGTAGGAATACGCGAAAGCAACATGTAAAACAGATTGAGGAAAAAAGACCGCGTAGCTTCTGCAAGGGCTTGTCCAGACAGCGAATTGGTGTAGCTACTCTCTGGCATATCCAACGGGATGACAGCATTGAGCAAGGGGACCTTATCGAGCAGGTCTGGCTCGGCGGCAAAGAAGTTGAGCACCCGTTGTCGCCGCTCCTCTAGGTCCGTAACGCGCTCCATATCAAGCAACTGGAGAAAGACCCTGCGCCAAGCGTAGTAGGGGGTAGAAATCTCAACGGCATCACCTTCGCCATACAGCGTGAGGATACGCAAAGCAGCAGCATGCTCGCGCATAGAGTGGATGAGGCGTGATTTGCCAATACCGGCTTCGCCCGTCACCGTCACCACTTGCATAACGCCATTGTCTAGGGTCTCTTGCAGCGCAAAT
>CAZLKK010000193.1:3230-7825 GCA_964559995.1 uncultured Chloroflexaceae bacterium
GACTGGCGGGCAGGCGCTCCATCAGCGCCTCCAGAGTTGCGCGGCGCGACTCCCACGGCTGTTCGCGCCGGTCTTCGCCTTCAAGGATGAGCACCGAAGCGTTGCCATGTCTGCTGAGGGTCGCCTTTCTGCGGCGTAGCTCTTGCAACAGCGAGGCGAGCATGGCTTGCTCTTCTACCCGCCCGATGATGGCATCTTGGGGGGGGATAACATGCTCTGCCAGTCCAAGCGGTTGATAGTTTACCACCGGGTCGGTCTTGCCCTTGACGGTTATTGGAGCATGTTCGGTAAAGATAATCCGGGGTTGTGCTGGCTGATAGGTTGCCGCATCACAGAGGATAGCATCAGGGGTTGCCTGCATCAGCCGTGCGGCAAGGTTCACAATGTCGCCCAAGATGGTATACTCTCGGCGTTGGTCATTGCCCAAGATACCACAGAAAGCTCGCCCGGTTGTCACCCCAATAGAGCAACGAATAGCTACCTCTTGCATGGCTTTTAAGACTGCCATAGCCGCCTGTACCCCCCGGATAGCATCATCTTCGTGGGCTAATGGGGGTAAACCAAACACCGCAATGAGGATAGCCCCTTTTTCGTCTAGGCTGAGTTTGTTGACGCTGCCCTCGTAGCGATAGAGAGCGGTTTGTATAGTGCGTATGCCATGCTGTATTTCATTAAGCGAAAGATAGGAGTCCTGTATATCAGGAAGGTTGATAAAGAGGACGGTTATCATCCGCAACTCAGCCAACCAGTTTCCTTGCCCTGCTGCTAGACGGGTCAGGACGACATCGGGGATATAACCACGCAAAGCTGAATCCATAGAGGAGTTGAGATGAAGCGAAAGGGGATACGCCGGTGGGGGGGGGGTGAGGAGAGATTCCAGCAGCACACCGGTGGGAGCGGGGGGACCATTGCCATTGGTTGTGCTGGTCATAGGTGATGGCATAATAGGTGTACCCTGGCACCCATGCTGGATGAGTTCCCACGCTTCGGGGGAGAGGATAATCTGTCCTGGGTTGGCTTGCCGCTCTATCTGCATCAGCTGCATCACCGGTTTACCCGTCACCAACCACAACCAGCGTTCATAGACTCCCCCCACATGGATGATGCCCACATCCCCAACAGCAATGCCTATCCGAACGTCGAGGTGGATGGGGGCGGAGAGCCGCTCTCCCCGGACCATAGCTTGCAAATTCAGACTACACTGTGCCGCACATAAGGTAGCGAGCGCGAGATGGTCCTGATCTGTGGACCAGAGCGCAAGCAACGCATCACCAGCAAAAGTGACCACATCCCCACCGAGGCTCGTTATCAAGGTAATCAGTTGGCCAAACTTCCTGTTGAGAAAGTCGCTTAATTCTTCGGCTCCCTCTGGACCTTGTTGGGCTAAATGCTCTGCCAACAGGGTAAATCCAGAGAGGTCAGCAAAGAGCATTGCCGCCGGGAACCGATCTTCCATTGGTTCGGTGAGGGGAGAAGGATTCTCCACTAACCGCCGTACTACCAGCGCCGGAACATAGCTGGCTTGCGTTTCGAGCAGATCAATATCAGCCATATGCCTTTCTTTGCATGGTATGCTGACGAGTTGACGTTAAGGCCTTAGACCGCTGGTATAAACTCCGTTGGTGATGTGAGCGAAGCAACAAAATGGACAATCAGGCGTATAGCATGCTCCACATCAGCCATATCTATCATCTCGTTGGGGGTATGCAGGTAGCGCATCGGGATAGCTATTGAGCCGGTGGCTACCCCACTCCGGGCTATGTGTATCACGTCGGCATCTGAGCCGAGATACCGTGACGATGGCTGGAGGCTGTAGGGGATATTCTCCCGCTCTGCTATGTCTAACAATCGCTCATAGACCAACGGACTATTGGCAGAGCCACGCACTAGGACAACGCCTCTGCCCAGTTGCACATCACCATACTGCCGCTTTTCCACATCCGGGTGGTCTGAGGCGTAGGTGGTATCTATGACGAGCGCAACATGGGGGTCAAAGTGAAAAGCTGCCACCGCTGCCCCCGCAGAGGTCGTCTCCTCTTTGGTTGTGGCTATCGCCGCAACACAGGCAGTTGGGCGGTTGTCGGCGAGGGTGCGGAGAGCTTCTAGCACAATCCATGCCCCAATGCGGTTGTCTAAGCTGCGGCTAACGAGCCGACGGTTGGGCATATCATAGATAGGCGCATCGAGTACCCCAACACCCCCAATACGGATATATTCTAGGGCTTCAAACCGGCTCTCTACCCCAATGTCAATCCAGAGGTTTTTGTATGAACTTACGGTAGCCATTTCATCATTGGACATCAGATGGAGCGGTTTTTTGCCAATAACCCCAATGACCTCACCCCGTTTGCCAATGAGCCGCACCCGTTGTCCAACAAATACCTGGGTATCCCACCCACCGATGGGTTGAAAGAAGAGAAACCCATCATCATCAATATGATGGATCATGACCCCAATTTCATCAATGTGACCTGCCAGCAGGATGCGAGGACCTGCGCTTTCAAGAATGGCTAGGCTATTGCCTTGCACATCTGTCTGGATACGGTCTGCAAAGTGCTGGGCTTCTTGTCGCCAGAGCTTTGCTGCTGCTGCTTCATCGCCTGTGGGAGCGGGGGTTGCCAGCAGACGTTTCAGAAACGAGATATTTTGCATGGTCATCCTTACTATTCCTCTGTTCCTCATTGGTACCAAGCAGGTAGAGGTTCTTTGCCAAGATCATCCATGAGTTGGTTTAACCATTGGTATGGGAAGTCGTTTACACCGTTGGACCAGTTCTTTTGATGAGACTTCTTGTGCGCCATAGCGGATTGCCAACTGCCTTCGTGCTGCGGTGAGATCGTAGTGTGGTAGGCTTGGCTTATTCTGAAAACAAGAACGTGGTAAACCAATTTTTCGAGCCATTGCGTGTAATGCTTCAAGCCCTTGATCGCTTAAATCATCGGTCATCATATGACACCAGCAGCGGTGTCCATAGGGGCTATGGGAGTACGTTACAAGACGATCAATGAGAATGGTCATAGCGAATGGTTATAGCGAATGGTTATAGCTTTTATTGCAGGGTTGATTATCATTTAGCATTATGCCTATCCCAGAAGAGTACCTATGTATTAGGGGATACCAACAACCCGTATGCATTATACCATGCCAGATTGTTCTTGTTGAACTTCTATGGTATGCTACTAGCAAGTACAACAGCGCAACACCCTAGTCAACCTAGCTTCTTGCCTTTCAGAAAAGCTATGGATATACTGACAGAAAGGCATGCAAAATGTAATGAAAAAGAAACCCGTTATCCTTTTGATTGAAGACAGCAGCAGCCAAGCATTACAGATACAGCTCGTGCTTACTCGTGCTGGATATGATATTTCTACCACACCAGATGGATCGGATGGTTGGCATTTGGCTTGCGAGAAACTTCCAGACCTTATTTTGCTTGATGTCAATTTACCTATTTTAGATGGTTTCCAGGTCCTCTCGATGTTGAAACATAGCGAAAAAACGGCGCATATTCCGGTATTGATGCTGACCAGTATGGATCGGCTTCATGATGTAGATCATGCCGTCCAACTTGGGGCTGATGGCTATTTATTTAAGGATGATTACCTATTTGGAAAAGAGGGACCGCGCAAGATGATTGAAACAATAGACCAATTTTTAAAAGATCGTGCTAGACGCTAACAGTATGGAATGTATTGGGTTAATCTATAATCCTCATTCGGAACCTTCTCTCCACGTTTCCGCCGAACTCAAAACCTATCTTGAAGACCGCGATGTGCAAGTGTGGCGGGGAACTTCCCAAGCCTTGTTTGAAGAGCCATCACTGCTGCGGGGGATGGATTTGTTGATTGCGCTTGGGGGAGATGGTACGGTGTTGCGGGCTACGCGCTTGGCTATCCCGTATGGGTTGCCTATTCTGACGGTAGCCCTGGGGCGGCTCAATTTTATGGCAGAGCTTACCCCAGAGACGTTGTATGCCGGGATAGACACGCTCCTAGAACGGGGGGGGTGGCTCGATCAACGTTCGCTTATCCATGTCGTGCTCCATCGCAAGGGGGATGCGGTGGCACAGTTTACCGCGCTCAATGAGGCGGTGGTCTCGCGTGGCGATATTAGCCGTATGGTGACGGTAGAGGTGTTGGTTGATAGTATCCCCCTCACGACCTACCGCGCTGATGGGGTGCTGGTGGCAACGGCGACTGGCTCTTCTGCCTACGCGCTCTCGGCTGGCGGTCCCATTGTAGACCCCCGCTCCCGCGCCCTTATCCTTGTCCCTGTGGCAGCCCATTTGACGGCGATACCCTCTATGGTGCTCCACGAGGATACGGTGGTATCGCTTCGGGTGGCGTGTTGTCGCCATGCTACGCTGGCGGTAGACGGACGGGAAAATATCGCCGTGGCGGAGGGGGATGAGATATGCATATCACGCAGCAGTAAGATTTGCACCTTTGTGCGGGTGCATCCCCACACCCATTTTTACGAGAGTTTGGTACGGCGGTTGCGGCGCGAGTAGGGGGGAGAGGGTCATTTTGTCCCTTCTAAACTGCCCCTATCCTCATGCCTTCTTTATTCCCCTCTCCCCCTGCCCCCGCTCCCAT
>CAZLKK010000194.1:0-7753 GCA_964559995.1 uncultured Chloroflexaceae bacterium
ATCTTGCCCGGAAATCCTGTCCGGTATCTGTGTTCATCTGTGTGCATCTATGGTTTATTCCTGCCCGGAATGAGGGGATACCAGGGGGAGCCATACATCCGCTTGTTGACACTCGCGGCTCGTTTGGGGACGCGGGGGTAGGGGATGGGGGCTGCCCGGTGAGTCGTTATTAGAGCGACAAAGTACACGAAAAGAAAGAGGAACCAATGAACAACCTTTGCTCGCCCCGGATATGGGGCATGCTTGCTATGTTTATGTCAATTATACTACTGGCAGCATGTGGGCAAACTCCCGCATCCACACCAGACAACGCTGCAACGGGAGAAGACGTTACTGACCCACAGATTAGCGGTGCTATTACCGTTTTTGCTGCTGCGTCCCTCACCGAGTCGTATACGGAACTTGGCAACGCCTTTGAAGCAGCCTACCCTGGCACATCGGTGACGTTCAACTTTGCCGGCTCACAACAGCTCGCGCAGCAACTTGGGCAGGGCGCACCGGCGGATGTATTCGCCTCTGCCAATACCAAGCAGATGGGGGTAGCGATCTCTGCCGGGCGTATCATCAGCGAAACCCAACAGATATTTGCCCACAATCGGCTGGTCGCCATCGTGAGCAACGATAGCCCCATACCCGTTACGAGCCTAGAAGCATTGGCAACCCCCGACCTCAAGATTATCTTAGCAGCACAAGAAGTCCCCGTGGGGGGATATACGCAGACTTTCTTGGACAAGGCAAGCGAAGAGGAGTCGCTAGGGGCAGACTACAAAACGGCAGTTGTGGCAAATGTGGTATCCTATGAGCAGACCGTCAAGGCGGTATTGACAAAAGTTGTCCTCGGTGAGGGGGATGCCGGTATTGTCTACTCGTCAGACATCACCGAAGAGGCTGCCCAACACCTCAGCACGATTGCCATACCTGACCAACTGAACACCATCGCCACCTATCCCATTGCGATAGTCAACGACACTGCCAATAGGGAGACAGCGCAAGCGTTTATTGACTATCTGCTTTCTCCCGATGGGCAAGCGATACTGACAAAACATGGATTTCAACCTACAGACTCAGATTCGTAGCATAGCCAAGAAGAAATAGAGGATGCATGCACCTAACGCTAACTGACGAAGAACTCATCCGCCTTATCCGTGAAGATGTCCCCTATATGGACTTGACCACCTGGACGCTTGGTATTGGGGAACATTTAGGACGCATCCCCTTCTCCCCCCGCCACGACACCATCGTCTGTGGGGTGGAGGAGACTGCTCGGTTGTTGACGCTCTGTGGGGCTACTGTGCAGCAACATAAGCCACCTGTTGCTAGTGGCAGCGCGTTGGCAGCAGGCGAGCGCATCTTGGAAGCCACCGGGCATGCTGCCGCTCTGCACACCGCATGGAAAGTGGCAGTCAACATGCTAGAGTACCTGTCAGGTATTGCCACAAGCACCCAGGCAATGGTGCAAGCGGCGCGGCAGGGCAACCCACATGTGCAGATCGCCACGACCCGCAAGGTGTTCCCCGGCACCAAATCGCTGGCAATAAAGGCGGTGATGGCAGGCGGCGGCATCCCCCACCGGCTCGGCTTGTCCGAAACGGTGCTAGTTTTCCCACAGCATATGGCTTTCGTTGGGGGGCTAGATGGTCTGCTCGCCCAACTCGACTCTATCCGTCACCATAGCCCAGAGAAGAACATTGCGGTAGAGGTAGAAACCCTAGAAGATGCTGTCCGGGTGGTACAGGCGGGGGTAGATGTGCTCCAGGTAGATAAGATGCCGTTGGATGTGCTCCGCGAGACGGTGGGGGCAGTGCGAGCAGTTGATACCCATACCCAGGTAGCTATTGCGGCGGCAGGCGGTATTACGCTGGCTAATGCGGCAGACTATGCTGCCACAGGGGTAGACATCTTGGTCACATCAGCCCTGTATGCTGCCAAGCCAGCGGATATTGCCGCACAGATAGTGCCACTGGGTGGGGAGTAGCCACCCGCTTCCCCCCATACCCTCTGCCATGCCTAGTTGTAGAGACGTAGCATACTATGTCTATGTCTTATCCCCCCATTCTCTAGCCCCTTCCCCCACCGCGGGGAGAAGGGAGACCGGACGGCTTCCCCTCGCGCTACGGGAGCGGGGGCAAGGGGAGCGGGAGCAGGGGAAGCGGGGAATAAAAACCACGAATTTGCCCGTCAGACCTACCCCTGAAAGCCATCCCCTACCTCTCGTCCCCCCAGGGAGGATACGGTCAGCAAAAAAAGCCTTAATCCTTAATCACAATACGACTGTGACACAGCCCTAACTCTGGACTTCTGTCCTATTGCCATATGCTTCTCAAAGAGCTATAATATCTTATGGGGTGTGTTTGGCAAGGTAAGTGGTATATCCTGGTTGCCTTCCGGTAAACCAAACCTGCACGAGCAGTATTCATCGTACGATAGCCGATAGCCCATCCGCTCATTATTGCAGGTGTGATACCATTTTGGTATGCGTAACAAGAGCTATGGTAGCTATAGGAAAGAGTCCTTTTGTGAATCAGGAGCAATCCTATGAATTTTCGCCTGAGTGAATTTGTGGAAGAAGAGGTCCCCGCGGAAGCTGACCCACCAGACATATCAGATCATGTCTTAGATCGTATTCCCCCCCAACCGGAAAGTATCCAGGAAACCGGTTTGAATATGGGATTCCTCAATGACCTCATTCTCAAGATTATCTATTTTAATGGGTCAATTACCGCACAAAACATAGAAGAAACCTCAAAACTGCCCTTTTTGGGGGTCATTGATAAAGTGCTTGACTACCTCAAAATGGAGGAGTATGTAGACATTATTGGTGCAGAGGGCGGCTTTAGTGAGCGAACCTTTCAATATGTCATCGCCCGAAAAGGCATTAACAAAGTGCATGAGGTGTTGGACCGGACCCAATATGCTGGTCCTGCTCCAGTACCGGTAGATGAATACGTTGCTATGATTCACACGCAAGCACTTGGGGATATGATCGTAGATGAAGCGGCTATCCGCGAAGCCTTCGCCCATCTCGTGGTCAACAAACGCATGCTTGACCGGATAGGTCCTGCGGCAAACTCTGCCCGTTCCCTCTTTTTGTATGGTCCCCCCGGCAATGGTAAAACGACCTTTTCTGAAGGTATCGCCAACCTGCTAACCGGGGATATTCTCATTCCCTACGCCATCGAGATAGATGGGCAGATTATCAAGGTGTTTGACCCGCTTAATCACAAGTTGAAGGTAGAACATGAAGTAACCCATGTGGAAGATAACCCGTTTGGGGCAGATCAGGAGAACGTATCACGCCCACCCGATGCGCGATGGGTGATCTGTCAACGTCCCCATGTGGTCGTTGGGGGGGAGCTTATCCTTGAACAATTGGAGCTTATTTTTGACCCAATTACCAAAGTGTACGAAGCCCCATTCCAGATGAAATCCAATGGGGGTATCTTTCTCATAGACGACTTTGGTCGGCAGAAATGCCGCCCGCAAGATTTGCTTAATCGTTGGATTGTCCCGCTGGAAAAGCAGGTAGATTATTTAGCTCTCCAGACCGGTAAAAAAATAGCGATTCCCTTTGATGTGCTTATCATTTTTTCTACCAACTTATCTCCCAAAGACTTGGTAGATGATGCGTTCCTCCGGCGTATCCGTCACAAAATAGAAGTACCCAATCCTACGCCAAATGAGTTCCGCGAAATTTTCAAACGGGTTTCCAAGCATAAGAAGATTCCCTATAGTGATGATGGGTTGCGCTATCTGATACAGGAACACTATATGAAGTCCGGGCGCGATCTCCGGGCCTGCCACCCCCGTGATTTGTGTGATCAAATCCTTGATGAATCTAAGTATCGAGGGGTGAAGCCGTCAATGGCAAGAGAATTGATAGACCGAGCATGCGAAGCCTATTTTGTCAAATTGACCTAGTAGGGGTACCGCTGCGTTGTTGTTGGTTGGGTTAAAACCAAAGTCAGGAGTAGAGTATGTCATTGTTTAAACGATTGGGGGGAAGTGCTCCCGCCGAAACCGCAGAGAAGCCAGAAAAAGCGGCTCCTGCACAAGCGAAAGCTGCGCCTCCACCTGCTGAAAGCAAAGAGGGAAAACCGGCGGCTCCTTCGGAGAATGGCAAGCCAGCGTCTCCGGCGGAAAATGGCAAGCCGCCAGATGAGGAAGCCCCAAAAGATTTTTTAGATCAGGAAGTACAGATACCAGAAGAACGAACGCTCCCGCCAGTTGGGAGTGAACGGTTCCAAGAGCTGATCGCTATATCACTCCAGATGGTAGATCGTATCCAGGCTTCGCTTGGCTCCAATACGAAGCTGGAGAGGTCGCCAGAAACAGAGAAGATGCTGCAAGAGCGGTTTGCCCATTTTTTGCGCCAGTCGCCGCATGCGGATATGAACGACCATGAGGCAAAACAACTGTTTCGTTTGGTCTATGATGAAATGCTTGGCTTTGGTCCACTCCAGCAGTTGATTGAACGTACCGACATTTCAGAAATCATGATCAATGGGCCCAATCGGGTGTATGTGGAGCAGAAGGGCAGGCTGCGGGTATCGCCAATTATCTTTGCGGATAATGATCATCTGGTCAAAATTATTGACCGTATTATCCGCCCGCTCGGACGACGTATTGACCGCAAGTGGCCCCTCGTAGACGCTCGTCTCCCTGATGGTAGTCGGGTGAACGCGGTTATTCCTCCATGCGCGATTGATGGCTCTTCTATCACCATCCGTAAGTTTTCCAAGAATAAGCTCAAGGTGCAAGACCTGATAGACTTTAAGGCCTTTACCCCGGCGATGGCAGATTTCTTTGAGGCGATTGTGGTCTCGCGCAAGAATATTATCATCTCTGGGGGTACGGGTTCAGGGAAGACGACGTTGATTAACTGTCTGTCTAACTTTATCCCAGTCCACGAGCGGGTGGTGACGATTGAAGATAGCGCGGAGCTCCAGCTTATCCAGGACCACGTGGTACGGCTTGAGGCGAAGCCGGCTGATGTGGATGGCACCGGGCGCGTAGCTATCCGTGACCTGGTGATCAACGCGCTTCGTATGCGTCCTGAACGCATTATCATTGGTGAATGTCGTGGCGGCGAGACGTTGGACTTGCTCCAGGCGATGAACACGGGTCACGATGGCTCGATGTCTACGCTCCACGCGAACGATCCACGCCAGGCGATTGGACGTACCGAGACGATGTGCATGATGGCAGGTATGGATTTGCCGCTTATCGTTATTCGCAAGACGATCTCTGCTGCGGTTCACTTTTACATTCAGCAGTCGCGTCTTGACGATGGACAACGTAAAGTGACCTACGTCACGGAAGTGCAGGGTATGGAAGGCGACACGGTGGTGTTGACGGACATCTTCAAACTGCATATTAAGGGGCGGAATGAAAAGGGTAAGTATATTACCGAGCATTTACCCAGTGGGGTGCGTCCCAAGTGTACGCCACAGTTGGAGTCGGCAGGGTTCAAGCTGCCGCCAAGCGTGTTTGGCGTGAAGGGTGTAGGATAGTGATAGTAGGGGCGGGAGCGGGGGCAGGGGAATACGTACTATTCCTCGACCCCCATTTCCAAATGAGCATTACAAATACTTACCAACGAGCAGTTCGACGCGCTCTTTTGTCGCTGGTGGTATCACCTTGCGATCTGTGATAATGGCATTTGCCATTGCGCTATGGGCAGGGCTTGTAACCCCATCACCAATCAACGGGATGACCTCTCGTACGATACGCTGAGATAGCTCCACGTTAGCATTGAGCACAGCTATGATGGCATCCACCGTCACGGAGTCATGTTCTGGGTGCCAGCAGTCGTAGTCTGTCACCATCGCCAGCGTTGCATAGGCAATCTCCGCTTCTCGTGCCAGTTTTGCTTCTGGTAGGGCGGTCATGCCGATAAGGTCATGCCCACGGCGGCGGTTTTCTTCACTTTCTGCCATTGTGGAAAACTGCGGACCTTCCATGCAAACGTAAGTGCCGCCATCGTAGACGGTAGCCCCTGCGATTTTGGAGGCTTCTAGCAATTTTTCCCGCAATATCTGACAAAATGGTCTATCAAAGACGACATGGGCAACGATACCATCACCAAAGAAGGTGAAAGGTCTGATGCCTTTGGTTCTGTCAAATATCTGGTCTGGCACGACCACTTGTCCTGGGGCATACTCTTCCTTCAAGCTCCCCACCGCACTCACAGAAATAAGATAGTTCACGCCCAATTGCTTGAAACCATAGATATTGGCTCGTGCGGGTACCTCGGTGGGCATATAGCGGTGTCCACGCCCATGCCGGGGCAAGAACGCCACGCGCTGCCCGGCAAGCGTACCGATGACGTAGGCATCGCTTGGGGTACCATACGGGGTTTCCAACGATACCTCTTCTATGTCTGTCAAATCCTTCATACCATAGAGACCACTACCACCAATTACCCCTATTGTTGCTTGGGACATAACAGCGTTTCCGCAACTCCTTTCGCGCTACATTCAACTAGAGTATTTACGGTGTGAGTATAGCGTATTGTCAGATATAGCGCAACATTCGTCCCTTCCCTGGGTGAGGCAGACATTTTTTCTGTCTTTTGTTCCCTTCCCGCAGCCCCCATCCCCTCGCCCCTTACCCCCACTACGCGGGAGAAGTCGCCCTGGCATAGGAGCGGGGGCAGAGGGAAGCTGGTTGTCGCCCTAAAAGAGCGTTTTTCGCATATAGAACCACTCCCGTTGCCCAAAGATAAAGCGGGTCATCCACGAACGCCGGACGGCAACCTTGCGAAAACCGTATTGCACATAGAGCATACGCGCCCCCTCGTTGATACTGCTGACGTATAGCCCAAGATAGGTTTTGCCATAGGCATAGCGGGCTTGTTGCTCTAGTTCTTTGAGCAACGCCTGTGCCACCCCCTGCCGACGAAAGGGCTTGAGGACGGCAACGTCCGTGATAAACCCCTCGCCGCGCCCTATGGCATGACTGAGCAACGAGAGGGCAAACATAGACCGCGTAGCCCCCCATAACCCAAGCGTTTGCTGGAAGGCAAGATCAACTGAGCCGCTTTTGTCTGTCCCCATTTCGTGGGTTCGGAGCATAGCGGTGCCGATAACCTGCCCTTGCCATTCTGCCACGAGCATACCCCGCAGGGCAGAGATACCCTGCCGATGCCATGCCGCTTCCATTGCGGCTACCCCTTTGGTAATGCCCTTTTCCCCAAACGCCCCGCCAAACTTGTCAGCGAACGCCTCTTGGTGCAAGGTCAAAATGGGGAGTACATCATCTAGGGAAGCCGCCCGGATATGAAGCGATGGATGGCTCCGGGGTTCTAGCAAAGGGAGTGCCGAGATACTCACGACATCGCCTATGCGTGCTCTTGGTGTTCTGCCAGCCGTCGGTCTAGGCGGGCGGAGATGTCCCGATACATATCGCCGCGCATCTGTGCCGCTTGGAGCCTTCTTCGTAGCTCCATAATCCAGACAAATGACCCTGAGAGGGCTAGGATGAGCATTAGGGAGAGCTTTTTCATAAGATCAAACCTTTCTGTCATGGCAATACCACATTGCCCTGTTGCCTATATCTCGGCTTGCTGCTGCCGCTGCCGCCAAGTGACGTACAGCACGATACTCGCTGCGACTGCAACGTTGAGTGAGGCAATATGTCCTTCCATTGGTAAGCGTACCAGAAAATCACACCGGGTACGGGTCAAGCGGGCAAGCCCACTACCCTCTGCCCCAATGACGAGGGCAAGGGGCATGGCGAGGTCTACTTGGTCAAA
>CAZLKK010000195.1:0-7749 GCA_964559995.1 uncultured Chloroflexaceae bacterium
CACGGCGGTGCGCCCAATGTGGCGACTCCCCCTCGCCCTGGGATGGGAGCGGGGGCAGGGGGAGAGGGTTGTCTTTATCCTCTTATGATTTTATAAGTTTGACATAAAATAAATAGATACCAATAGATGGGCTAAACCTCGTGGAACAGATAGCTCAAGAAGGCAACCAACGTCTGTTGGACATCTATGCCCTTGCCAGGGATACCCGCTGGGTGGCAGCTTGCACAGCTAGGATTATCTGGATCGTGTGGGATATGCACATCGTGGATACTATGACAGTCTACACAATGGCGTTGATAGGGCGTACCGCTATGGCAACTATTGCATGAAGGGTTAGAATCATGCAGCATCTCTACGTCATGGGTGACATGGCACTGGACACACGCAAACCGGGGTCCCGTGTCGCGGTCTAGCTCTGCCATTGACGGCATACTCACCCCCCCATGATGTACCTTCGCCATAATCGCCAAGATAACCTCTTCGTCTGTACCTTGACTGGCAGCATTGGCAGGATGTCCTCCTCCTGATACAGATGGGGCTCCTGATGTCTGGATAGTATCATCAAAGGTGATAGAACCGAGTAGTTCGTCAAAGCGTGATTCCTGCTCCCACTGCTCCGCAGGGGATGCTATGCCCATCATCACAAACACGCGATCTTGCGCGAGCAACGCCATAGCCACGCGCCCGGCGAATGGCTCCTCAATATCGCCAAACCCGGAGCCGGTGATGTTGGCAATATAGGCAGGATACCCCCCTATCTCGCCGGTCTCCTCATCAGTGATGGTCAGAGCAAACATTTCATCATGCAAGTTCTGGATCATGATGGGGAAAAAGGCCTCAGTACTGGTAATCTTTCCCGTACTCTCGTTGGGGATATTCAACTCTTCCAACGTCCCATCCATCATGGCAATGACCGGTCCGTGTTTGCGGCTGGCAGCTTGTGGATGGGTAGCAATTGTGCCAGAGAAGGAGAGCGTATGCCAACCGGGTGGTGGTTGAAAGGAAAATTGTTCGTCATTGGTGACAATGAAGCCGTTATCATTAGCGATACACTCTTGGGCAGGCTTGCCAAGCACAATGGTTTCAGTAGCCATCTCTGCCTCTGCTGTGGTGTCTGACTCTTTACCCATTGCCTCTTCAACCGTCATGCCACTAGCATCATCAGCCAAAGACTCGGCGAGAATCTGGTCGGGGGACTCTGGACCGTCTAGGGTCATCAGGTAGGCGACCAGATGGTCTATCTCCTCTTCTGGCAAGATGTGCTCAAAGTCATCACCCACAATGCTGATCATGACCCCTTCGTCAAAGCCAGGGACAAGAAAATCATCATGCACCATAATCGAATCGCGCAAGTAGGATTCGGCGGAGGTATCAGCGATGCGCTCCCCGGCACGGTTGGCTACCCCGCTCATATTGGGGCCTACGAGAATCCCCTGATCTGGGTCGGTGTAGTGGCAGGTTGTACATGCAACAAACCCGGCGGGAACATCGGGAGTTTCGCCGCGAAAGAGGGCTTCGCCACGCTCAGGATCGCCAGCATTACCAGCAATCTGTGTCGTGTTGGGAGAGTCTGTTGGGGGACGTTTGGGGGCTTTGAGCGTTTGCTGATCTCCACAGCTTGGCAAAACCATACTCGCTAGAACAAGCAACGCTAGAGCTAGGACGAGTGAGGTGGGTTTCATAGTTCTGTCCTCGTTGTGCTGTCCTGACGTTTTGCAGCGATACGGGATATGTCCAATATCACCACAAAACGCCAAGAGACAAGGGTATGGGAAAGCTCCCTATGGGTAACTAACCCATCAACCGGAGGCTATACGATAGCGTTACCATCTTCTTTCTGGATAACAACGACAGCCGGGCGGGGTGGTATTGTGCCATCGGGCCACGTACTGACAGGATCATCCAGTGTCCCCCCTTCGCCTGGGTGCTGCAACGCTATAAACAGCGCGGTGTTGTCTGCATTGAAGAGCGGACCGCACGTCTCGCTGCCTGCCACCCCAGAGAAGAACTGCTGGACATGCCCGCGCTCCTCGCCTTCAACCGGCACCATATGCAAGGCATCGTTGTAGTTAATCGTCTTGCCCTGCCCATCGGTAGCAATCCAGAGATTGCCCTTGTTGTCAAAGGTGCAGTTGTCGGGGCAGGAAATGGGGCTAACTTTGGTCTTGTCATAGCCAGCAAAGTAGGTTTCCACTGCGTCATCGGCGGGGTCGCCACAGAGCAGCAGCATCTCCCAAGCAAAGGATGTGGCAGCGTAGTCATCTCCATCCTCGGTCATCTCAATCACATGCCCCCAAGCATTCTCGGCACGGGGGTTCGGCGGTGGCGTATCGCCTGCTTCGCGCTTGGTGTTGTTGGTCAACATGATGTAGACCTTGCCATTCACCGGGTTGGTCTCGATGTCTTCCGGGCGATCCATGGGGGTAGCACCCACCGCATCGGCAGCTAACCGGGTCTTGATGGCTATATCTGCCTGGCTTTCAAAGCCATTTTCCGCTGTGAGTGGCCCCTCGCCCTGCACCAGTGGTATCCATTCGCCGCTGCCATCGTCATTGAACTTGGCAACATAGAGCGTACCAGCATCGAGCAGGTCCATATTTGCCTCACGGTTGCCTGCATCATAGGTGCCTTCTGTGACGAATTTGTAGACATACTCAAAGCGAGCATCATCACCGGTGTAGCACACTACCTTACCATCGGGGGCTACAACAAAGGTACCAGCTTCGTGGCGGAACCGCCCGATAGCCGTGCGTTTCTTTGCCACCGAAGTGGGGTCGTAGGGGTCTACCTCAACCAACCAACCAAAGCGATTGACTTCGTTTGGCTCTTTGGCAAGGTCGTAGCGGTCATAGAAATCTTCCCATTTGAGTTCCGATGTCCCTACTGGCACACCGTAACGTTCATTGAGTTCTGCGAGTACTTCATCTTCAACCTCGCCCCCATTCGCAAAATACTGGTGGAAGTTTTCCTCTGCGCCCACATAGGTACCCCAGGGTGTCCAACCACCAGCACAGTTATTGAGCGTCCCCAATACCTTTGTACCGGTTGGGTCAGCATTGGTCTTCATCAGGTCGTGTCCAGCAGCAGGGCCGGTAATGTCCATCTCGGTAGCCGACGTGATGCGGCGGTTGTACTGGCTATCGCGCAGGTATGCCCATGTGCCATCAGCACCGCGCTGGAGTTCTACCATGCTGATTCCCTGGCAGGCAATCTGAATATCTATCTGCTCTTTTGTTGGGGCTTCAAAGTCAAAGCCGGGAAACATCAGGTCAGGGGCGGGGTACTCGTGGTTTGCAACGAGAATACCATTATCTGAGGTGTCGCTCCCCTGTGGCAATGGGAAGAAGGCGAGCATATCGTTGTTATAACCAAACTGCTGCTCCTGTGCTGCGGGGGTCTGGTTTTCAAAGTCAAACTCTGGTGCGCCTTCTGCTACGGGGTCGCCCCAACGAATCAGCGTAGCAACCGCATACCCGGCGGGGATGACGATTTCGTCTACATCAGTTGGCTGCGGCTCAATCGCTTCAAAGGGACCGCTAGGTGCTTCAGTGGTGGCGGGTGCTTCAGTATCGGCGGCAGCATCGGCTGCTTCAGTGGCGGCGGGTGCTTCAGTTGGGGGAGTGGTTGGTTGCTCAACCGTTGATGGCTGCTGCTGCCCACATGCCCCCAGAGCTGCGACTGCGGAGCCAGCCGCTGCGTATTTGAGAAACCCACGGCGGCTAAGTCGTCGTTCAACAATAGTTGTGAACGGTTCCCCACGCTGGTTGTTCGGGGTGCCGTGCTGTTCGTTTTCGGTGTTACCCATGAAAAATTGCCTCCTTAGACATAATTTGTCGTTTCAAACACATTCCTCATATCAAAGAATGAAGCGAGTCCCATATTTCTGGGAAGATGCCTGCTCCTCTCTGCTCTTTTCAGAAAGATAGGGACTCTTGGTGAGAACCTGGTTCCTCGGAGATATTCCCAGGCACACAGAATCCTCCCTATGCTAGTATATTGCTCAACTGTTAAAGTTTTTTTGTGTAGTGTTAAGAGAAAGTTAAGCGTATATGAACAATTCACGATGCGAGGTAGGGTCTCCTAATCTAGGGTGTGGTCACAGGGAATTGGCAAACGTGGGTTGAAAGGGAAAAATATTTGCGACCTTTGTCCCCAATCCACGCTTGACAAACGCATTACAATCCAGTAAACTTCTTGTCCATACTATAGCGGTTTTATGATGGCTCTTGCAGACACCATCGCATCTTCAAATGCCACGAGAAAAGAAGAGCTTTTCTCGCTGGGGTATTTAGTGGTAAACCGTTGGATTACAAAAGGGGGTGATTGACGCTGCTGTCAGTTGTACCTGTCGTTTCTTGTGTGTCCCAAAGCAAATACATACAAGCGTACAGGCATCAAGAAGGTGCTGTGAGAACGGGCTGGCTCCCCCATAGACAAAAATCACAACATCTCTATTCTACGGTCACTTTTTAGATTTAGGTATAGAGAAAGGAGAACACCAGGATTATGAAACGAATCCTAAGTTTGTTGACACTCATGATTATGCTCGTAGGTGTTTTATCTGCTTGTGGGCAAGCCCCGGCTCAACCGGTGGCACAACCAACAGAAGCTCCCGCCCCAACAGAAGCAGCTGCTGACGCTGATGCTGACGCTGAAGCCGATGCTGAAGCCGATGCTGACACCGAAGCCGATGCTGAAGCCGATGCTGAAGCCGATGCTGAAGCCGCTACTGGAGCAATGCCAGACGACCCCATCGGGGTTATCGAAGTCAAGCCGGGCGATCCCATCGTCATTGGCTATGGACTGCTGACCTCTGGTCCAAACTCCAACCTGGGTATTGACTCCATGCGTGGGGTTGAGATTGCGTTGGAAGACATCGGCGGTATGGTTTTAGACCACGAGATTGAACTGGTTGGGGAAGATACCGGCTGTAGCCCCGAAGGTGGGCAGGCAGCAGCCAACAAGCTCATCTCCAATGAGCAGATTGTTGGTATCGTTGGACCTACCTGCTCCAGTGCTGGCAACGTGATGGCACCAGTCATTGACGAAGCCGGTATGGTGATGATCTCTCCGTCCAACACCGCTCCAGGCTTGACTGACCCCGAAAACCACGTTATGGGCTTTTTGCGAACTGCCCACAACGACAAAGTGCAGGGGGCATTTGCCGCAGAGTATGCCTACAATGAACTTGGCTTAACCCAAGCGGCTACCATTCATGACGGCAGCGTCTACGCCGAACAGTTGGCAAACGTCTTTGCAGAACGCTTTGAAGAGCTTGGCGGTGAGGTCGTTGCTCAGGAAGCCGTCAACGAGACGGACAACGACATGCGCCCCGTGCTTACCCGTATTGCTTCTATGGAGCCAGAAGTCCTCTACTATCCCATCTTTATGCCGGCTGGCGGCTTTATGACCAGCCAAGCACGCGATGTAGATGGTCTGGAAGATGTAGTGCTTATGGGTGCTGATGGTCTCTTTAACCCAGACTTTGTTGAGGCAGCCGGCGACGCGGTTATTGGGATGTACCTCAGCAGCCCCGACCTGACCTCGCTTGGCACGAGCTACCAGGAATTTCTCGAAAAGCACCAGGAGAAGTACAACGAAGATACGCTGAGTGTCTATCACGCCAATGCGTATGATGCTACGATGCTCTTCGTCAAGGCAATTGAAGAGGTCGCAGTGATGGGTGAAGATGGTACGCTCTACATCCCACGCCAGGGCATCCGTGATGCGCTCTACGCCACTACGGATTACCAGGGTTTGGCTGGCAGCTTGACGTGTGATGAATATGGCGACTGCGCCGATCCCAAGATCGTCATTTATGAGATTCAGGACCCCGATCCTGATACATGGAGCCCTGGGAGTGAATCAGACTCCAACCCCATGCGGGTTTTCCCCGAAGGTGACATGACCGACGAGGACATGGACGAGGACATGACCGACGAGGACATGACCGATGAGGACATGACCGATGAGGACATGACCGACGAGGACATGACCGACGAGGACATGACCGACGAAGTAACGGACACCGATGTAGTAACGGACACCGATGTAGTAACGGACACCGAAGAGGAAACAACCGAAGAAACAACTCCCTAAAAGGGGGTTGGGTTACGAACATCACGCAAAGCAAGGCGGGCAGGAAAATCAGCCCGTCTTGCTCTCCAATGGAGTAGTATCATGACGGTGTTTCGGCTCAAAAGACGGAACATAGATATATCCCAAGTCATCATTTGGGGTATTGGCTTCATTCTTATTGCTCTCGTAGTACTTGGCTCCATCTCTACCATCATGGAGGGACGGTATAGTAGCAAGCAGTGGGTAGACTTTGTGGTATTTGGTATGGCGCAGGGTGCCATCTATGCATTGATAGCCCTGGGCTACACAATGGTCTATGGCGTACTTGGCTTGATTAACTTCGCGCATGGCGAAGTCTTTATGAGCGGGGCATTTAGTGCCTACTTTCTTGCAGATTTCCTTGATGACAACAAACTCGTGGGCGGAGCTTTTGTCAAAGCAGAACGGGGAGAACTCTCTTTCCTAGAGAGCAATCCAATTATGACCCTGCTTATTATCGCCATGTTTTCCGCGATAATCGCTACGATAATCGCCGTTGTGCTGGAACGTATCGCCTACCGCCCCCTGCGCGAGTCACCACGCCTAGTCAAACTCATTACCGCTATTGGCGCATCCTTCTTTCTCCAGTATACCTTCCGGGGGATGTTTGGCTCCGGGGTCAAAGTGTATCCGCAATTTGACATCCTAGATGGAAAAATCTTTGGTATTGAAAAGCCGCTGATTATTGTCTTTGTCAGTGCATTAGTAATGCTTGGCTTGCTCTACGCTTTCATCCAGGGAACCAAGACTGGGCGAGCTATCCGTGCTGTCTCAGAAGACCTAGACACTGCTGCCTTGATGGGCGTGAATGTAGACCGGACTATCGCCATCACCTTTGCCGTGGGGGGCTTTATGGCAGGAATAGCCGGCGTACTCTACGCGCTCATTTTTAGTCAGGTGAATTTCTTTATGGGGTTTGTGCCAGGTATCAAAGCCTTTACCGCCGCTGTGCTTGGGGGTATTGGCAACCTACCGGGGGCTGCCCTCGGCGGCTTTTTCCTCGGCATTTTTGAGTCTGTCGGTCCTACGCTCATCCTCGACGGACTAGGTATCCCCTCTGCCCATCAACTGAAAGATGTTATCGCCTTTACCCTGCTGGTGTTGGTGCTCATCTTCCGTCCTACAGGTATTTTAGGTGAGCGGCTGTCATCCAAGCGTGTGTAAACAGGAACCAAGAGCATGGCTACCAGTCAATCCGAACAACCAGAGAACCAAAAACAACGACCAGCTACTCCTGCCCCGCCACCCCCACCAAATCCCCCTCCTGGTCGTCTTTTTTTCATGCCAGCGATAAAGATTGGTCTTATTGGGGCAGTCGCCGTATGGCATGTTAGCCTTGTGGGGATGTTTCAGACATTCGCTGAGCGCAACCTCATTGGGGACATGATCACGATGGGATACATCATGATCGTGGCGTTCATGCTGCTGGTCGGCTACCATGCGTCAAAGCAAGTACTGGCAATTCCCAGACGTTTTGTCAATGGGCTACTCGCCGGTGGGGTCGTTGGCTTGGCAATGCTCTTGTTGGCATACCTGATAGAAACCACCAGCATCAATGACATCTTGATTGCCAGCAGCCAGAATCGCTGCCAATTCTGCAATGCCGAGATCAATACTTGTCAGCAAATCAAT
>CAZLKK010000196.1:0-7702 GCA_964559995.1 uncultured Chloroflexaceae bacterium
AGCATAGACCACACCAGTAGCATAGACCTGCACCTTGAAGGTGTTACCCGACAGGTCTACCTCATAGACATCAGACAGTGGGGTGCCAAGTTTGTTTTGTGCTGCTGTCTGATGAAACGGTGATGATGGGTCGTAGGTAGCACCACAGGCTTTGTAGGTCTCGGCAAGCAACGCTTCACACAGGTTGCCGGGCGTGATTTCGCTGATAAACTGGATGTCTTTCCAGTTTGGCACCTCAACATACAGCGTATCAAAGGCAAACACCTGGAGCGAGTACTCTTTGCCGTCTACGGTGATACGGTAGGCATCACTGAGGGCAGGTCCCAGTTTTTTCTCCAGGGCGGTGCGATGGGAAATCCAGTCGGGGTGTAGTTCGGAACCGACAGAAGCATAGCTCGCCTTGAGCAATTCATAGCCCAAACCGCTCTCTGGCATGGTGCCGCTGGCGAGCAGGTTGTTGAGGCTCTGTATCTCGCTCCATTTGGGAATCTCGTTGTAGAGGGTGTCACGGGCGAACACCTGATACCCATACTCTTTGCCGTCAATCTTGACCCGTTGCTCTTTGCTGGCAGTAGGCCCGAGGGGCAACCCCAGGTCATTCTGCGTAGCATAGAGGTGAAATGCCCAATCTTTGTGGAACCCTTCCCCACGCTGGCGAAACCCCTCGTTGTGCAAGAGTTCCCACAGTTGCTCAGAGTCGCTCGTATCCTGCCCCGGTGCAAATGAGAAACTATAATCTGTTGGGACATTGAGATGATGTACTGGCGGGGGCGGGGGAGCCTCGTCTTCTACCCCAACCGGCACATCTTTTGGTTCACCCTCTTTGTCATCCATCGGACGTGGGGGGGGCAAGACATCTTCGTTATCCTTGTTGAAGAGGAAACGCCGCACCAACTCTGCTACGACCATTGCTATACCGATAAGCAACACTACAAGCCCAAAGGCATGCCAACTTTTTTTCATAACTTTCCTCCTTGCTATCCTTTCGTTATGCTCTACCCTACCCAAGCGTGAAAATACGGTGGATTGCCTGTACCGCCCGTTCGCCATCCTGGGCTTCCACCACCAATGAGATATTATACTCGGTACTTCCCTGGGCAATAGCTACAATGTTGATTTGCTCAGTACCAAGCGCACTAAACGCCTTCCCTGCTATGCCTGGGGTGCCGCGCATACCAGAACCAACAACAGCAACAATCATGACCGGCTCTGTCACTTCTACGTGTTCTACATCGTGAATGGTTATATCTTTTGCTAGTTCCTGCCGCAACTGCTGCACCGCAGCACCGCACTCGTTGCGGGGGACGGCAAGGCAGATATTCTGCTCGCTGCTCGCCTGCGTAATGAGCAAAATATTTGCTGCACTATGGGCTACCGCGCTAAAAATACGTGCGGCTATCCCGCGTGTGCCAAGCATACCCGGTCCGCCTACCCGTATCAGACTGGCATCTTTGATAGCAGTAATCGCTTTGACCATCGCCGTAGTCGTCTCAGAGCTAATGCGTGTACCGGGGTGGGATGGGTTGAAGGTGTTGAGAATACGGATGGGTATACCCCGTTGCACAAGCGGATAGACAGTGCGGGGGTGCAACACATTTGCCCCATAGAAGGAAAGCTCTGCCATTTCGGTGTAGGAAAGCTCCGGTAGGGTGTGGGCTTCTGACACAATACGCGGATCGGCACTCATTACCCCGTCTACTTCTTTCCAATACCACACCTCGTCGGCATCGAGGGCTGCCCCCAATATGCTACAGCTGTAATCGCTGCCGCCCCGCCCTAGCGTTGTCTGGATACCCTCTGGTGATGCGCCAATAAAGCCGGTCACAACGGGGACTTTGCCCTGCTCCAGCATGGGGATAAGGTGCTCTCGGCTCTTGGCTATCGTCTCGTCCATCAGTGGTGATGCATCGGTGTAGTTGCTGTCTGTGACGATAAGTTTGGTAGCATCTACCGCTTCTGATTGGAGCTCTGTGCTCCGAAGCGCGGCGGCTATCAAGCGGGCGTTACAGCGTTCGCCCTGCCCACTGATGAGGTCTAGCGCACGCGGCGTAAGCTCACCAAGCACCGCTATGCTACGCGACAAATCGGTGATGTAGGTCAAGATTTCCTGAAGCTGTGTTTCTAGGGTGGCACATTCGGCGGGGGTCGCAAGCTGTTGGGCAACTTGCATATGTATGGCGAGCAGCCGTGGGGCAACGTTGGTGGCAACACAGCTATCCCCTTTCGCAGCAGCATTGGCAGCGTCTATCAGCGCGTTGGTCGTGCGGAGGTCGGGGCTATTCATGGCGGATACGACAACGACCACCTGATGTTCGCGGGCGGTGTTGCGGACGATCTCCACGACCTGACGGATGGCATCAGCACTACCGACAGATGTTCCCCCAAATTTCATGACGACACGCAAAACAACGTTCCTTCCTGTTTCAAGTTTGCTCCGTTGGTTTTCTTACCCTATCGTCTATCGTTGTTGCTGTGAAGATTATACCGCATGTTTGCTAGGAGGTACAGAGGGGGGGATGGGAAGCGGGAAGCGCAAAACGCAAAACGATACTGAAATCATCCTTCGGGCAGTCCCCCATTCCCACGTCCCTAATGAACCGCGAGGGTCAACGAGCGGATGGTTCCCCTCATCCCCGGTGCCCCCTTCTCCCCTCGCGGTGGGGGAGAGGGTTTAGGGATAAGGGGAAAGAGCCGTTGCATGCAGCGACTCTCCGTGTGACCCTTTCAGGGTATCTATAGGGTTAGCGTTTCTTCTATCCATAGGAAGTTCTAACTGTGTCATAGATGATCTTGCCCTCCTGTAATATTGTGGCATAGATAAGTCCTGGAGTCTGCCGATGACGTTCAATTTGCTGTGGGGTCGCTACCAAAATATCTACCGGGACAATCAAATCACGTAAAGCTCCCAAGAGTCGCATACTTTCTTGGCGGGTTGATTCCACATGGGGCATAATGACCAGCAGGTCTATGTCGTTGGGGACGTTTTGGTCATTGCGGGCGCAAGAGCCAAACAGGATAATTCGCTCTGGCTGACTGACAGCACAAATACGTTTAGTGATTTCTTCTAGGATATGTGGCAAGGACATAGATGTTAGGGAAATAGGTTCTTGCATATGCATACTAGACATGATACCACAACCTTAGTTATAGAGAAAAGGAAAGGGAGAAACAGAAGAAGCACAACACCTACCATTGAAAGAAGCCTACCCATCCCCTAGCTCTAGCTCATCCCGCATCAGGACATCCGTTGTCACCCCAAAAAAATCAGCTATCTTGAGGATAAGTGCTGCGCTTGGTTTTTCTCTGCCCTTCTCCAGATTACTAATAAAGGGAGGACCCGCAAAGCCAAGTTGGTTTGCCAGTTGACTTTGGGTAACATTATGCCGCTTTCTTAGGGCGTGTAGTTTTTCACCAAATCGCTGCATAGGTAGTTGACGGGTATAGAGAGTTCTGGTATTATTTTAGCTATAACTAAACTTGTTCCCTGCACTGAGAACTGTGGTAGGTACAGTGCAGGAAACACACCATAGGGGAAATTCCCTACGTATCACCTATAATACCCGATTTTTCGTGATCGTGTGCAAAATGAAAGGAGCAGATTATATGGGTATGCATACCCTGGATGACCTCATGCTCAAGTGGCAGCATGAGAAGCTAACAGCAGAGCAGATGATTGGGCAATTGTTACAGCACATTGGAGTGCTGTATGAACGGTTACGACTCGTTGAGCGACAGCTCGGCAGCATAGAAGCGCAAAGCCCCCAACACCAAGCAATGCGAAAATCCCCCGTTAAACGTGAGTAGCCTAGCTCTCACCTTTGCCCTTTTTGCTCACCCTCTCCCCCTGCTCCCTCTCGTATTGTAGGGCGAGGGGGAGCCAAACTTGCCCGACCTCCCGTGGTGGGGTAGCGGGTCGACGGGGGATGGGGTCTGCCCGGAAACCCGCTCGTTGCCGCTCGCCGCTCGCGGCTCGCACTCCCGCATAATAAAGTCAGTCCCCCACAGCTTTATGGTATAATCACCACAGCGTTAGCAGATATAGTAAGGAGCAACTCCCTAATGACCTATGGCACCAAGCTCGACCCCCGCCCCATCACCGGCGATCTCACCATAAATAGCCTTGTTGACGACTACCTGCTCGCCTACAACGCAGCACGGCTCCGCGAAGCATGTCACCTCTTTGCCCGCAAGATAGCCAACCCCGATGTCACCATTGGGGTCGCCTTGAGTGGCGCACTCACCCCCACCGGCATTGGCACCGCTGCGCTCGTGCCGCTCATCCAAGCGGGGTTAGTAGACTGGGTAGTCAGCACCGGCGCAAATCTCTACCACGACATCCATCGCACGCTTGGCTTTGAGCTTTTTGGCACATCCCCCTTTGTGGATGATGCCGAACTGCGCGACCAGCATATCATCCGTATCTACGACATCCTCTTTCATCAAGATGTCCTGCTCCAGAGCGACAAGTTCCTCTATGAGTGTATGCGTGGTAAAGAATTTCAACACACGATGGGCAGTGCGGAATTGCACTACCGGCTTGGACGCTACACAGAAGCGCGTGAGCAGACGCTCAACACGGGCTATACCTCTATCCTCACCGCTGCCTATCAAGCTGGCGTACCGCTCTACACCAGCAGCCCTGGCGACTCGACTATTGGGCTAAATATTGCTGCCCTTGCGCTCCAGGGAAACAAGTTGCGCTTTGATGTTGAGCTTGATGTCAACGAGACTACCGCCATTGTCTACCATGCCAAAAAACACGAGCAGAAAAGTGCCGTGGTCATCTTTGGCGGCGGCTCACCCAAAAACTTTGTCCTCCAGACAGAGCCACAAATTCAAGAGATTATGGGGCTTGAGGAGAAGGGCCACGACTACTTCATCCAAGTGACAGACGCACGTCCCGACACCGGCGGGTTGTCTGGTGCCACACCTTCAGAAGCTGTTACCTGGGGTAAGGTAGACCCTGACCAACTCCCCGATACTGTCGTCTGCTATACCGACTCGACCATCGCTATGCCTATCTTAACCTCCTATGCGCTGGCAAATGTCGCCCCCCGCCCCCACAAGCGGTTGTATGACCAACGAGAAGCCTACCTAGCAGAACTCACCGAAGCCTACAAGGGCAAGCGGCTCGGCGAGGGTTGGGGACCAGCAGAGGACAACTAGTGCCAGACAGAAACACACAATGAAAGACGACAAAGTATTTACCGCTATAGACTGGCTTTTCATTTGGGTATGGTGGGTTATCCTCAATGGCGCAGCTTGGACCCTGAGCCAAGCGGCAGGGGTCATTGGACTGTTGCTTGTGGGGGTTGTGTTGGGTTTTGCCCAACGGCTCGTGTTACGCAATTTCATTACCCGTACCCGTGCATGGGTTATCGTCACGGGTATTGTGCTTGGCATTGCGCTGCCATCTAGTATGTTTCTCTTCATGATGGTCAGCGAAGAGCAAGCTATACCAGTAGGGGCAGTAACGGGGGCGTGTCTTGGTTTTGCTCAACGTATGGTGCTCTATTCCCACTCCCCCACCGCCCGCTGGTGGACTCCCTTTAGCATTGTCGCCATGACTGCCGGCTTTTCGCTTGGTATGCATGTCTTCTATGGCTTCTTCGAGGGGGTCGGTACGGTGTTGCATAATGCGCTTGTTGGTAGTATTATCGGCACGGTGTATGGGGCAATTACCGGTGTTGCGCTGGTTATACTGCTCCGCGATATACAAGCGCATGCTCATGATGAAGATGTTGAAGATGTTGAAGATGATCAAGATGTTGAAGATGTTGAAGAAACAGAAGCACCAAACGGGGGAAACTAAAAATCAAACGTTTTGTATTTCTAGGACAATGTAGCAGAAAGGGATACCTATGCAAACGATGAAGACAACCCTATCTCCTAGCCAAATTAAGTGGAATCGTGCCCTCATTTGGCTTTCCTGGAGCCTTGCGATGATTCCCGCCTGGGGCATAGCGTGGATGTTTGGTATGCCGCTGGCAGAAACTATCCAAGAAGCGTATGCTTCACCCATGCCGGGCGCAGTGGCAGGTATGCTGGCACAGAACATTGGTCGGGCTATCTTTGGGGCGATTCTTGGCGCACTGCTTGGGATGACAACTGGCTTTGCCCAGTGGCTTGTGCTGCGCCGCCACATCCCCAACATGCGCTTGTGGGGAGTAGTCACGCTTATCGGCACAGCGGCAGGATTGGCGATAGGGTGGCCCCTGCGCTGGATTATGCTTTGGGTACTCTACAACCAACAAGGCGAACTCTACCAAGCGATACACGGCGAAGTTGGTATGGTGCTTGGTTGGAGTCTTGCTGGTGTGCTAACCGGCGCACTGGCAGGAGGGTTACAATGGCTCATCCTGCGCCGCAAAGTCCACAAAGCGGCTTGGTGGATACTGGCAAGTGGCATAGCTATGGCAGTGGGATTATCTGTCGGTTGGACTATCGAGCGCGAGATGCTTGGTGATGTGGGGACTGCCGTTAGTGGAGCGGCTGGCGGTATCTTCTATAGTGCCATCACTGGTACGCTGCTCATTGTGCTGCTTCGCTATCGCAAGCCACAAGATTAACGATTGCTATGCCTATCTCTCAGCCGCCGGTGCTGTATGCCAACACTGTGCCGCTGGCAGAAGCGCACCTGACCGAATGGCAAGAGATAACCTTCTCTTGCCTACCCCCATTGGGGGGCGTAACCCTTGCGCTTGTTGTGGCAACCCCCACACAGGAAACCCCGCTACAGCCGTTCCTCCACCCCGGCGACCCAACGTGGTATTGGCGGTGGAATCCTAAAAACCGGCTTGGTCAGCAAACGCTCATCCTGCGCTTGCATGATGCTGCGGGGCAAACGACAAGTTATCGCTTTAGGTGTACGATCCTGCCCCACAAGATCAATGAACAGCACTACACGCTACTGCTCGATGATCTCAACCGTACCCTAGCCATGCTGCCTTATGCCGTTACGGGCAGGAGCATGGCTGCTGCTGCCCCCACAACGGCGACCAGCGAATCAGCACATCGCCACCCGCACCTGCTGGAAACTGCAATGGCATTTTTTGATGATCACCTGCCCAAGTTGGAGCAGGTGGTCTATCGTATAGCGCGTCAACCCCACACCCGCTTACTGCCCACAACAACTCGTTTACCAGCGGAACGGAGTTATGACCTCTCGCACATCTCCCGTGACCTTGCCCATACCCTGCCTGCTACCCCAGATAGCCCCTACCCCGCCGAGATAACCCACCCGGCGACTGTGACAACGGTTGATACCTACGAAAACCGGTTGCTTAAGCATCTACTCCACAAACTTTGGCAACGGGCGCGTACCCTTGCCATGCTTGCCGCAGATTCCCCGAAAACTACCCGGCTTGCATCCCAAGCACAGACTGCTGCAACCCGTATCCAGTATCTTTTGCGCTTGCCCTTCTTGGCAGAGGTACAACCTCTTACTATGAGCTATGGGGCAACGCATATCCTACGCCATGAACCTGGGTATCGCCAGGTCTATCGGCTCTGGCAGCAGTTTCGGGAGTTGCCAGACTTCACCGCTGATGTGCCGATAATGCACCTGCCCATACACGACCTGCCCCGCCTGTATGAGTACTGGTGCCATCTCCAACTGGCTAGGGTGCTGGTCGCGCTAGATGGCTGCGTTGTGCAGCAGCAGCAGTTGCTTGCGGTTGCGCCTGTTGATGCTACTGTTCCT
>CAZLKK010000197.1:0-7692 GCA_964559995.1 uncultured Chloroflexaceae bacterium
TGGCGGACGTGGCGGCGGTGGCAGGCGTGGGTGGAGAAATGGCGATGGGATGCAGTATCGGCAGCGGGGAAGAATCTAGCAAGTATAAGCTATAAGGAACAACCCATGAATATTATTGTGACCGCAGCATCACCAGACATCAACAGCAACATTGACTCGCGGTTTGGGCGGGGGGCGTATTTTCTCCAGGTAGATACTACGACAATGGAAACCCAGGCTTACCCCAACGAAGCCGCATCTGCATCAGGTGGTGCTGGTACAAAAGCGGCTCAGTTTGTCGCCAGTAAACAGGTGGGGGCAGTCATTAGTGGCGACTTTGGTCCCAACGCGCTGCGAGCACTGAAAGCGGCTGGTATCCCGATGTACCTGCTTGGCAACACTCGCACCGTGCGAGATGCCGTGCTCCGTTTTAACAAGGGCGAACTAGAGCAAGTTTAGGACGCGCCCATAGGGGGAATATGCATATTACCATTGCAAGTGGCAAGGGTGGCACCGGCAAAACCACCCTCGCTACCAGTTTGGCATTAAGTTTGGCAGAGGACGGCATACTAGCAGTACCGCCACTCTTCTTGGATTGTGATGTAGAAGCCCCAAATGCCCACATCTTTCTTGCACCGGCGTTTACCACGCGCCAAGATGTGCCAATCCAGATACCCCAGGTCAACCAAGATCGTTGTCAACTCTGTGGTACCTGTGCCGAGGTATGCCAGTTTCACGCCATAACCGTTATTGGATCGCAGGTGCTCGTCTTTCCCCAGCTTTGTCATGGCTGTGGGGCGTGTATGCGCCAGTGTCCAGAGCAGGCAATCACCGAGGTACCATCGGTTATTGGGGTGCTTGAGCGTGGTGTAACCAAGTGTGGTATGGAGTTTGGGCGGGGCAAGCTCAATGTGGGCGAGCCAATGGCAGTACCCATTATTCGCCAATTGAAAGCATGGATACCGTCACAACCGGGGCAAGTGGTCATTACTGATGCTCCGCCGGGAACATCCTGTCCAGTGGTTGAGACGATACGGGGGGCAGATGTAGTGCTATTGGTGACGGAACCTACCCCGTTTGGCTTGCACGATTTGCGGCTTGCTGCTGAGGTGACACGCGAGCTAGACCTGCCGGTGGGGGTGATTATCAATCGTGATGGGAGCGGCTATCATGAGGTTGAGCAGTTTTGCGAATCTGCTGGCTTGCCTATCCTGCTGCGTATCCCCTTTGACCGAGCGTTGTCGGAGGGGATTGCCCGTGGCAAATCGCTGGTAGCAATACGCCCGGAGTACCGCGAATCGTTGCACCAACTGTATGCCGATACTCAACAGCTTCTGGCAGCCCATCACCGCACCCCACAGCAGCAGACAGCACAGCCAATAGGAGTACACCCGTGAAACAACTGGTTATATTGAGTGGAAAAGGCGGCACAGGCAAAACCAGTGTTACCGCGGCATTTGCCCACCTTGCGGCACAGGATGATACCATACGGGTAGTGTTGGCTGATGCTGATGTAGATGCTTCCAACCTAGAGTTGGTCTTGGCTCCAACGCGGCTAGAGGAGCAGCCGTTTACTGGCGGTTCTGTTGCCAAGATAGACTCCGACAAGTGCGAAGGGTGCGGGACGTGTGCTGATGTCTGTCGGTTTGATGCGGTGAGCAAGGATGAGCAAACGGGGAGCTATCAGGTGGATGACATCGCGTGTGAGGGGTGCGCCGCCTGTGTTTGGCAGTGTCCATCTGAAGCCATAGCTATGGAGCCACAGATTGCCGGGAGTTGGTTTCGCTCCGATAGCCGCTATGGTCCACTCTTCCATGCTGCGCTACGCCCGGCGCAGGAAAACTCCGGTAAACTGGTGACGTTGGTCAAGCAGCAGGCGCGGTTGCTAGGGATGGATGGCGAGTATGACTTGGTGCTCGTAGATGGTCCGCCGGGGATTGGCTGTCCCGTTATCTCCGCATCGGCGGGGGCAGACCTTGCGCTCATTGTCACCGAGCCAACAAGCTCTGGCATCCACGACCTAGAGCGGGTATTGCAAACAACAGCACACTTTCGGATACCATCGCTGGTCTGCATCAACAAGGCAGACATTTATCCAGAGGGGGTACACCAGTTGCAGACCTATTGTACACAGCAGGGTATTGAGGTGGTTGGGGGTATCCCCTTTGATGAAGCAATGCAACAGGCAATGATCCAGGGGCAGCCGGTGACGGCATGGCAGCCTGATGCCCCGATTAGTCAGGCGATACAGACCGTTTGGCAACGGGTGCTCCAACGGGTATTGCCACAAGGGGAAGCATGATGAGTCCAACGAGTGTGTATGCCCACGACCCGCAACAGGTGCGACAGGCGATTATAGAGCGGCTTTCGACGGTGATAGACCCAGAAACTGGCGTAGATGTTATCCGTATGCGCTTGGTAGAAGAGCTCCAGGTAGATGACCAGGGGCATGTCACCTATCGCTTTCGCCCATCCTCGCCGCTCTGCCCATTGGCTGTGCCTATCTCGCAGCAAATCAAGCGGGCGGTAGGCGAGGTAGCGGGGGTGGTGTCGCAGGAGCTAGAGGTGGTGGGGTATGTGCAGGCGGAAGCCCTCACCGCTATGCTGCGGGGGGAGTGAGGTAAATGATAGGGTATCGTCTTGTTTCTGGATGTATTGTCTGCTATCATGGTTATGAGAAGTGGAAATCCCAAGAATATCGTAAGCTCCCACCATTAAGGTAAATATGTCTGTACCCTACCCCAAGATTATCTCGGCAAAAGCCCTGGATGACCATACCTTGTCTATCGAGTTTTCCAATGGTGAACAACGTACCTATGCTATTACCCGATTACTCGACAAGGAAGTGTTTTCCCCGCTGAAAAACCCCGGTTTCTTCAAGAACTTTACCATAGCTCCAGGTGGGTATGGTCTTGTGTGGAATGACGAGGTAGATATAAGCGAATATGATCTCTGGTTGCACGATAAGTAGATGACTGGACTGTGCCACAACCCTGGCAAGGGGATACCCGCAATGTGTTCTTGCCCCATCGTCTATGGTATACTGCACATAGGGAACTGGTCAGCAGCTATTGAAAGGCATGGCGAGAGGGGAATAACATAGGGAGCTTTGCCCGACTGACCTACCCCTAATGAGGATGGGACAGGGAGCAAGGATAAGAACCAAGAAAGACAAAATGCAAACCGAGCATACCTATGCATAAAAAACAGACTATTACCGCAATCGCCGCCGCCGCCCTAGCGGGTGGCGCGTATGTAAGCTGGAAATACATCCGCTACTTCACAACGGTATGGAAGACGACCCCCACCGGCAACATTACCGACCACCTGTATGCCGTCCAGCAGGGGTATGTAAATATGTTTGTCTATACCGATGGCAACCATACCATTGCGTTTGATGCGGCAATGGGGGGGAAGCAACTCCAAGAGGAGTGGAAGCAGTTACCCGTGCGTCCCGGAGCAGTATCCCACCTATTCCTCACCCATGCCGACAAAGACCACACCGCAGGGCTAGACCTCTTCCCCCGTGCTACGCTCTACCTGCCTGCTGCTGAGGAGCAGATGATCAATGGGACGACATGTCGCTTTCCCTTGTTGGGGGTCTATAGCGACCCGCTCCCCCGGCCCCATACGCCCTTGCATGATGGCGATGAGGTCCATATCAACGGTATTACCATTCAGGCAATCGCTACCCCAGGACATACCCCTGGACACACCGCCTACCTTATCAACAAGCGTATTCTGATAGCGGGTGATACGCTCTCGCTCAACAACGGACGGGCAGAAATCTTTTTCCCGCCGTTCAATATGGATACTGCTACTCAACGGCAATCTATACGCAAATTGGCAATGCTCCAGGGTATAGAAGTGCTTTGTAGTTCCCATATGGGCTATACCACCAACGTTGCCTATGCTATGCAAGATTGGCGATAGGTTACACGCAGAACGGGTGAGAGAAGGTAAGGATAGGGCAAATACCCGCTTGTTCTCTGTACCCCTATACCCCCATACGCGAACGAAAGAGCCGGGGTAGCCGCAGTGAATTTGTCACGACAAACACCGAGCTAAACGCCATTGCTGCCGCTGCAATGATGGGGCTAAGTTGCAGTCCCAAGAATGGGTAGAACACCCCCGCAGCAATGGGTATACCAATCACATTGTAGATAAATGCCCAAAAGAGATTGCCCTTGATAGTCTTGAGCGTCACGCCACTGAGGGCAATTGCCTGGGGGACACTCTGCAAATCACCGCGCATCAGCGTGATGTGTGCCGCTTCCATTGCTACATCCGTACCCGTACCAATGGCAATACCCACATCCGCCTGCGCCAAAGCAGGCGCATCATTGATGCCATCCCCCACCATAGCTACCACGCGCCCCTCAGCTTGCAACTGCCGTATTTCTGCCACCTTGTCTTGGGGCAATACCTCGGCTAATACGCGGTCTATCCCCACCTGCTGCGCTATCGCCTCCGCCGTGCGTTGATTATCGCCCGTGAGCATCGCCACCGTAATGCCCATAGTATGCAGTTGGGCAACCGCTGCATGCGAGGTAGCTTTGACGGTATCTGCCACGGCAATGATGCCCTGAACAACCCCATCTTTGGCGACAAGCATCGCCGTTTTGCCCTCCTGCTGGAGCCGTTCTACCTCACGCTCCATACCTTGTAGGGGAATAGACTCCTGCTGCATCAACCGCTGTGTGCCAAGCAGCACCGCATGCCCATCTACCGTAGCGCGAATGCCATGCCCCGCAATGGCAGCAAAGTCGGTGGGTTGCGCGAGGTTCCCCCCCCGCTCCTGCGCCGCCCGCACTATCGCCTCACCAAGCGGATGCTCACTGCCACGCTCGGCACTGGCAGCAAGCCATAGGATAGCCTCCTCATCTATTCCTGCTGCCGCTACCAAGTCGGTGACTTTTGGCTGCCCCTCGGTAATCGTCCCCGTCTTGTCAAGGACAACCGTTTGTATAGCCCGCGCTCGCTCCAAACTTTCGGCATTTTTGATCAGGATGCCATATTCTGCGCCAGTGCCAGTGCCGACCATGATAGCCGTTGGGGTTGCCAAGCCAAGCGCACATGGACACGCGATAACCAACACCGCCACAGCAAAGATGAGTGAACGGGTAAAGCCAACATCCCCAACAACGTACCAACTAAGAAAGGTCAAGATGGAAATGACGATGACTACCGGGACAAACACCCCCGCTACCTTGTCTACAAACCGTTGTACTGGTGCTCGGCTGCCTTGCGCTTCCTGGACCAGCCGGATAATCTGGGCTAGTGCGGTCTCTTTGCCCACACGGGTAGCCCGAAATTGAAAGCTACCAGTGCTATTGACTGTCGCTCCAAGCACCGTATCATCTAGCTCCTTCTGGACCGGGATGCTCTCACCAGTCACCATACTTTCATCTATGCTCGTCCGCCCCTGGGTGATGATGCCATCTACGGGGATACGCTCGCCTGGACGGACCAACACGATGTCGCCTTTGTGAACATCGGCAACCGGTATATCCACCTCCTGCTCACCGCGCAAGACCCGCGCCGTCTTGGGTTGTAAGCCTATCAGGGCTTTAATCGCACTGCTTGTTTGGCTCTTTGCTCGTGCTTCTAGGTACTTGCCAACTAAGATAAGCGTAATGATCAATGCTGATGTTTCAAAGTAGACATGCCCGCTCATCCCGGTTAAGAGCAACGCAACGCTATAGAAGTATGCTGCCGATGAGCCAAGCGCGACTAGCGTGTCCATATTGGCAGTTTTGTCCAAGAGGGCTTTCCATGCGTGGATGTAGTAATCGCGTCCACTGTAGAATTGTACGGGGGTGGCTAGGAGCAAAAATAGCCAATTGAGCCTATCTGCCGATGCAGGATGAGTACCAGCAGTTGCTGCCGCTTCGCCTATAAACCACGGCGCAATCAACCCAAAATCGCGTGCCATTGAGATGATAAACAGGGGAACACCAAGCACCACACCGACCAACAGTTTGCGCCATTTGCCGGCAAGTTCTTGCTCCCGTGCTGCCAGTTCCACATCTTCAACGGTAGCGTCATCAGTACCGGCTGGCTCTACCACCCCATACCCTGCTCGTTCAATAGCCGCCTGTATGTCGTTCCATCCAATTTCCGTAGGGATATAGGATACTGTCGCCTGTTCTGTTGCTAGGTTGACATTGGCTTCCAGAATACCATGTTGTTTGTTGAGGGCTTTTTCCACGCGCTTGGAGCAGGTCGCGCAGGTCATGCCCGTAACGGCAAAGGTGAGGGTATCTGTCACCATGCCATAGCCTGCCCGTTCAACCACATGCAACACGTCACTGGCAGCAGTTTGGGTGGGGTCAAAACAGACCGTTGCTTGCTCGTTGGCAAGGTTGACGCTGGCTTGCAATATACCGTTTTGCTTGTTGAGGGCTTTTTCCACGCGCTTGGAGCAGGTCGCGCAGGTCATGCCCGTAACGGAAAAGTGCAATTCTTGTTCTGCCATAGATACCCTCCTCGTATCGTTTCGTTGTTCTTGTGATTTCGTATCGTTGCCTAAACCGAACTTTTATACGGTGATTTGCGACACATCATCATAGCCGGCTTCATTGATAGCGTCTATGATTGCCGCAATGCTGACCCCTTCGCTGTGCTTGACTGTCACAGTCTTGGTGTCTAGCTCTACATCAACCTGCTGAATCCCATCCAATGCAGAGACTTCTTTGGTCACAGCGTTGACGCAGTGCTGACACGCTATTTCTGGTACATAAAATTGGTTTGTCATAGGTGATTCTCCCTTTGCTTTTTGGTTTGGCTTTTATAACCCCACCCCCCCTGGGGAGGGGTATCTATTGCCTATGTTATACCATACATGGATAGGGTACGTCAAGCGGGGGGATTTTCAGCGGATATAACCGAACCGCGAGGGTCAACGAGCGGATGCACGGGGGGGATGCGCTCGGCGATGGGAAACACGCCGTATGTTGGTCGGTAGCGATGGAGCATGCGACGGATCGCTGGGCAACCCCCATTTTGCCATAACTTTGAGTTTTGCATTATTGAATCTCTAGAAGACCAGCGATAGTATCGTTCAGAAACAGGTGTATATCTTTCGCGTAAGAACGTAAAACGAGTTCTAGTTGTGTTGTCGTGCAGTTCCCAATACGAAGCCAAATAACCTTTGGAGGAAACCCGTGGATAAGGCTTAGATCAGTGAAATCTGCGTCCTTCGTAACAATAGCGAAGTCATACATATGAGCATAGTGCCAAACGTCATCATCTGTTGCTTGATCGAGATGGACAAACACCACATGACTGGCATCAGGAAAAAGGTCTGCAAGCCGTTGTACTAAACGGGGTGATAGATTGTGATCAAACAACAGTTTCATTGGACAACCAGCGTGTATCGTTCACGTTGCGCCGCATAACTCAAGCACGCCAGCACGTCATCCCGCGTTAGCATAGGAAAATCTTGGAGTACTTCTTCAACAGACATGCCAGCAGCAAGGTAGGAAAGTACATCATAGACCGTCATACGCAACCCGCGGATGCATGGTTGCCCACTCCGTTTTCCCGGTTCTAACGTAATATGGTGACGATACGTAGTATCCATAAGTAATAATCGCTTTCTTTCGGTTCCATTATCTAACCCTTTTGTCCATTCGCCGGGCATACCCCGCCCCGCAACGCCTCCACCTTGCCGCGGTATTCGCCTGCCTTGCCCATGCCGATACGCTCGGC
>CAZLKK010000198.1:0-7681 GCA_964559995.1 uncultured Chloroflexaceae bacterium
AGATAGACCTAGATACCGGGCAAGAGATTCCCGACAGAAACGCAGAGACGCAGAGATTCGGACCACAACGGGCTATGCGGTAGCATCTTGCCCGGAAATCCTGTCCGGTATCTGGGTGCATCTATGTTCATCTATGGTTAAAACTTGCCCGGAATCGGTATGACCTACCCCTAAAAACCCGCTCCCGCTCCCATTCCAGGGCGGGGGAGAGTCACCACATTGGGCGCACCGCCGTGCGCCCCTACACCCGCATACATCCACAGGGGCGAGGGGATGGGATAGGGGCTGCCCAGAACAACCCGCTCCCCTACCGCTGGCGTGGCTTGATAAAGCGGGTCAGTTCGCTGACCAGTGCCGGGGGAGAGGCAAGGATTGCCTCCTTGCCCTTTGAGCCGTCAAACATCGGCTCAATGTCCAGCGGCTCGCCGTTGGGGAGCGTGGTTGTCACACCGCCAGCCGCATGCAAAATTGCCATACCTGCCGCAATGTCCCACAGGTTGGGGCAGCAGCCGATAAGGGCAGCGGGGGTACTCGCACGCGCTACATAGCAAAAGTGCGCTGCAAAGCTGCCAAACGAGCGCATCTTGCCAGGAAACGTGACATCATAGTCGAGGTGGGTCTTGGAATGGTTGATAATCCAGTCGGTACGTTCTAGCGTGGTCTGCTCACTTACATGCATGGGGTTGCCATTCCAGTATGCCCCGTTTGCATCATTCCAGAAGCAATCACTGGAAACTGGCAGATAAACGAGCCCCAACAGCGGCTTGCGCTGGTGCAAAATGCCGATAGATACCCCCCACACCGGCAGCCCACACAAAAACCCCTCGGTGCCGTCTAACGGGTCAAGACACCACACATACTCCTGGTCAGTATCGCCTATACCCTGCTCCTCGCCCATGATGCCGTGGTCTGGATGGTGGACTGTAATGCGCTCACGTAGAAGTGTCTCCATCTCCACATCCGCCTGCGACACCAGACTCTTGTCCGCTTTGCGCGTCCCCTTCACCTTGTTGAAATAGCTCTTGGCTATCTCACCCGCCTCCTGCGCCCATGTACACACTTGTTGCATATCTATGCTGCTCACCCTAAACCTCCTCACTACTCAAAAGGTAAACAAGAAGACCAAATCGTTGACGTTTGTTGCGGTCATACCCGGTTGCAGCAGATCACCAAGTGCTGCAAAAAAGGTATATGCATCATGGTGCTGCAAACTGGCATCCGGGTCAAGTCCATGTTGCCCTGCCCGTGCCAGCGTCTCACCCGTGACGACAGCACCTGCCGCATCAGTTGGTCCATCGTTGCCATCTGTTGCCAGCGTCACGAGGGCTACCTGCTCCAGCCCGTCAAGCTCTCGCACTGCCGCCAGCGCAAGCTCTTGGTTGCGTCCGCCTCGCCCCGGCGAGTCGCCAAGCGTCACGGTTGTTTCGCCACCGATGACGATGCAAGCGGGACGGGACAGCGGGGCAGGTATACCAGCGGCTGTCCCACCACTCGTTGCCATTTCGCGCAATATGCTTGCCAACAACCGCCCAACAACTTGCGCTTCCCCTTGAGCATGGGTGGTCAGCAGCAGCGTATGGTAGCCCTCACGTTGGGCAGCATGCAGCGCAGCAGCAGCGGCTTGCTCATTGCTGCCAATGATGACCTGCTGCACCCGCGCAAAGATGGGATCGTTGTGTGGGGGGGTGTCTGGTACCTCGCCACGCTGCCCCGCTTGCACCCGCTCGCGCACAGCCGCTGGTACGCGGTCTGTCAATTGGTAACGGGCGAGAATATGGGCAACATCGGCAAAGGTCGTTGGGTCGGGGGTGGTTGGACCAGAGGCTATCACGTCAAGCGGGTTGCCCACCACATCAGAGAGCACCAGTGAGATAACCTGGGCGGGAGCAGCTTGTTGGGCAAGACCGCCCCCCTTCATACGGTCTAGGTGTTTGCGAACACCGTTTACCTCATGGATTGGCGCACCACAGCCAAGCAACAGCGAGGTGGTCTGTTGGAGCATAGCAAGTGTGATACCCGTAGCCGGCAGGGTAAGCAAGGCAGAGCCGCCTCCCGATATGAGCACGATAACCAGATCGCGCTCGGTGGTAGTGGCGAGCATATCGGCTATGCGCTGACTGGCAGCTACACCCCGTTCGTCTGGCACAGGGTGTCCAGCAGGATAGTACCCAATGGTCGGGGGCAAGTTTGGGGGGTATTCTTGGTTGTCAGTTTTGGTGATAATGATGCCGCTGGTGAGGGTATCGCCAAGCAGCGTAGCCATTGCCTGCGCCATTGGCGTTGCCGCCTTGCCAATGGCGATAAGCTGGATATGCTCATAGTGGCGCAGGTCATACCCCTGCCCATCCACTATGAGCCTATGGTCAGTACGTTTTCCCCACTGCCGCAAGGCAGCACCGGGTTCTACGGCATGCAGGGCAGCGGCGAGGATACGCGCAACGGATGCACCCCATTGTGCTGCATTCAGCGTAGTAGTGCATAAGGACGCTGGTTGTATAGACGTTTGGTGAGTAGGCTTACTGGTCATCCTCTACGTTTATCTCAACGCGCACGCTCATACCGGGACGCAGCCCTTTGGACTCGTCAAGTTTGATACGCACAACATAGGTGCGAATATTGCCCTGAACAGTAGCCATTGGGGCAATGTAGCTCACGCTCCCCTCAAACAGCTTGCCGGGTAGGGCATCGGCGGAAATAGAAGCGGACTGCCCTAACTGCACCTGCGATATATCCACATCGCTAATGTTTACATCAATATGGAAATCATCCATATTGACAACCTGAATGGCAAACTCTCGCGCCCCCATAGCCGGGTCACCGGGGTCTATATCCACTTCAGAGACAACCCCATCAAAGGGCGCACGAAGCTCGGCATACTCACGGTTGAGTTTTGCCAGTTCAAGGGCAGACTCTGCTTCAAGAATACCCGCCTCCGCCATAATTTCCTGCGACTCGTTGGGGTCGGGGTAGAGCCGTTCTAGGTTGGCTTCGGCTAGGTCTACCCCCGCCTGTGCCTGCGCCACGCCTGCCTGTGCCTGCGCCTGTTGTGCGCCAGTCGGGTCGGGGAAGAGCCGCTGGCGACTAGCGTTGGCAAGGTCTACCCCCGCCTGCGCCTGCGCCACGTCATGCTCGTTGGGTTGCTGGTGTACCCGGTCTAGCCCCACCTGCGCCTGTACCACCTGCTGCTCGGCGGCTTGCACCCCCGTTACCTCAGACTTTCGCGCCCGCTCTGCAAGCAACACCGACTGCGCGACAGACTGTTCTGCCTGTTGCATCATGGCTTTTGCCTGCTCATAGGATGCAAGGTAATTTGCCTGCGCCCCCTCGCTGATCTCATTTTCCATTGGCTGTCCCGTTGCAGTAGTGACTTCAGGTTTCACCGGGTCAGTCTCGTTTTCATCGGCATGTTCCCAGTAGCGTTGGCTGATGGCATAGCTCCATTGCGCTTGCGTTAGTTGGTATGCCGCCTGTTTCACCTGAAAGTCTGCTTGGGTTTTGGCATAGGAAAGCTGGTCACGGGTAGACTGGAGATTGATCTGTGCCAGCGTGAGGGCTGCCTCTGCTGCCCGTACATCTACATCCTCTGGCATTGCCAACAACCGGGCTAACCCTGCTTCAGCTTGGCGTATTTGGGCATTGGCAGCATGCAGGTCTGCCTCGCGGGGTTGTTCAAACAGGGCAGCATACATTGCCTGCGCCTGGGCGAGTCCCGCCTCCGCTTGGCGTATTTGGGCATTGGCAGCTTTGATGTCCGCTTCGCGTGGCTGTTCATACATCTGCGATTTTTGTGCTCGCGCCCGCACGAGGGCAGCTTCGCTCATAACAATCTGCTGATCAAAAGTACGAACATCAAGGCTGGCGAGGATTTGCCCTTCATGCACTTGTTGTCCCTCTTCTACTTGCACCTCTTTTACTGTCCCATTAACGGTAAAGACCAAATCAGCTTCATGCTTGGATTTGACTGACCCAATACCCGTTACGCCATTAGACAGGTTGAGCGTTTGTCCATCACCTGAGCCGGCTTGCCCAAACATCCCGGCAAGGTCTGCCGTTGGGGTTGTTGCCGGTTCCTCGGTTTGTTCCGTATCGTTATTGTTGGTCTCTGCTGCCGATGGTTGTTCTTCTACTGCATTGGGCGATGTAGCCCCTTCTGTAGCCCCACAGCTCACCAATGTGGTAAGGATACATACCATAATGAGTATGGACATGATAGCCCCTACGCGCTTGTTCATACCTCGTGTCGTCTCCTCTGCTAAGCGTGCGTCAATCTCCTGGTTATATGTGTACTTGGTACGATATATGATGCGGATACGAGCCGCGAGTGTCACCGAGCGGATATGAGCCGCGAGTGTCACCGAGCGAATACATATCAGACAACATCTGGATCATGTTTGGTAGAATAGGCAACGGAAGACCCCTCGCCTGTGCCTGTTGCCGATGTCCCCTCTGGAGTGGGGGATGATGTTGTCTGATGGGAAGGCGGTTGATCATGCTTACTAGGTTCCTTGTCCTGCTTCTTAATCAGCCGGTAGAAACGGTCTGTTGCCCCAACGAGGATACTGTAGGCGGTGGGGACGACCAGCAGCGTGAGCAGCGTTGAGGTTATCATCCCGCCTATCAACACCACCGATAGCCCCCGCCGAATCTCTGACCCTTCCCCAAGCCCAATAGCCACCGGAACAGCCCCGGCAATGATTGCCGCTGAGGTCATCAGGATGGGACGGAGACGGATAGACCCGGCTTTCTCTAGGGCAGTATGTTTGTCTATACCAGAGGCGCGGAGCCGATTGGTAAAGTCTATCAGCAAGATAGAGTTTTTCACCACCATACCCATCAGCATAATCAAGCCAATCATGCTAATAATGTCTAGCTCTATGCCGGTGATTCGCAGGGCAAGGAACGCCCCCAAAAAGCTAAAGGGCATCGCCAGCATGATGACCAGCGGTTGGAGGAATGAGGCAAACTGTGATGCCAGCACCATGTAGACAAACAGGATAGATAAGCCCATCGCAATGAGCAGGGTCGTAAACCCTTCTGCCTGGTCCTCAGCATCACCGCCAAAGCCAAACTCCACACCCGGCGGGGCTTCAACTGTCGCTAGTGATGCTTGTATCTCGCGCATCACATCATTGACGTTGCGCCCAACAACGTTTGCCCCAATGATGATCTGGTTAGCGCGATCATAGCGGCGAATGGTCGTTGGTCCCAGGGTGAAGGATGCTTCAACCAGTGAACCAATGGGACGGCTGCCGCTCAGGGTCGGTACGTTGATGCTGGCGATGTCATCCATACTCGCCCGGTCTCCCGGCTGGAGGCGCACAACAATATCTACGTCTTCGCCATCCTTACGAAAGACATCCGCCTTTGAACCGTTGATGAGCGTTCGCACCGAGTTAGCAATGTCATCATTGGTAATGCCCAAATCGCCAACTTTGGTCGGGTCTACGTGGATTTGCAATTCTGGCTTGCCGGGCTTGTAGGTGGTATCAATATCTACCAACCCCTCCACCGTAGCTGCCTGCCCCTTGAGTTTTTGCAAGAAGGGAATAAGCTCATCAAGTGAACGGATAGTATTTATCTGCAATTGAATGTCGCGCCCGGTAATTTGCGAAGCATTGCCCCCCTGGGCTTCCTGTCCAAAGGCAAGGTTGGGGAGAAAGTCTAGCTCTGAACGCAGGTTTTTGATGACATCGGCGGTAGGCTCGTGCTCTTCATTTAGCTTGACGAAAATCTCGCCGCGCTCATCGGTGCCACCACCGCCACCCATACCCCCGCCGCCACCGCCAACGGAACTGAGCACTGCATCTACCTGCGGGTGTTGCATCAGGATTTCCTCGGCGCGTAGAGCCATCTCATTGGTCGCTTCTAGTGGCGACCCTGGCTGAAGCTCAAAGCCCACGTAAAACTCGCCCTGGTCGCTTGTGGGGAAGAAGGAAAATTTCAGCCCGGATGCGACCACCACACTGAGTACAAGAATAATGAAGGTAATAGCGATAATGGCAAGACGATGGCGCAAACTCCAATTGAGCAACCTGGCATAGAACCTGCCTAACCAACCCACGTCTTCTTCTAGCTCTTGTTTGAACGTAGCTTCTTCATCCGGTCCCTTATCATTCGGTTTCGGTGTTTCTCCATTGTCGGGAAGCTGTTTTTGCTCGTGGGTATGCTGCTTGGCATGTTTGCCTTTTTTGTCCGATTCATCTTTGAAGAGGCGAGCCGAGGTCATCGGGGCAAGCGTGAAGGCTTCAAACAGCGAAAGAGCCATAGCTGATGCCACGGTAATACCAAAGGATTTGAAGATGATACCGGCGATGCCAGTGGTGAAGGTGACGGGGACAAACACGGCTATGAGGGTCAGCGTCATGGCCAGCACCGACAACGACACCTCTGCCGTGCCACGGCTGGAGGCGATAATGGGCGATTCGCCCATCTCCGTATGGCGAAAGATATTCTCGCGCACAACGATAGCATCATCTATCACGAGACCTACCGAAAGCGATAGCCCCATCAGGGTAATGACGTTGATCGTCAAGCCAAAGAAGGAGATGGCAGCAAAAGTGCCAACCATGATGACGGGCAGACCAATGAGCGTCACAACCGTGTTGCGAACATTGCGAAAGAAGATAAAGACCACAAACATTGCGGCGATAGAAGCGACAAACAACTCTTCAATAGCCCCGTGGGTTGATTCTTCCACAAAGGTAGAGGTATCAAGGGGAATAAAATACTCCAAATCCGGGTATTCACCAAAGATAGCGGTGGCTTCATGCTTGATGTCATGGGCTACCTGCACAATGTTGGCATCGGAACGCTTGATAATCCGAATGGTGACTGCATCCTTGCCGTCGAGCCGAGCATAGGAACCAATTTCGGCTATACCATCCTCAATGGTCGCTACATCCCCAATATTGTAGGGGGTACCGGTAATCTGCGCTTTGGCTATATCCTGTGGGGTGGCAAACATACTTGGCGCACGCAGCGAAATATCCACATCGCCGGCATTGATGCTGCCCAAACCACGGTTAATGTTCGCCTGCTTGATAGCCCCGGTAACTTGCACGGGGAGGACTTGCCGGGCTTGGAGTTTCTCCAAGTCTAGCAGTACATTAATCTGCCGTTTTTGTCCCCCATTGACTTGGACGGACCCAACCCCCTGGATACGTTGAAATTGTGGCACGATGTCATCTTCAATGACCTTGCGAAGTTCAACAGGATTGTTTTCCCCTTTGCTAAAGATTGCCATTGAGATAACGGGTATCTCTTGGGGGTCAAATTTGAAGAAGATAGGGTCTTCTACTTCGGCGGGCAGCATGGGTAAGACGGCATTGACTTTGCTCCGGACCTCTTGTTCTGCTACGTCTACATCTACACTATTCTCAAACTCGACTGTCACCATATTTGCCCCCTCAAAGGATTGAGAGGTGATATGTTTGACCCCACTTAGGGAGATTAGCGTGTCTTCCACCGGCTTAGATACTTGGTCAGCCACACTTTCTGGGCTGGCACCGGGGTAGATAAGTTGTACCGCAACAATGGGGACGGAAAAGTCCGGGTAGAGGTTGACCGGAAGGGTCGAGTAGGAAAGCAAGCCTAGCGTGACTATTAGGAGCATCACCATCGTGATAAAGACTGGCTGGCGAATAGACGTATCTGCTATTGCCACGCCGTCAAGTTCTGGATG
>CAZLKK010000199.1:0-3231 GCA_964559995.1 uncultured Chloroflexaceae bacterium
GCCCCGCGTCCCACTGAGGGGAGAAGGGGAACCGTAGGGGCGCACGGCGGTGCGCCCAATGTTCAGCCCCCCCTCGCCCTGGAATGGGAGCGGGGGCAGGACGGAGAGGGTCTTGGAAGCGCAAAGCGCAAAACGTGGAGAGCCGTTGCAAGCAATCGCGCCCCCCCTATCCCTACCCCTTTCCCCCACTGAGGGGAGAAGGGGCACCGTAGGGGCGCACGGCGGTGCGCCCAATGTTCAGCCCCCCCTTGCCCTGGAATGGGAGCGGGGGCAGGACGGAGAGGGTGGGCAAGCATGGCAAAATTTCTTTGATTGTGCGACTTTGACGTAGCCCTAATAAACCTATGCACCAACTCAACCGGGAAGAACTCACCGAAGTCATCCAACTAGCCCTGTGGGCAGGACAACTCCTCCTGCAGCACCACGCCGAAAGCCAGCGCGTTGAAGAGACCGTCCAACGCATAGGACTCGCCCTGGGCTGCGACAGCCTAGATGTCTTCGTCTCAACCAACGCCATCCAAATCACCACCGTCAGCGGCGGCGAGTTTCGTACCCGCATACGGCGCGTGGCAGATCGCGGGGTCAATATGACCACCGTCTCGGCAGTCAATCGGCTGAGTAGACGGATAGAAGCCGGTGAACTGCCACGGGCAGCAGTGCGGCAGGAGCTAGAACGCATCTCCCACCTGCCCCGCCACTACAACCGCTGGTTGGTGGCAGGCATGGTCGGGTTAGCCTGTGCCGCCTTTAGCCGCTTGTTTGGCGGCGATATACCCGCCTTCGCTATAACGTTTGTCGCTAGTGCGCTGGCTATGCTGGTGCGACAAGAACTCGCCCACCGTTCCTACAACTTCATCCTCGTGACCCTAACTACTGCCTTTGTTGCCAGTCTGCTTGCCAGCAGTGCCTTCTGGCTCCAGCTGAGTACCACCCCCAACCACGCCCTCACCGCCTGCGTCCTCTTTCTCGTCCCCGGTGTGCCGCTCATCAACGCCATAGGTGATCTGGTCAGTGGGCATACCGTTGTTGGGTTGGCACGAGCCGCAACTGGTGCTATCATACTCCTAGCCCTTGCGCTTGGAATGATTCTCGCTATCAAACTCACCGGAGTACCGGCATGACGATTTTAACTGCCCTCTACCTGCTCCTCAAAGATGCCCTCTGGTCAGGTGTGGCGGCACTTGGCTTTGCTATCCTGTTTAATGTACCGGTACGGACGCTCTTTGCCTGCGCGTTTGGTGGAGCACTAGCCCACCTGGTGCGTACCGTCACGATGGACTGGGGGCTAACGATAGAAGCTGCAACACTGGCAGGGGCAACGGTAGCAGGCTTTCTCGGTGAGGTGTTTGCCCGCCGTTGGTATGCCCCCTCAACCGTCTTTACCGTCCCATCGGTCATCCCAATGGTGCCAGGGGTCTATGCCTACAATACCATGATAGGCATACTGCACCTGACCAGCGTTCCCCAAACAGCGGGTAGCCAGGTGTTGGTAGAGACGGCTATCAATGGCAGCAAAACGCTGGTGATTGTCTTTGCGTTGGCATTTGGCATAGCAGCCCCAAAGCTGCTGGTCTACTATAAGAAGCATCAGGTAGGATAAAGAAATGAGGTTTCATGAAGGCGATTTTTTCCCTGTTCAAAGAGTCTTTCCAAGAGTGGAGTAACGACAAAGCCCCGCTCTTTTCGGCTGCCTTAGCCTACTACACCATCTTCTCGCTTGCCCCTATGCTCACGCTGGCTATCTCCATCGCCGGTCTCGTCTTTGGGGAAAGTGTCGTGCAACAGGAACTCTTCACAGAAATGGAGAACAACGTAGGAGCAGAAGTCACCGAAGCCATCCGGGGCTTTTTGGAAAACTCCAGCGAGCCATCTGGCAACATTATCGCCATCATCATCAGTATCACCGTTAGTCTGTTTGGCGCATCGTTGGTCTTTACCCAAATGAAAGAAGCCCTCAACCTCATTTGGGAAGTGCCGCCAGAAGCCAGCAGTGGCATCAAAGGCTTTGCCATGAAAAAGCTCCAGGGGTTCTTGATGGTACTGGTTATCGGGGCATTGCTCATGCTGGTTATTATGCTCAATACCGTACTCACCACTGCATTGAGCTTTATGAAGACGATGGACGGGATGCAAGGTATACCCGATATTTCGTTTGTGTGGGAAATCGTCAACTTTGCCGTATTCATTGGCTTAATGACGGTGCTGTTTGCTATCATCTTCAAAGTACTCCCCGATGTCTATATCCGTTGGAGTGATGTGTGGGTAGGCGCAGCAGTAACTGCCCTCCTCTTCAACTTGGGCAAATACCTTATCGTGCTCTACATGACGCATAGCACAGTTGGCTCCGCCTATGGTGCCGCTGGCTCGCTGGTCGTGATTCTCGTCTGGATATACTACTCGGCACAAATCTTCTTTTTTGGGGCAGAATTTACCGAAGTGTATGCTCGCACCTATGGATCGCAGATTATCTCATCGGTAGAGTGGAAGCGTAGGCAGAAGGAACAAGCGCAGCAAGTGCAGCAAGTGCAGCAATCTCAACCAGACGAAAGTCCCCCAAACTCCCCCAAATCATAGTACTATAGTCCTCCCTATGCTTGTATTACCAACGTTTGCCCTTGCTTGGGGCATAAGCGTGATATAATTTACAATACGAAAGGTTCCCCCTGTATTGCACAGGGGGCTTACTATCAGGCATCGTTTTTTCAGGAAAACCGGAATCTTGATAGAATCTCTCTTCAAGATGGGGTACCTAGAGAGGACAAGCTGTCTTCCTACCTCTCAGGTAAAGAAGCAAGGGAGCGAACTTAGGATAGATTTGGGTGTCGAAGAATATGAAAATGCTAGTCGTTGATGATGACCCTTTGCAGCGACGATTGCTGCAAGCAAGCCTTACCCGTGCTGGCTTTGAGGTGTTAGAATCATCCAATGGGATGGATGCATGGAATCTGCTCCAGCGTGAGACTGTGCCAATGGTCATTACTGACTGGATGATGCCAGAAATGAGCGGTACCGACTTGATACGCCGCATCAGGTCTGGCATAGATACGGGGGTCTTCCCATCCTACATCTACATTATCCTTGTTACGGCAAAAGACTCAAAGGAAGATGTTGTGAATGGGCTAGATTCCGGGGCAGATGACTACCTCACCAAGCCCTTTGACCCCAACGAAATGCGAGCGCGGGTCAATATCGGGGTGCGTATCATTAACTTGGAGTCCCGATTGCGCGAAT
>CAZLKK010000199.1:3241-7637 GCA_964559995.1 uncultured Chloroflexaceae bacterium
CTCTGGCGCGGCACCGAGGACCTGGTTGTGGATGCGGTGCGAAGTGATATCGGGGAAATCCATCGTGCCGGCGCGTCGCTCGACCAACTCCACGTCATGGCGACCTATGACAGCCTCACCGGGTTACTCAACCGCCGTGCCGTCTATGAGCGGGCGCAATCTGAACTGGAGCGTTCCTTTCGTGAGGGACACTCTATGAGTTTAGTCTTGCTAGATATAGACCACTTCAAAGGCGTGAATGACCAGTATGGACACCTGACTGGCGACCAAGCCCTGCGCCTCGTGGCAGGGACAATTGCCCAAAACAAACGCTCCTATGATTGGGCAGGGCGTTGGGGCGGCGAGGAGTTTTTGCTGGTGCTGCCAGAAACCGAACTGGTTACAGCAGCAGACATAGCCGAGCGGATGCGACAAAATGTTGCAGCATTGCGGTTTCCCCTAACCAACGGCGACTACCTCAACCTACGGATTAGCTTGGGGGTGAGTAGTATAGATGCCAATGACCATATGCCCACTCTAGGCGAGATGCTGCAACAGGCAGATGATGCTCTCTATAGTGCCAAGAACCGAGGGCGAGATAGGGTGTGTCTTGCCGATACGGGCTTCATAGCCTATCTCAAGGAACACAACCATGATGTAAGTGTATAGGAACAAGGACGTATGGAATCCAAGAGTATGCTCCTCATCGTTGACGATGAACCGTTTGGACGTAAAACCCTCGGTACTTTGCTCAAAGACCCCCACTACAATTTGGCATACGCCAGTAATGGGGCTGAAGCCATCCAGAAAGCCCTTGATCTTACCCCAGACCTCATCCTCCTGGATGTTATGATGCCGGATATGAATGGGTTTGAGGTATGCCGCCGACTGCGGGCAGACCTGCGACTCGCTGAAGTTCCGGTGATTATGGTCACAGCCCTTGATGACCGCGGTTCTCGTTTGCAGGGCATTGAAGCCGGGGCAGATGACCTCGTTTCTAAACCCTTCGACCCCGTAGAACTGACAACCCGCGTCCGAACGATCACCCGCCTAAACCGTTACCGCCGGTTGCTTACCGAACGGGCAAAATTTGAACGGGTCACAGAGCTTGCCCCAGATGGTATTGTGTTGGTAGATACTATCGGCATTATTCGCCTCGTCAACCCTGCCTTTCTGCACATGCTTGGGGTACGAGATGAGCGGCTGCTGCTTGGCATAGACATCCACACGCTCATAGCCCCAGAATATGGCGACCAGAGTACGGCTTGGCTCTATAATCTCCAGACCAATGTAACCGATGTTGCCCGCGTGGAGACGGTTTTTCTGCGACTTGACGGCAACCCATTTCCTGCTGAGGTCAACGCCGGAAAAGCCATTTGGAACGACAACCCGGCATTTCAGATTATCGTGCGGGACATCACCGAGCGCAAGCAGGCAGAAGAAGCCCTGCGCGAGAGCGAAAAGCACCTACGCCGCAGCCGTGATGTGCTGCGTGGGCTATTTGACGGACTAGACGACAGTTTGCTGCTGCTGAACAGCGATGGCAAGATACTTGCCAACAACCAAGCCCTGTCTCATTTGCTTGGGTTTCCCCCCCATCACCTGGTCGGCGAATCGTGGCAGAATATCTGCACACGAACAGCATTTCCCGCCCAGTCTGCCCTCAAGACGCTGCAAGATGGACGCTCGCGCCGCAAACGGGAACACTATACCCGTGAAGCGATGTCCCCGCGGGTGCTAGACTTACAGACTATTCCATTGCTTGGACCAGAACAGACCGTAGACCAGGTTATTGTCCATATCGTAGACGTGACAGAACGACTCCAGGTAGAATCCCTCGCTATCCAAAATGAACACTTCGCCGCCCGCGGACGTATGGCAGCATCTATAGCCCACGAGGTCAACACCCCGCTGCAATCCATCCAAAACTGCCTCTACCTTGCAGAGAAAGCCAACGATACTCAGCGGGGGTCATACCTCAAGCTGGCGTGTGAAGAGCTAGACCGTATTAGTGCCATCGTGCGCCAGTTGCTCAATGTGCATCATACCAATGAAGACAGTACTACCTCGCTCATTAACATGAATGAACTCATTGAACGCACGTTGTTATTGACTGGGGGGACGCTCGCCAATCATGGCGTGGATGTCACAACGACCCTCACCCCAGACCCGCCGCATATCCAGGGCTACGCCGACCACCTCACCCAGGTTTTGTTAAATATCATCCTCAATGCAGTAGACGCAATGCCAGATGGGGGCAAATTGCACATAGCAACGTTTATTACCCAAAACGAGCCGGTTTCATGGCAAGGTGATGAAACCATAGCGGCATATGTCCCAGAATACGTTGCGATAGCCATTAGTGATACGGGTATTGGTATCTCCCAAGAGACACAAGCCCGGATGTTTGACCCCTTCTTCACTACCAAGACGAAAGGCTCAGGGGTAGGGTTAGCTATTAGCCAACGGATTATTCACCAACATAACGGGCAGATTACCGTACAGAGCAACCCTGGAAAAGGCACGATCTTTCGTATTTTGCTTCCCACTACAGAACAATCTCAGCATATGAGAGAGGATGAGTGATCCTATGTCGTTAGCTACGAATCCCCTGCACCAATGGCTTGAAGACCCCGCGCTTATCTTCAATGCCCTACCAGATGGACTAGCATTGCTGGACTCAAATGGATATATCCGCTTTCTCAACACGTCTTGGCGACATCCAACCTTTGCGGTTGGGAAATCCTGTTTGGAATGTTTCCAATCACTCGCTGTACTTGATACCATAGCAGAACAACAGATGGCAGAGGGGGTACAAGCCATACTCAAGGGTAATCAATCGCGGATGGTGATGGAGTATCGGGTGGGTGAGACCTCTAGCGCAGGTGCGGTTATCAGTTGGTTTTCGCTCACGATGCTGCCCTACCCCTCCCAAGAATCCCATGGGGTCTTGATCCAACAGCACGATATTACCGAACGCAAGCGCATTGAAACCCAACTGCGAAAGAACACAGATCACGCCGAATTGCTGGTAGAGATCAGCCACGCGCTAGACGAAGAGGGCAGAAATCACCAAGCGGTGCTGGATACCATAGCCCATCGGGTGACGCTCCTGCTTGGTGATGCCTGTATGATACGGCTACTTTCTGATGATCGGCAGTGGCTTGTCCCCGTAGCGTGGTATCACCCCGACCCTACTATACGAGAGGTGATGTGGCAGGCGATGATAGGCACCCCGCAGTATGCTTATGAATATCTTGGCGGCGAAGTTGTCCGTACTGGACAGCCTATCCTGCTCAGTAACCTGACCCCCCAAGACATCCACCGTTTTTTCAAGCCAACCTATGCCCAATACCTAGAACGGTTCCGCGTGTTCAGCATAGTGAGTGTGCCGCTCCGGGCGCAGGGCAAGGTTATTGGCATTATCACCGCATTTCGCAACACTGGCTCCTCCTATACCCACGAAGACAAGCTGCTGTTGCAAGATATAAGCGAACGGGCTGCCCTTGCCATTGTCAATGCCCGGTTGTTTGAAGATGTCCAACGGGAGCTCGCCGAGCGCAAGCAGGCGCAAGAAGAACTCCACAAAAACCAACAACTGCTCCATTCGGTCATTTCCAATGTCCCTATTATGCTGTTTGCCATAGAGAAGCATGGCATTATCACCCTTGCGGAAGGGAAGGGGTTGTCGTTGATAGATGAGCCGCGAACGCTTGTTGGTATGTCCTACCAAGAGGCATTTCACGACCAGACTGCCTATCGGCAGCATATTGCCTCGGTGCTGGCGGGGGGCGAAGAAGCCGAGGTGTTGGATATTTGGGGCAAGCCCTTTGACGTGCGCTCTTTGCCGCTGGTAGATGACGTGGGGACGATTACGGGGATGATTAGTGTGGCGACAGACTATACCGATCATATGCGCGTAGAGGAAGCGCAACGCGAGGCGATAGCTGCTGCCCAAGCCGCAACCCAGGCGAAGTCTGAGTTTCTTGCCAATATGAGCCACGAGATACGCACGCCTATGAATGCCATCATTGGGATGACCAACCTGCTGCTTGATACCGTGCTTACTACCGAACAGCAGGAGTTTGTCGAGACGGTGCATAAGAGTAGTAGCACGCTGCTGACGATTATTAACGATATTCTCGACTTTTCCAAGATTGAAGCTGGCAAACTCAACTTGGAGTATTACCCCTTTGACCTGCGCCAGTGTCTTGAAGAATCACTCGATCTCTTTGCCACCGAAGCCACCGACAAAAAGCTCGATCTCGTGTACTTCATTGAAGATAACCTGCCCATGATGATCGCTGGTGATGCAACCCGATTACGGCAAATCTTGGTCAATCTGTTGAGTAATGCGGTCAAGTTTACGGAACGGGGGGAAGTGGCATTGCTCGTTTCTGGCGAGCAACTCCCTGAA
>CAZLKK010000200.1:0-7636 GCA_964559995.1 uncultured Chloroflexaceae bacterium
GGGGCTGCGCGGTGAGACATTGGTTACTCTCCCCTAACCTACCCCTGTAAAGGTGGGGGGCAGACTGGCACCTGTTGCGTCAAGCAGTGCCATGCCCCCAACCCCCACACCACATCGGTACAGTCTATCCCTACCACCTCACGCGAGGGGAAAAGCTGTTGTAGGATGTCGTGGGCTTGTTTATCTTGGGGGCAGTTGTAGTAGGGGAGCAACACCACTTTGTTGGCAATGTAGAAGTTGGCATAGCTTGCTGGTAATCGTTCCCCCTGATAAACCACAGGCGCAGGCATAGGCAGCGTTATGATGTCCAGAAGCTCACCGTGCAACCCCCGCATAGCTTGGAGACGCTGGAGATTCTCTTGCAATGGGGCATAATTCGCATCTGTTGGGTCATCTTCTACCACCGTGACCACCCTATCGGCGGCAACAAAGCGGGTCAGGTCATCTACGTGACCATCGGTATCATCGCCAACAATACCATCCCCTAGCCAAAGCACCTGCTGCACCCCTAGCAGCGTACCTAACCGTTGCTCTATCTGCTCACGGGAGAGGTGCGGGTTGCGGTTGGGGTGCAGCAAACACGCCTCAGTCGTCAGCAGTAACCCTTTCCCGTTCACCTCTATAGAGCCACCTTCCAGCACCATGTCATCTATGACTATACGCTCCAACCCAAGTAGCGTTGCCATATGCGTTGGCACTTGGTTGTCGAGGTCGTAGGGGGGATATTTCCCGCCCCATGCGTTGTATTGCCAATCAAGCATGACTGCCGATGCACAAGCTGTAGCTGTATGCGACTGGCGAGCATCCGTCTGCATTGCGTTGTCTGTGCGACAGACGATAATGCCGCCGTGGTCACGACACCATGCATCGTTGGTGGGGATGTGGTGAAAGCGTATATCCCCCACCGCCCCCACCTCGCGCAGGGCTTCACGGGCTGACGCTTCCATAGCCGCATCTGCCACATTGATATGCACCCGCTCGGAACGGGCTAATGCTGCGACCATCTGGGCATAGACCGGCACGACAGCATCCAATTTGCCGGGCCAAGTATCTTCATTGTGGAGCCAAGACAACCACGTTGCCTGGTGAGGTTCCCACTCTGCCGGCATCCGCAACCTATGCGGGGGTAGGGGGGGGGTCTCGTCGTTAGTCATCAATGTACCGCCGCTCTAGTTCACCATAGGCATCTATTCGTCTATCACGCAGCAGGGGCCAATGGACGCGCCGCTCTTCTATGCGCTGCAAATCACACGCCACCACCAGCACCTCCGCCAACTCGCTGCCCGCTTGGGCTAGGATATTACCCGCCGGGTCTGCCACAAAGCTCTGCCCCCAAAACTCAATGCCGCCATCTGGATCGCCCTCATGTCCACAGCGATTGACGCTCACAACGTAGCACCCATTGGCGACAGCGTGCGAGCGTTGGATAATCTCCCAACTCTGGTACTGTTCTGCCCCATAGGTCGCTTTCTCGGCGGGGTGCCAACCAATGGCAGTTGGGTAGAAGAGGATGTCTGCCCCGCGCAACGCTGTTAGGCGAGCGGCTTCGGGGAACCACTGGTCCCAACAAATGAGTACCCCCACCCGTGCGTAGCGGGTCTGGAAGACCTGAAACCCCAAATCGCCGGGCGTAAAATAGAACTTTTCGTAGAAGAGCGGGTCGTCAGGGATGTGCATTTTGCGATATTTGCCCAAGTACCTGCCATCAGCATCGAGCACCGCCGCGGTGTTGTGGTAGAGACCACTGGCTCGCTTCTCAAACAGGCTGGCAATGATGACCACGCCACACTCAGCGGCAACTTTGCCCAACCGCTCGGTGCTAGGACCGGGTATCGGCTCCGCTAGGGCAAAGGGTTCGTACTCTTCGCTTTGGCAAAAGTAGGGGGTACGAAAAAGCTCTTGCAGACAGATGATGTGTGCGCCCTGTTCTGCGGCGTGGCGTATGCCCGCAAATGCCTGCTGCATATTCGTTTCGGTATCAGCAGTGCAACACATTTGGACTAGTCCTATGTTTACCGTTTCGTTGGTGTTCATATGTCCTTCTAACTCTTCTCATGCTCGTTGGCTTCTGTTCCTAGCAAGATATTGTCTATCAAGCGGGTTTTGCCAATACGTACTGCCAATGAGAGCAAAACCCCCGCATTGGTTATCTGCTGCTGTTCTTGTAGCGTGTGGGGATGGGCAGCACTGACATACTCCACCCTTGCCAGCGGCTCGCTTGCCAACACTTCGTGCAACACCCCGCGCAACACTTCACCATTGCGCTCACCCTGTTCGTAGCGTTCTTGTGCTGCCAACAACGCCCGGTAAAGTATCGTGGCAGCCTGGCGTTCGTCAGGGGCAAGGTAGGTATTGCGACTGCTCATTGCCAACCCGTCTGGTTCACGAACGGTAGGCACAACGACCATTTCGCCGGGTATGTTCAGGTCGTGGACCATTCTTCGTATGACTATCGTTTGTTGGGCATCTTTCTGCCCAAAGTAGGTCCGGTCTGGTTGCACAATATTGAGCAGCTTTGCCACGATAGTTGCTACGCCGCGAAAGTGTCCGGGGCGGGCAGCACCTTCTAGCTGCGTGGTAATCGTCTCTACCTCAACAGCGGTATAAAAGGGTTGCGGGTACATTTCGTCTGGGCTAGGCAGAAATACCATAGCTACCCCCTCGGCTTGGAGCAGCGCAAGGTCGCGCTCTTCATCGCGGGGGTAGGTGGCAAAATCTTCGTTGGGACCAAACTGGGTCGGGTTGACGAAGATACTCACGGCGACTGCCCCACAGTCAGCTTTTGCCTGCCGCACAAGGTGGAGGTGTCCTTCGTGTAGGTAGCCCATCGTGGGGACAAAGCCAAGCTGTGGATAGGATGCGCGTGTTTGGCGAAATGCCGGTATAGTCTGCAGTATGTGCATAGGTTATTCTCTCTCTGGCTATTCTCTGGCTATCTTGCGCGTTTGGGGAAATGATACCACAAGTTTGGTTGGTGGTGGGGAACCACCTGCCCGGTCTCCCTGCTCCCCCTCGCCCTGGGATGGGAACAGGGGCAGGGGGCGGCTCCCTCACGTATCACGTATCACGTATCCATCGTCTGCTCCAGGCGGGTATAGATACCAAGCACAACTGCCACCGCAAACAACACCCCCGTCCCCATACGTAGCCACCAATTGAGTGAGCCTATGCTATGGTCTGCACTGCGAAGCATCAGGCTAGGCAAGAAATCATTGACCATGTGGGTAGAGCCATCAAGCAGCATGGGCAGCAGCAGGTAGCCCATAGTGCGAACCCGCATGGGGCGCAGCCGATGGCGCACCAGCGCAAAAAGGAGCCCCCCAATAAACAAGGCGGTATACATTGCCGCTTCCCGATGGCAAAACGCTACCTGATACCCAAGCCAGGAAAAGGAACGCGCCGGGTGTTGGTGACAGAAGGGGGAATACAGGACAAAAAGCCAATGACCAAGCCGATGGTAGCCCATATGGTGCAGCAGTGGCGAGAGCCAGGGCAACCCGCCATACAGCAGCACCAGCATGTTGAGCAACGCCAACCAGTGGCGAAACGCCCAACGTATCCAACGGTCTGCTAGACTGGTACCAGTGGCAGTGGTAGTAGTAGGGGGGGACATACTACTTGGGGGAAGACTCGGCTGCAACGCGGGAGAACGCATGGCTATACTGGAGCACCGAGAGCACCCCGGCGACCAGCGATGCATAGAATACCGGTTTGCCTATGTTGGGACCACGCAACAGGTAGAGCATCACCGAGAGGGTAAGCAAAACAGTGGTGAGCTTGCCTGCCGACTGTGCCTCAATAACCCGTCCATACTTGCGCGTGAGGTAGAGACCTGAGAGCAGGATACCCACATCACGGGTGAGGAACAACCCGGTAATCCACCACGGCAGCCGATAGCGGACAGAGAGCACTATCGCCAACCCATTGAGCGTTAGCTTGTCAATAATGGGGTCGAGAAACTCCCCAACGGTAGACACCTCGTTACGGTAGCGTGCCAGTGGACCGTCTACGACATCAGTCAGCATGGCAATACCAATGTAGGCTAGGGCTTTGCGTTTGTAGGCGGTATCAGCGTGGAGCAGATACCGGATGGAGACCGGCAACAAGAGCAGGCGAGACATCGTGAGCAGGTTTGCGGGGTAGAGCAGTTCACGGGGACGAAAGCGCAGGGATGGGGCATTGGTGTTCTGGAGTGCTGCTACCAGCGGGGAAGAGGAGTCTTCCCCGCTGGTAGCTTGAGTGGTGTCGATTGGGTGCTGCATGTCTCTGGTCATCATACGTTATGCAGGTGTGCCATACGTTGGGGGTATATTCAGGTCACTACCGGGCGTACTTCCCCCATTCAACCCTGCGACAACCTGCCCAAGCGCGTGTCCAATGGCAGCATAGGCAAAGACTGAGGTAAAGAGTACCCCAACGCCACAGGCAATCATCCCTGCTGCGGCTACTATCGCAGCCAAGATACTTACCAAGATTATCATTAACCAGGGCTTGAAGGATGAGCGCACCATCCCGATGACCTCACTAAACTGAAATGCGGCACTGAGCGAGTCTGTCTGGATGTAACGGGCATAGGCAGCAAAAACGAGTATTCCGAGGACAATACTCAAGATAAGGAGTACCGGAACCAAACAGAGCAAGATAATACCACCTGCTGCTGCTGCTCCATCGCTATCTGCCGAAGCTACCCCAGCGGAAAGGAACTGCACAATGCATTGGATGATGATAACTGGGATGAAATAGACAATCTGAATGAGCACGGCATAGAGCCCTTTCATCAGCTTGTCGCCAAAGTTTGTCCAATCTGGCAGCGGGCGCGGGTTGCCACGCGCTACATTACGCGCTGTCTCCAACATATAGCCGTAGATTGCCAATCCCCCAACAATCGGGATGAGCATAATCAACCCGCCGATGAGAATTTTCTTTATCCACTCTTCATCTTCGGTAATGAAACTAAACGCACGTCCAACGTCCATACTCAGGACCTCCTTAAAGATACACGGTTAATCAGAAATCAGGGTTTCCCCCTCTCTCTTACAGGATACCATGAGATGGTACGAAAAGACACTGGAGTTTGTTTCACGACTAGGGCGATGGCAAAACAGACAACCGCTCGTTGCCCCTCGCGGCTCGTTTTAGGGCTAGGGGGGCAAGACTTTGCTATGACCTTGCTTACGCCTGCCTATCCTCGCTTTCCAAGAGATTATCCTGTTGTTGTCTACCAATGTGCATAATCGCTTGGCGTATATCAGGGTGGATAAGCGTATCTTGTATATCAATGCCTAGCTGTTTGATATTCTTAGCTAATCCTGAGCCAGCATCAGCCAAGAGCGATTGGACATCAAATTCTCGTAAGAGCTTGGTTATCCGTAACAGGTGCTTGATAATGTCTGCATTAAGTTGATTGCTCGTACTGCTCATGTCAATGATGATATAGCGCGTTTCTGGATCACCTACCCGTTGCCAGATTTCCTTGAGCACCTGTTGCAAATATGCATCACTATGATCATCATCATTGCTAATGAGCGACAGCAAAATGGATGCATCCCATATGGGTATAGCAGGGATTTGCATTTTCATCAGGCGGCGAACCAGCATCCGCTGATCATACAACGCCTGTTGCAAGAGGCGGTTTTGCTGCCGCAACTGCCGTTGGGCTTGCGCCAACTCAGAAGTCAGATCATCCATAGAATATTGCATCGTTCTGAGTTCTTCAGCCTGCGTACTGGCGAAGATGACCATATGATCCCCCTCGGTATACCCTCGCACGGTTGCTATCACATAATCCGTTGGGGTACCTATAATCAGTTCCCAGGGAGGAGTGGGGCTTTGCATTGTGGCATGGCGAACTTCTTGCAAAAAATGCTCTCCCTTACGGTCTTCACCAAAGGGGAGAAATGATAAAAAATGTTTGCCCTCTATTGGCTCAATACTCCACCGTTGTATCGTGGGGTCAGCATAGAGGAGGTACCCGGTATGGGTACAGGAGAAAATGAGTGTAGTCATCACTGATCCTATTGTACCATGAGGCTAGGTAAGGCGTACAATTATTGCGAATTGCAAGAAAGTTGAATTATGCACATACTCATCCCAACGGATGTTTTCCCGCCCGGCAATGTGGGCGGCGCAGCATGGAGTACCCACACCCTCGCCCATGCGCTCCATCAACGCGGACACAAGGTCCAGGTCGTGGTGCCTGTGGAACAAGGAAAATCCACAAGACTACTCGGCACCGAAGACCTATCTCCCGATAACGGCATCGCTGTGCTCCGGTGGGGGTATACTGCATCACGTATCCCCTTTGTTCGCAACCGTGATCGCCATGAGCGGCTGTGGGGGCAATTGGCTAAGGTGTTGGTTGCCCAGGGGCAGCATATGGGGGGCAGGCTGATTATCCACGCGCAGCATGTGCAAACCACCCCTGCGGCAGTGTTGGCGGCACGGCAGTTAGGCGTACCAGTAGTCGCCACCATCCGCGATCATTGGGCATGGCACTATTTCGCTACCGGCTTACACGGAGACCGCTTCCCCTACGCTCCCCCTAATGCTTCCCCTTCTGTGGATTGGGCAGCTATTGCTACTGACCTCATTGGTCGGTTTGGGGTAATCAAGGGACTATTGTCCTTGCCAGCATTGCCCTACATAGCACGGCATGTCCAGCGACGGGCAGCATTTTTGGCGCAGGTTGATGCGGTGATAGCCGTAAGCCACTATATCGCCGCCCGTTTGCATCCTATCGTTTCCCCATCCCGGCTGCATGTTGTGCCAAACATGGTAGACATCCCCCTGGTTGAGCAGATTATCGCTACCCCTCCCTCGCATGATGTTGGGGAGTCCTTTTTGCTGTTTGTGGGCAAGCTCGAACGCAACAAGGGGGCAGCGATGTTGGTGGATATTTTCACCGCTGCCCGTGATATAGTGGGCAACTCCCGTTCCCTGCTTGATTCCTGTACGTTGGTGATTGTAGGGAGCGGCTCACTCCAAGAGGAGATTACCGCCAAGCTCCACGCGCTAGGGATACGGGTATCCTGTCTGTCGTGGGTGGATCACGATGATGTACTGCGATTGATGCACCGTTGCTCGCTGCTGCTGTTCCCTTCGGTATGGGGGGAGCCGTTGAGTCGGGTGTTACTTGAAGCGGGGGCAGTTGGTGCGCCAATGCTCGCTATGCCGACAGGCGGCACATCAGACATCATTACCAATGGGGAACATGGGATGCTGGAAGGTACGGTTGAATCGTTTGCGCTACGCATGCTGGACATGATGCAGGACTACCCCTTGCGACAAACGTTGAGCAAGCAAGCTCGCCAGCATATCGCGCAACGGTTTGGGGTTGAGCATGTGGTCAAGCATGTAGAGACCGTGTATGAGCAGCTGTTGGGGGACTGTCAAGGGTACTGTTAGGGCTTTTCCCCTGCCCTGCTGCCCCCCCCTGCCCCCGCTCCCATCCCAGGGCGAGGGGGGAAACACCCTTGCTCGGTTTCCTTTCTCCCGCGTAGTGGGACGCGGGGCGAGGGGATGGGGGCTGCCCGGAGCGCGTTCCCCCCTGCCCCCGCTCCCATCCCAGGGCGAGGGGGGGAACACCTGCCGCGGTTCCCCTTCTCCCGCGTAGTGGGACGCGGGGCGAGGGGATGGG
>CAZLKK010000201.1:0-7603 GCA_964559995.1 uncultured Chloroflexaceae bacterium
TCAAGGCGCAGGATGCACGGGGGGGTATTGAGCAAGCGTTAGTAGAAGGTACACGCAAAGGGCGCGAAGAGGGCGAACGAGATCGGTCCATCGCTATTGCTCGTTCGATGCTTGCCAAAGGCATTGACGTGGAAACGGTAAAGGAATGTACGGGGCTGTCTGCCACCGACCTGGACGAACTCACCGTGGCATAACATTCCGCACAACGAGCATGACAGAAGCTGTGCCGTGATTGCCGTCACCGAATGTCAAACGAATAACCGAATGGGGATGTGCTTATCTTGCTCGAAAACTCCTGCCCGGACTCTGTGCTTCCGTGTCGTCGTGGTGAGCTTGTCTGGGATGCTGACCTACCCCTGAAAGGGCAGGGAGCAGGGGGATCGTTGCGCCCCCCCTCACAGCGGCGGCATCGTCACCAGAATAGCCAAGATAAGCACCATCATCACGAAAATCACCAGGTAAATAGGCAGGATCGGCAGGGGGGGTTGGGCTTGGGTGAGCAAACTCCGCAAATCTAGCCCAAGAAAATCACTGTACTGCTTGAGCAAATGGGGCAATTCATCCTTTGGCACATCGTCTAGGTGTTCTTGCTCAATAGCCCACAACACCTCCTGGTGAATACCCGATGCCGCCGCCGCCTGCTCCAACGACAACCCCTGTTGGCGGCGAGCTTGGGCAATCTTCTGTCCAGGCGAGGTATTGGGCGTACTAGACGTATGGCTACGCGGCTTTTTTGCGGGGGCAGATGGGGTAGCAGGTGAGGTAAGCGGGGGGATAGATGGCATAGGTGGCATAGACGGCATAGAAGCTACCCACCTATCTGTTGGCATACCAGCATATACGCCACCATTGCCAGCAGGTCTGGACTGCCACACGGCAAATGAGCGACTGCGCCGCAGCACCGCCTCAATACGGGCAAGCAACTGCGGCAGACTAAACGGCTTGGCGATATAGTCATCTGCCCCCGACTCCAACCCCGCGAGGACATCGTTTTCGGCGGTCTTTGCCGTTAGCATAATCACCGGCACGGGCGAGCAGGTGCGTATCTGGTGACACACATCCCACCCACTGATACCTGGCATCACCACATCCAAGAGCACAATATCTGGGTGATCACGGATCAGCCGTTCCAGCGCATCGTGCCCACTCTGTGCCGTAGAGACGTGGTAGCCTGCGGTGCCAAGCTGATAGCTCAGGAGTTGTCGTATCAACGGGTCATCATCTACAATCATTATTCTGGTCATTGGTCAATGGTTCTCCTTTTGCCTACTTTTGGACCGCAATAGCCACAAGAGCCTGTGCTGCCCATATGCGACATGCTTCAGAAAGCACCGACTCCTCGGCGAGATGTCCCAACACCAGATAGGCTTCATCGGCGCACAAGCGTGATGACTGCGCCTGCTCCATAAGCGCATGGATGCAACGGCGGTGCAATATGAGGGAGTTTTCTTCCTGGTACACACAGCGCGACAACGCATCTACCGAATCCCTGCCGCCCGTATGCCCCAACAACAACGCAATATGCGAGCGCAATTGGGGGGGTTCGTTCGTATCCAACAACAGATCGCTCAAAACGTTGTGATACTCCTGCCGCCGCGCTACCTCATCCAACGCCCGCAGCCGCAATGCCAGCGGCGCATGCCTATTGGCAACGAGGATGAGCGGTTGGGCATAGTTAGTCCATGCCGAAAGCAACTCGTCAAGGGCTTGAAGCTGCAAGGGCAACAATGGGCTATCGAGAAAGCTCCGCAGGAAGGGCAAATACTCTTCCCCACACAGCCGCAACAGGGTTATGACGGCTTGCAAGCGGATACTCTGATCTTTGGCAGTATTCTGGGCAATACGGACCAACGTTGGGGCTACGCGATCATCCCCCATGCTGGCAAGGGCTAACAACGCCGCCAACGCTACCCCGGTATGCGGACTCTCGGCATAGCGCAAGATGAGGGCGAGGGCTTCATGGTCACGGGCTTGTCCTAGCGCGACAATAAGCCCTTCCAACAGTTCGGTAGGCGTATGGGGGCGGCGTAGGATTTCCCGTAGGCTATGTAACCGCGTGGTGTGCAAGTCTGGGGGCAGCGCACTGGCGGCAGCACTACGCAGCGTGGGTGGCACCTGATCATCGCACACTAGCGCAAACAGCGTGTCACTCACCGTTGCCTGATCGTGTGCTGGTTGCAACGCTTGGATAACCTGGAGCCGCAGGTGTTCGTGCAAATCATGCCGGGTTGCCAACCGACAGAGGATGGGTAAGGCATGGCTATGCTGGTGCAAGCCAGGGATTTTGACAATCGTGCCTCGCGTGAAGGGGTCGAGCGTCTCTTGCTCAAGGTAGTGCAGCAACAAGGGCAGTGCCGCGCTATTGGTGCCAAGTTGCTCAATAGCCAGCCAACGTAATGAGCTATCTATGGATGGGTCATTGAGCAAGCCTTCCATCTCCGTTAGCCCCGCAGTGTCGCTTATCTGCACCAGCGTTGCCAACAACTGCCGTGCTTCTTTGTGGCTAGGGGCTTGATGTATCGCTGTCAGCAGCGATTGACGGATGGTTTGTTTGGTGACGGTATCTCTTCTAGCTGTATCCATAGGCTGCTTGGTTGCTACCATCGCCTGTGCCGCCGCTACCCGCACCCGACTTGCCGCTTGCTCTGTCAACTCTTCCAAACTCCCCGGCTGTTCACCATCTGTTGTTCCCTCTGTCAGTGCTGAGAGTAGCACGATGCGGTGTTCTTCGGGCAGCGCGAGCTCTTCCCACTGGCTCACCGGGATACGCGAGAGGTGGGGGATGCTCTCTAGCCACGCCTGTTTCAGTTGACTACCCTGTTCAGTGGCGAGCACCTGTTGCAACGTTTCTAGGGCATCGGGGAGTTTGCCGAGGGCTTGGATCATACAGATAGTCAACTCGGTGTCGTAGTGCGGGGTATTCAGGGCGGCAAGCAGCATATTGCTAACATCGCTTATGAACTGATGATCAGTGGGATGCTGTTCCCCAATGGCAATCAGGGCTTGTATTGCCTGCTGCCGTAATAACGACACCTTACTAAAGATGGCAAGGTTGAAGAGTTCTTCGCTGGCTTCCCTATCGCCAATCCTGCCCAACAATAGGGCTGCCACCGCCCGCACAACGGGGTGGGCAGTTTCCACGCGCAAGATACGGTGCAGCAGCGAAATCCCGTGGTTGCCCCGCTCGCGTAGCATGTAGAGGGCTTGTATTCTGCCTGCCAGCGGCATAGTTGTGCTAAGGGTACATCGTGCCAACAGTACGCCGGCTTCTTTTTGGGGATAGACCGCCAGTTGCTTCAACCCATCACGGCGAATATCCCAAGAGGTATGGTCTATCAGCATAATCTCGTGCAGCACCCACAAGGCTTGGCGTGGCTCCCGATTGCGAAGAGCAGCAAGGGCTGCGTAGCGCACACTGGAATCATGGTCGGTGCAGATACGCTTCAAGATGGTGAGGGTGGTATCATCGTGCGACTGCGAGAGCAACACGAGAGCTGTTGCTCGTAGCACCGCGGGAATAGCATGGTCGTTGAGCAAGGCACTGGCAACCTGGAGCCGCCGCTGTTGTGTCACTGCGCCATCACGCAGCGCGACAATCCAGCCTGCCGCTTCGGGGGTTGCCAGCATACGCCGGCTGGTCGTGTTGCCGAGTGCCAAGATGGTACAACGGGCAGCCTGTGCCAGTATATCTGGCGGCTGCTTTTGGGTATACAGCGGCAATGCATGCTGGTCATGCTGCTGCTGCATCACCTCTGCTGCTGCCCAACGTAGGGCAGCGGGGAAGGCAGGGGTATCAAGAATAGCCAGTAGGGTGTGCTTGGGGATGAGCGCGGCTATATCCTTGAGCAAGACGCTTGCCCGCTCCGCTGGCAACGCATCGCCTGCCGCCATGAAGAGGGTTGGCAGCATTGTCCCCAGGGCTTGTACTAGTTGACGATGGGGCATGGTTGATTTTTTGGCAACCAGCGTTTCCAAGATGGGCAGTATCCACGCTGGCTCACGTTGGGGGTATTGCAGCAAACATCGCCCTAGTATCAACGCATTTTCCAATGTTGGGTATCCGTTAGACCACAGCGAGCTATAGAGCGTAGCCGGGTTGGGGAGCAGGCTGGCAAGGATGACCGCCACATCAGCACGCTGCTCATCATCCAGCGTCATCAGGGCAGCCATATCGCCAGTGGTCGCCATGCGTAGGGCAAGTTGGGCGTGGGTAAGATTGTTGTGCCAAAGGGCTATGGGGACATCATGCGGGTGCTTTGCCTGGATAGCTTGCCAGCGTTCTAGCCCCTGTTGGTAAAGCATGGTTCGTGTTGTGGGGATGGCGGTTTCGGCACACAATGCTAATAAGACGACATCAAACAAGCTCTGGATAAGCGCGAGGGTTTGGTCGTTTGTCTGGAGGTCGTCGACGACAGCTGGTTGTTCTGGCAACAAGTGATGGAGCCATTGGGTAATGTAGGCTGGTGTTGGGGAAGCCAGGATGATGCTGTCGTAGTGGCTCCACTCTTCCTCCATAGCCGGCAGCGCAACGAGGATACGGGCATCTTGCCATGTATACGGCAACGATTGGAGAAAGCTGCGCCAGACCGCACGCCGGGTATGGGGCAGGTCATCCCACTGGTCTATGAGCACTACCCAGTTGTGTCCATTGGTGCCAATACGGTTCATAAAGGGGTTGGGCAAGCCGGTTTGTCGCAGCACTTTTTCTAGGATAAACCGTGGCGGGTGGTCGGGGATGTCCATTGTGGCAAGCGGGAGATAGAGCACCGGGTCGGTGCGGTTGTGGATGGCACAGTGCATGGCGATTTGCAAGAGCAACAGGCTCCCCCCACACCCCGCATCCCCATGCAGCGTGAGGTAAGGGGCGGCGTAGTTGAGCAAGGCTAGGGATGTTAGTCGTTCGCCATCGTTGGCATAGATAGGCAAGTTCAACAAGGCTGGCATATGCCGGAAGAGGGGGTCTTGGCGTATTTGGTTACTCAGCATGGTGTGGTACCGCCGTAGGGTACTCCCTGTCCGTAATACCTGCATGACATTGGGCATAAGCATTGGTATTTCGCTTTCTCTTGTCTTGTCCTGCTCGCTGCTATTCGGGATGTTCCTGGTTTTTGGGGTCATGTATCCTGCCCGACGAGCAGCCTCGCTGTGGTGTCAGGCTGTGTGTGTGCTATAGACCCTCGCTCTCTCTGGAACCATCGTGTAGCAGTATATATGGGGTATCGTACGCTTTTTGCCCCTCGTGTCGCAAGGGGGGGAGATTACAAGTGCATTAAGCACGGGGGGGGTAGCGCAAAGCGCAAAGCACCAGTTCCGCAATCTCTGCGTCTCTGCGTTTCTGTTGGGAATCTCCATAGTGAGCTAGTCCCTTCGTTGCCGCTCGCGGCTCCCCTAGCATCCGCCCGTACCATCCGCTCGTTGACCCTCGCGGCTTGAATAGGGCGAGGGGGTAGACTACCGCTTACTGCATCAAAAACGATGAGGTAATCGGTTCCGTTGGCGTAATCGGTTCCGTTGGCGTAATCGGCTCCGTTGGGGTGGTCGGCGTGGTCGCCTGCACCCGCTGCACGAGCGGCAGGTAGACCATCGGCGGTACCCCTTCAACCAATGCGTAGCTGTCATAGAGCTTGTTGGTCGTCAGCGTTACATAGTCGTCAGTCGTGTCCACCTCTTGACCGCAGTCATCAGCAGTACACCACGGCGATTCTGCCGCATCATACCAACCGTCCGTTTGGTCTGCCATCAGCATGGTTGTCGTCGGGGTGTCGGTGTCGGTAATCGGGTTCGTGTCCGTCACCGGATTGGTGCCGGTTGTCACCCATGTGAAGACCTTCAACAACCCTTCGCTCATCATGGTGCTGGTCGTTGCGCCGGTTGCCGTGTAGACCAGTTCGTCGGGGTCTACGTAGGGTACGGCTACAGTGACGGAACCATCCAGCGATCCCACATCCTCGCCCGTCTCCGTCCAGTAGGCTTCTACGTCAAAGTAGTATGCCACTGGCTCTTCTGGCGTGGTTGTTGGGTCTGTGGTCGCGCTTAGGGCTGTCTCCGTCATCGCGTTGGTCCGGCGGATGACCCGCACGTTCACCTCATTCTGGAGCAAGCCTGCCGGAATGCGCCAGCAGAACATCCCCCGTTGTGGCTTGTCGTAGGACTCGCCGTCCGTACATGCCCACTTGCCAGCGGTACCGTCTTTCGGCAGGAACGCCGTTGCCGGTTTCTTGGTGATGGGCATGGTGATGACCTTTGTCTTGCCCCCCATGAGCATGATTGGGCGAGCGTGCTGTTCCTTGAAGACGCGATCAAACCACTGCTCTGGGTAGTCGGACATATCCGGTGGGTCAATGAAGACCTTATAGACACCGGGTTCCAGACCCGTCAGTTCATACATACCGTCTTCGCTGGACACCGAAGAGGTCGCCAGTGAGGTCACTTTGCCAGCTTCATCTAGGTTGTAGAGCTTGACGTTGAAGCCAGACATAGCGGTCTCTGCTGCCAACGTTGGCATGGTCGGACGCGGGGCGCGTGGGTGTACCTCTTCTACCAGTTTGCCCTTGAGCGTTGCCGGCTGTTTGCGTGGCGACTTGACCAAGTACATGTCTTGGACCGTAGCCTCGCCCTTCGCCAGCATAACGGGTGTCGCCATGCGCTGGTCAAACACGCCGTCAAACCACTGCGGCTCATACCCCATCGTTGGGCCTCTGTCATTGGGGATGATACGGATGCAGTAGTCGCCTGCTGGGACATTCTCTATGACATACCGCCCTTCGCGGTCTGTCGTAGTGGAATAGCTAGTAGACTTCGCATCACCGCAGCCTTTTGCCTGCTCATCCTTCTCGTACAACTGAACATACGCAAAGCCTGCTGGTACCTTTGTTGCCGCAAGCGTTGGCGTAACCGGCTTGGTGTCGTCTAGCGGCTGCGTGTCGCTAATCATCACCGTACCGCTAATGGCGGTGCCGTAGGGGATAACGATGTCTACGCCCGATATAACCGTCGTCATATCAACCTTGATAGTCTTGGTCAGTTCGATACTGGACACGAGGTTGTACTTCTCACGCATCGTTTCGTGAGCATACGCCGTAACTGTGTACTCGTCTGCCGGCAGTGATGTAGTGGAGTACACCCCGGTAGCATTCGTCTTCACCTCAGAACCACCATTGAACCTCACCCTAGTACCAGGTAGTGGTTTGCCGTCCTCGGTTGTCACACGACCCGTCATACCAGATTTGTACAACCGGAAGTGGACTTCCTCGGTGATGGCATCCGTTGCGGCGAGGGTAGCGGAGATGCTGCTGGTAATAGAAATGGGGTCTGCGCTGCCAAAGTCTGGCTTCACATTGTACCACTGACCAGCATAGCAATCTGTTCGTTCATAGTCCACACAGATGAGATCATCACCATAATGATAATCGGCATATCCCTTCACCTCTGCTTTGTACCCTACGCCCGGCACGAGACCAAGAATAGCATACTCGCCCTTGTAGTCGGTGTAAGCAGAGCCAACCGTATCATGCGTATCAGCCCGGTAGATGGTAACATCAGCATTCTTGATTGGCGTACCTTCTTTTGCCATCATCAAGGTAGGAGTTGCCTTTTCGGTAGG
>CAZLKK010000202.1:0-2699 GCA_964559995.1 uncultured Chloroflexaceae bacterium
GGAGCGGGGGCAGGGGGTAATAGCTTGGTAGACCTACCCTTGTAAGATGTAGTCACCGTCACCTTGACATGCGAGCTATCCGTTGGGATAATGCTTGCAGATGTAGGCATAACATCATACGAAAGGGATTGCTCTATGCTCCTCTCTGTGGCGATTATTGCGCGGGACGAAGAACGGCTTATCGGTGGGTGTTTGGAGAGTCTAGCGGGGGTGGCAGACGAAATCGTGGTATTGTTGGATACCCGCACCCGTGACCGTACCGAGCACATGTGCCATGCATACGGGGCTACGGTTGTCCATGAACCCTGGTGTGGCTACTCCCGCCAGCGCAACCGGGCGTTGCAGCTTTGTCAAGGGACGTGGGTACTCTTCATTGATGCCGATGAACGGCTCACTCCCGAATTGCGCCAAGAGTTGGCGGCGATGCGTGAGCATACCCTAGCAAACCCTACCAAGCCAGACTCGCCAGTGGGCTACTGGATACCACGCTACAACGTCTTCTTTGGGCAGGTAGTGCAGGGGGGCGGGTGGTACCCCGACCACCAGTTACGGCTTTTGCGCCGTGCTATTGCCAGCTACAACGCGGGGCAAGAGGTGCATGAGGTAGCAACGTTGCCAGGTGAAACTGCCAATGTGAGTGGGCATTTGCTGCATATCAATATTGAACAGGTGGGGGAGTTCTGGCGCAAGCAGGCAGGGTATGCCCTTGCCGAAGCGCGTATCCTGCAAAGCAACGGGCGGCAACCGAAGCTACGCAACTTTGTTGGTGCGCCTGCCCGCGAGTTGTGGCGAAGGTATATGCAGCTTGGCGGCTGGCGCGATGGTCTGCTTGGGCTGTTCCTGTGTGGGTCGCTGGCGTGGTTTGAGGTGGTGAAGTATGGGTGTTTAGTGCTGCTTGGCAGCAAATCCCATCCCAAACGCTAGGGGATGGGACTTGCCATTACCCGGCTATTGGGTGGCTATATCCTTTGCCCAATCGCGGTGCGTCTGATACCACTCGACGGTTTGGCGCACCCCATCAACAAAGGGGGTCTGTGGTCGCCAACCAAGCAATCGCTCGGCTTTGTTGATGTCTGCCCAAGTATGCAGCATATCGGCTGAATGGCGCGGTTGATAATCAATGACCGCCTGCTTGCCTACCAGTTCTTCTACCAAGTGGAGAAAGTCCATCAGCACCACCGGCTGGTCAGACCCCAGGTTGATAATCTCATACCCCAACGGCTTCAAGCCAGCGATAACCCCACGGGCTATATCGTCTACATAGGTAAAATCGCGGGATTGTTGCCCATCACCATAGACCGTGACAGGATGGTTCTCGCTGATCCACTGTACAAAGCGAAAGGGACTCATATCGGGTCGTCCAGCGGGACCATAGACGGTGAAGAAACGAAATACCGTAACGTCTATCCCATGCAAATAATGGTAGGTATAGCACATCGTTTCAGAGGCTTTCTTTGATGCAGCATAGGGCGAAAGCGGCTGATTGGTATTGGCATCCTCTTGGAAGGGGCGGGGGTTAATAGCCCCATACAGGCTAGAAGTAGAAGCCTGCACAAACTTGGCGACAGCGTGGGAACGGCAGAGTTCTAGCAGGTTGAGCACCCCGGTGAGGTTGGTTTCGGTATAAACCCACGGGTTGATAACAGAGTAGCGCACCCCCGCACGCGCCGCCAAATTGACCACACCATCTATAGGCTGTCGTTGAAATAGCTCATCCAACTCGGCACGATGGCAAATATCTGCCTCGTGAAAGGTAAATGCCGGGTGATCTTGCACCTGAGCAAGTCGCCAGTGTTTGAGCCGAAGGTCACAGGAGTCGTTGAGGTTGTCTATGCCAATGACAGCATGCCCCGCTTCAAGCAGCAGTACGGTAACGCGAGAGGCGATAAACCCGGAGCAACCAGTTACCATATAGGTAGCCATAGAACACTTCCTTTCTGCATACGTTGTTTGGGAAAGTTATGCATCGTGATGCGGTAACGCGCTGCGTATGGCTCGCCGCGTATCTACGATTAGCCGAGCATGCTTGGCAATATAGGCCCAATCATAGCTGGTATGGTCTGTCACAATGACCACGCAATCTGCCTGTTGGATGCTGCTGTTCAGATCAGTGATACTCTCCATAGCGACCTCATCATAGTGAAATTCGGGGACATAGGGATCGTGGTATTGGACATGCGCCCCTTTTTCTTTGAGCAGATGAATAATATCAAGCGATGGCGATTCGCGTATGTCGCTAATATCCTTCTTATAGGCAACGCCAAGAACAAGAACAGTGCTCCCCTTAACCGATTTGCTGGCTTCATTGAGCGCATCTTGCACATGTTGCACCCAGTAGTGGGGCATAGAGGTGTTCACCTCGCTTGCCAACTCAATAAACCGGGCTGTGTAGTTGAGAGTACGCAGTTTCCAAGAGAGGTAGAGCGGGTCTATCGGGATGCAGTGTCCCCCCAAGCCGGGACCGGGGGTAAACTTCATAAAACCAAACGGTTTAGTAGCCGCAGCGTCTATCACTTCCCACGCATCTAACCCTAGTTTATTGCACATCAACAAGATTTCATTAACCAGACCAATGTTTACCGCACGAAAGGTATTTTCCAACAGTTTGACCATCTCAGCAGCTTCGGTGGAAGAGACAGGGACTATCTGATCTACCGCTTTTTCGTAGAGACTACGCCCGGCTTGCAGACAGGATGGAG
>CAZLKK010000202.1:2709-7533 GCA_964559995.1 uncultured Chloroflexaceae bacterium
TCACCTTTGGCGTATTGCGGGTAGTCCAGTCTTTCCGTCCTGGGTCTACCCGTTCTGGCGAAAAGCACACGAAGAAATCCTGCCCAACGTGCAGAGTATGATTACACTCGCAAAGTTTGGGCAAAATCACGTCAGATGTAGTGCCAGGGTAGGTCGTGCTCTCTAGCACAATAAGCATGCCGGGGTGCAGATACCCCGCAACGTGTTCTGCGGCATTGACAATGTAGGAAACATCCGGGTCACCGGTCTTGTTGAGCGGTGTTGGCACACAGATACTCACAGCATCACACGTTGCCAATACAGAAAAGTCGGTAGTCGCCTCAAAGTGCCCGTTGGCTCTGATGCTGGCGATCTGTTCAGATGGGATGTCCTCTATGTAGGATTCACCACGGTTGATCAGGTCTACTTTGTCTTGGTCAATGTCTAATCCTTTGACCGTATAACCAGCGTTGGCAAAAACAACCGCTAGGGGCAAGCCAACGTAGCCAAGCCCAATAATAGCAATCGTGGCTTCCTGTGCTTCAATACGATCAAGCAATTGGTTCAGATTGGTTGTCATAGATTAAGATTCTCTCTCTAGCTCCTTGTTGTGTACAAAAATACCGGTAGGTATTGTACCACATAAGAATATCTTGCCTGGTATCTCTGGGTATCTTTGGGCATCTCATCCTGCCCGTAATCCCTGTGACCTACCCCTGAGAGGGGGGCGAGGGTGGGCAAGAAGGGCAACATTTCTTTGATTGTGCGACTGTGACACAGCCCTGCATAACTCTGGGAATCTTGCCCCAATACTTGCAGTTATAGTGTATCATGAAAGAAAGCAACCTACCTCGTAAGGATCGGGGCAATATGAAAGACGATACCAACCAACAGCAAGAAGCCACCGGGCACCATGACCTTGCTATACTGCAACAGCGGATAACCCTGCTTGAACAACAACTCCACGAATCTACCCAACAGATCGAGGAGCAGCAGCAGACCATACAAACCCTACGGGAACGGGAAACCCACTGCTGTATTATGCTAGATTCAACCTATGATTGGGAATATTGGGTTGCACCTGATGGCACCTACCGCTACATGTCGCCATCTTGTGAGCGCATCACCGGCTACCCCCCCCAAGCCTTCTTGCAAGACCCACAGCTCTTATCACGCATCATCCATCCTGATGACCAATCACAAGTGGCAGCAAAATTGCAGCACACCTTTCACCACCAAAAATCCTGCTCCAACGAGTTTCGTATCATCACGCGCATGGGGGAAGAACGCTGGATAGGGCATGTCTGCCAACCTATCATCAGCCCGGACGGGACGTTCTTGGGGCGACAAGTTAGCAACCGTGACATCACCAAGCAAAAGCACCTAGAATTGACCCTCTCAGCAAGCCAGACTCTCTTACAAAGTATTCTCGACTATGCCCCTACGCTGGTTGTGATCAAAGATACAACCGGGCGTATTACCCACTCCAATCGTCAGTATGAAATACTCTTCCATGCAGACCCAGGTTCGCTTATTGGCAAGACCTCCTATGACCTCTTTCCCAGGGATGTTGCGGACAAACACCAGGCTATGGAGCAACAGATTTTCCATACCGGATTGTCCATTACTGATGAGGAAACGTTCTATGTTCAGGATGGGTGGCATACCTTTTTGATTGCTAGGTTTCCTATCTTCGACAAGCTATCTGGGGTTGCTTCAGTAGGCATGATTGCCTCGGACATCACCGAACGCAAACAGATGGAAGAGCAATTGTATCGAGTGCGTGATGAGCTTGAGCAACATGTAGATGAGCGTACCAAACGGCTAGAACAGACAAATCAGCATCTCCAAACCGAGATAGCCGAGCGAGAACAGGCTGAAGCCGCCCTGCGCCGATCCGAAATGCGTTACCGCGAAATCACCGACCTGATTTCTGATTCTATCTATTCAGTACGTATCAATGATAACGGCAGTATGGCGATTGAATGGGGGTTCAATGGCTATGAAAAACTCACGGGCTATACCACAGAAGAACACCCCATTGCCAATTGGGACGACCTCATTGTGCCAGAAGATCGCTACATCAGTCGTGAGCGCATGGCATCTTTCAAGGCAGGGAAGCCGATAGTCAGTGAATACCGGATTAGAACCAAGCGGGGCGAAATCCGCTGGCTCCGCGACCACGGTAGACCGATTTTGGATACTGCAACCAACCAACTCATCCGGGTGTATGGAGCGGTCAAAGATGTGACAGTCTACAAAAAAGCGGGGCAAGCCCTCCGTGAGAGTGAAGCCCGGTTTCGACGGATGAGCGAGAATGCTGCCGATATTATCTACCGGGTGGGACTTTATCCCACACGGGTTATAGAATACATTAGTCGGGCGGTGCTGCCCATCACGGGCTATCCCCCCACAGCCTACTACGAATCCCCCGATTTGCTGTTGACCATCTTGCACCCCGAAGATAGACCCCTCTTTGAGACAGCTATCCAGTCCATATCTATGGTAGAACAACCGTTACTGGTGCGTTGTATGCATAAAGATGGGCATATCTGCTGGTTGGAGCAGCGGTTGGTGCCGGTCTATGATGAATACCACATCCTCATTGCTATGGAAGGCATAGCCCGTGATGTCACAGACCGCAAGCAGACAGAGGAAGCCCTGCGAAAGAGTGAAGAGACGTACCGTGCTATGTTCCAGGAGAGTCTAGCCATCCAATTTCTGCTTGACCCAGATACGGGAGCTATTGTAGATGCCAACAGTGCCGCGGTTTCCTTCTATGGGTATCCGATAGAGACCCTACAGCAGATGAAAATTTCTCAAATTAACACCCTGCCGCCAGCAGAAATTTTCACGATTATACAAGACATTATATCCAAACAGCAGCGGGTCTTTTTCTTTAAGCATCGCCTTGCATCGGGCAACATTCGTGATGTGGAAGTTTACTCTAGTCCGATTACCGTTCAGGGACACCCCTTGCTCTACTCTATTGTTCACGACATTACAGACCGCAAGGAGGCGGAAGAAGCCCTCCGCAAGAGCGAAGAGCAAAACCGCCAGCATGCCGCACGGCTTGAAGCGTTGGCGCATGTTGCCTCCCGTCTCAATGTGCAACTCGACCTGACCTCGGTCTTGCACAACGTCTGTGAAGAAATAGCCCATGCTCTTGCCGTTGCTATAGTGAGTGTCCATCTCTACGACCCCCAAGCAGAGACGCTCTCCCAAGCGTATAGTATTGGGCTATCGCCACAGATTACTGATACTATCCCTGCCATACCAAAGAGCAACCTAGAGCCTATCCCGTGTGGTCATGGCATGATAGATGTTATCCCAGACACTCAACAACACGAAGGAGCCATACCTGTTTATGCTACCGTTTTCATACAAGCGGGGGTACGCACCTTGATTAGTACCTGTATCGTCCGTGAGGGCGAGCTTATCGGCATGCTCAGTGCGGCAACCGTAGATGCAGTCCGCGACTTTACCAATGATGAACTGCTGTTCCTGCAAGGGGTAGCAAGTCAAGCTGCCCAAGCAATTGTCAATGCTCGCCTCTTTGCTACCGTGCAACAGGACCGGGCGTTGCTTGCCCAACGGGTGGATGAGCGTACTACCGAACTCAGCCGGGCTAATGCAGAACTGGCGCGTGCTGTCCGTACCAAAGATGAATTTTTGGCAAATATGAGCCATGAACTTCGGACCCCGCTCAATGCCATCCTTGGGCTAACAGAATCGCTGCAAGAGTATGTCTATGGGCCTATCAATGAGCGACAGGAGAAGACACTGCGAACTATTGAGAACAGTGGACGACATTTACTTGACCTCATTAACGATATTCTGGACCTTGCCAAGATAGAAGCCGGTAAGATCGAAGTCCATATGGATACTGTCACTATTGAGACGATTTGTACCGCGAGTATGCAGTTTATTAAGCACCAAGCACACAAGAAGAACATCACGGTCAACTTTGCCATGCAAACTGACCTCACAGCTTTGCAGACGGATGTGCGCCGGCTCAAGCAAATACTCATCAATCTGTTGAGTAATGCGGTCAAGTTTACCCGGAATGAAGGCGCAATAGGATTACAGGTAACATCTGATCATGATGTTATACAATTTACCGTATGGGATACGGGTATCGGCATTGCTGAGGAGCATATCGAGTTGCTCTTTCGTCCCTTTGTGCAACTTGATAGCAGCCTATCGCGGGAACACGTTGGTACGGGGCTAGGGCTTGCGTTGGTAGCGCGGCTGAGTGAGTTGCTTGGGGGGAGCGTTACCGTTGAAAGTAGCCTAGAGGTGGGCAGCCGGTTTATCGTTAAGCTCCCGCTACAACAAGGGTTAGCTGATGACCAAGAGCAAACCAGCGATCAACGACCAGCGCATGTATCAGCACCCTTGCCAACCAAAGATACGCTTATTTTGGTTGTGGATGACAACGAAACGAACCTGAACCTCTACAGCGAATATCTCCAGATGAAGGGGTATCATATCGTTGTTGCTCGCAATGGGGAAGAGGCAATTGAGCGTACCCGTGAGCGAAAACCACAGCTCATCTTGATGGACATTCAAATGCCCAAGATGAGTGGACTAGAAGCTATTGAGAAAATACGCGCTCATGCGTACATCTCCCACATCCCGATTATTGCCTTGACTGCCCTAGCGATGCCGGGGGACAGGGAGCGTTGCTTTGATGCAGGGGCAAACGACTACCTGAGTAAGCCGGTCAATTTGCGGGGGTTGTTGCAAGCCATAGAGCAGCAGCTTATGTGAGAGTAGGTCTGGTTGAACGGCTCCCCCTCGCCCTATTCGAGCCGCGAGGGTCAACGAGCGGATGTCTGGGAG
>CAZLKK010000203.1:0-2259 GCA_964559995.1 uncultured Chloroflexaceae bacterium
TGCGTGATGCGCTAGGCAAGGAGACTCCCCACCACGGCAAAAGCGCATCACGGGTCAAGGTACCAGCACACCAACCAACGGTTAGCCATACCGCTCAATTGAGCACCCAGGCGATAACCCATAGCCATAGCCATAACCATAACACACCCCCTACGTGTCTACCAGTGCTGGCTGTTCAGCAACTTGAGGTACGCTTCCCATCGTTTGATAGAAGCGATGGGGGCGAGCGGTGTATTCTCCAGGATGTCTCGTTTGAACTGGCGGCAGGCGAGAGTCTCGGATTGGTGGGCGAGTCTGGTTGTGGCAAGAGCATGACTGCACTGTCTATTATGGGGTTGATACCGCCGCCAGGCTACATCTCTCAGGGGTCTATTCGGCTCAAAGGACGCGAGCTAGTTGGGTTGCGTGAATCGGAGTTGCGGCAGGTGCGCGGCAAGGAGATGGCGATGATCTTTCAAGACCCAACGGCTTCGCTAAACCCATCACTCACGATTGGGCAGCAGATTATGGAGCCATTGCAGCAACATCACCACATGAGCAGACAACAGGCACATACTCGTGCGCTTGAGCTTTTGTCGCTAGTGCATGTGCCAGAGCCACACCACCGCATAGATGATTACCCGCACCAGTTTTCGGGGGGGATGGCGCAGCGGGTGATGATTGCCCGTGCCCTTGCCTGCAACCAGCAACTCCTGCTTGCGGATGAGCCAACCACTGCCCTAGATGTGACCGTGCAGGGGCAAATACTCGATCTGTTTGCCGACCTGCGACAACAATTGCAGCTCTCGCTCCTGCTGATTACCCACAACCTGGGCGTTGTGGCTGAGGTATGTGACCGGGTGGTAGTCATGTACGCAGGACAGGTGTGTGAAATAGCCCCGGTACAAACGCTCTTCGCACAACCTGCCCACCCATACACCGCAGCCCTGATACACACTATCCCAGATGATGCTGAAGTTGGGAAGCGGCTGCCGGTCTTACCGGGGATCGTACCGGATGCATCAGCTTTCCCTACCGGTTGTCGCTTCCAGTCACGGTGTCCCTTTGCAACCAAGCATTGTTTACAAGAACATCTACCCCTGCGGCAACTGGACAATGGACATGCCAGCCGCTGTGTCCGTATTGAGGAGATTGATCTTACCGATGCAACCCAATTCTATGAAACTAGACAATCTCATGACCTCCAGCGATAATCGCACACCAATTGTACAGGTGGACAACTTGTCCGTCGAATTTTCGCGCAAACCATCGTTGTGGCGGCGACACGCCCCGGTGGTGAAAGCCGTAAACCACGTCAGCTTTACCGTTGCGGCGAGCTCCACCTTCGGGCTAGTCGGCGAATCTGGTTCGGGTAAAACAACGATAGCCCGGACGTTGTTACAGCTTCTTTCGCCAAAACAGGGTACGTTGCTCGTTGGTGGTTATGAGGTTGGGCATCTGACAGGTGCCAAACTGCTTGCCTACCGCCGCTATGCCCAGGCGATCTTTCAAGACCCTTTTTCATCGCTCAACCCCGCGCATACCGTTGGGGAAATTGTTGGTGAGTTGATGACCCGCCACCGCCAAGTGCGGGCGGGGCATACGCGCACTATGCTGGTAGCAGCATTGCTTGAACAGGTAGGCTTAAAACCTGACCATATGCAGAAATTTCCTGCCGAACTCTCTGGTGGACAGCGACAACGGGTCGCGTTAGCCCGTGCGCTGGCAGTTGAGCCACACCTGATTATTTGCGATGAGCCAACAAGTGCGCTAGATGTGTCTATCCAAAACCAAGTACTTAATCTGTTAATGGATATTCAGCAACAACGCGGCGTGACCTATCTGTTCATCACGCATGATCTTGCGATAGTGCGGCATATCTGCGATGAAGTGGGGGTCATGTATCGTGGCTATTTGGTGGAAACGGGACCAACACAGCGCGTCTACCATGCCCCGGTTCATCCCTACACGCATATGCTGTTGGCTTCTATCCCAATTGCCCATCCGACACAACAGCGTGAACGCGCTCGGCAGCGGCGGCTTTTCCCCACACCAACGGCTTTGTCCAACCAGACGCAGGGTGTGGCTACCGGCTGCCCATTTCAAGTTCGCTGTCCAGAGGTTATGGACATTTGTCGCCAGAGTATGCCAGAGCCAACACTCGTAGCGGGGGGGGGTACCGTGCGTTGCCACCTTGAGCATGAAACCAGCGTTAGCTCATGACGTATATCTATTATCTGTAGATGCATACGGAGCACACCGTAAGCAGGCGAACAAGAG
>CAZLKK010000203.1:2269-3668 GCA_964559995.1 uncultured Chloroflexaceae bacterium
CAGACTGTCGAACAGGAATATCGGCGGCAATTCAACCAACAAACCCTCGGTTATCGACTGCTGACGACAGAAGAAAAACACCTTGTCACTACTATGCGCTCACCCGATGCGCTGGAACAAGCACAAGATGCGCTGACCACACTGTATGAGCAAGCCAGCGAATCGGTGCAAGAAAGCATTGAAATCACCTATGAACGGTTCCACAGCAAATCAATCTTGGCAAAAGACCGTCGAGTCAGTGTATGGCTGCAACCAGCAAAGACAACTCCGCGGGTCAAACGCAGCTCATTTGGTTTGACGGAACAGGAGGTAGACACCAATCTGAAAATGAGCATGACCGCTGTCGGTATAGATGTCGTGGGTACGCTGCTTTTTCCCCCGCTTCGCTTGGTTGCCCTGCCCTTCATCATTATTCCTACGATGCAAGTTTTCAAACATACCTGGATAAAACTGGTGCAACAACACAAAATTGATGTTGGGTTTACCGTATGTCTGACCATCCTGGCTACCATAGCTACTGGACACTTTGGGCTAAGTGTTGCCACCTCACTGATCAATGCAATAGCGTTCAAAATGCAATTTCGTATCCAGAACGATTCTAAACACCAGCTTGTCAACGTGTTCAAACAACAACCGCATTTTGTGTACACCCTGGTTAATGGTACCGAGGTACGCACCCCCTTTGTGCATGTGCAACGGGGCGATGTGGTGGTGGTACATACCGGTGATGTTATTCCTGTTGATGGCATTGTGGTTGCCGGGACTGCCAGTGTAGACCAGCATATGCTCACCGGCGAGTCGCAGCCGGCGGAAAAAGGTGAGGGAGAGCAGGTTTTTGCTGCCACCATCGTATTGGCTGGCTCCCTGCAAATTCAAGCAGAAAAAGCCGGCGAGGAGACGACTGTGGCGCAGATTGGGCATATGCTCAATACGACCATGAGTGCTCAGACCGAGGTACAGTTGCGTGCCGAAGAGATGGCAAATGCTACGGTACCGCCTACATTGATCCTGGGCTTGTTGACCATGCTTGCACTAGACCCAGTGTCTGGGGCGGCACTCATTGCGGCGCACTTTGGCTTACGGATGAACATTGTTGCCCCCCTAGCCGTCCTCAACTATTTCCGCATCATGTCCCATCAGGGTATCTTGATCAAAGATGGGCGTATGCTAGATATGCTGCGCGATGTGGATACGGTTGTATTTGACAAAACCGGGACGTTGACCATCTATCAACCCCATGTTGGGCAGGTGCATACGTGGGATGGTCTAAGCGAACAGACAATACTGGCGTGGGCAGCCGCTGCCGAGTGCAAGCAAACCCACCCGATTGCGCTGGCGATTGTTGAGGCGGCAGACGAACGGGGAATCTCGCTCCCGACAATCGCCAATCTCTCGTATG
>CAZLKK010000203.1:3753-7503 GCA_964559995.1 uncultured Chloroflexaceae bacterium
TTGGAAGTAGAAATTGATGCCAAGCAGGTACACGTAGGCAGCTATCGCTTTATGCAAAAAATGGCTATAGAGCTCCCCGAACGGGTAACTACCGTGGAAGAAGCGGCACACGAACAGGGACATTCGCTGGTGCTGGTTGCACGCGAGGGGGTTATCGTGGGTGCCATTGAGCTAGTGCCTACGTTGCGTCCCGAAGCCCCCCAGATGATTGCAGATTTGCGGCAGCGGGGCATCCAACATATTGCGATTATCTCTGGAGACCGCGAAGCTCCCACGCGCAAACTCGCTCATGACCTCGGCATTGATGAGTACTTTGCCGAAACGTTGCCGCAGAACAAAGCGGATATTATCCAGCAACTACGGCTCAAGGGGCGGTGTGTATGCTTTGTAGGCGATGGTATCAACGATGCTATCGCGCTTAAGCAGGCGCACGTTTCTGTCTCGCTCGGTGGGGCTTCGACGATTGCCACAGACACCGCGCAAATTGTTTTGTTGGAGGAGGGGTTGGTCAATTTTAGTCATCTCTTTGACTTTGCCCACCGTTTTGACCGCACGATGAAAGCCTGCTTTGCATTGGTGCTTGTACCGAGCATTGTTGGGATGGGTGGTGTCTGGCTCTTGAACTTTGGGCTGACGCAAACGATACTTTTCAAACAAGTCAGTCTTGTTCTGGGCGCGTCCGGGGCGATGGTGCCGCTGGTGCGCTCATACTTCAGCCAACCAACAGCACAAACTCGTGAGTTGCTCCTGCACGATCCCTATGAAGCAGATGGGGTATCGGAGCAGGAACAGCTAAACTGAAGGGTATCTCATTCAAACTTTGGTATTGAACGCAGACAGACACTTGCCTGTTTGCAGCGACCACACACGCACTTCCTGGGTATGATCATTGCTGCTGCCACTAATCAGCATATCCTGCGTTGGCGCAAACCTGATGGTAGCAATGAAGCCGGTATGCCCCCGTAGCCGATGGCGCAGTGTGCCAGTGGACGTATCCCACAGCAAAATTGCGCCATCGCTGCTGCCGCTTGCCAGTATCCCATCCCCCCCGACTGCCAGTGCCGTAACCGTCCCATTATGTCCTTCCAGGATTGCCGTTACCTTGCCTGTATGGATATTCCACAGGGTAATCGTTTGGCAGGATGTACTCTCGGCTAATAAGCGACCATCAGGCGTGATGCCCATGTGGGTAATGGGAGCTGCTGGCAATGGCGACAGGGCATCTCCCGCAGGAAGGTTCTCTACAGGTGGGCTATATGTGGGGGTCGTGGAGATGTCGGTTGTCTGTGTCGCCTTGCCCCGCATAGCTATTGCGTTAGCTTTGTGCAGATCGCCTGCCTGGATAGCCTGATACAAGGCGGTAGTTTCTGGCAAGGGCTGCATCGTAAATTCCGATTCCAGGATACGACAGCACATAGTATACTGAGTTTGTGCTAGGTCACGCCGACCTTGCTGTGCTAGGAGCAACATCTGATATTGGTGTGCGGTCTCATTCCAGGGTTCCATTTCGAGCAAATGGCGGGAGGCGGCTAAGCCTAGTTGATAGTCGTGTTGTTGCGTATGTCGTTCTGCCAGCGTGGTCAGGGCATCTATCATCATTGCCCGTAGCCGCTCACGTTCCAACAACATCCACTCTTCAAACTGCGGCGCATGTCGTACCCCAAACCCCTGCAAGAAATCGCCTTGATAGAGCTCCACGGCTTCCCACAGTTGCTCAGTCGCAACGCCGTCCAGCGATGGAGCACATAATCGGCAAAAAACCGCCACATCTAGCCAGAAACTCGTATGCACATTGAAGGTGATGGTATGGTGGGTAATAATGAAGTATGTCCCTAGCATAGTACGTAAACAGGGAAGGATATTGCGTAAATTTTTACGTGCCTGCGTACTCGGCATATTGTCCCAAAAGAGGGTTGATAGCTCATCGCGGCTATGTGTTCGGCGATCCATAACCAGATAGTAGACCAACGCTTGTGCCCGAATGTTCAGCTGTGAGGCAAGCAATTGGTCTCCTGACTCTATGCCGGGCGAACCAAGCAGAAAGAATCGCAGAGGGGGGGTAACAAGACGAGTTTTAGTGGTGTGTGCCACTGGTTATGCCTTTTCTTTTCTGAGTAGCTAAAGCATCGTTATTGCTCACCATCAAGATTGACGTAAATTACCTGAATTATACCATAGATGAAACCACGCCCCTGAAAGTTCATCTTCTCTGGTAGCGGTGTAAGACTAAAGGCGTTTATAAGGCGATAGCATGGTATACTACTTCTGACCCATCTCCATCGTTCGCAGTGTACTGCGGCACGCATCCGAATGGCAAGCAGATGGTGTAATCAAATCGCAATGTATGTCGTATACAATGAGGATGGCTGCATGTCTCTTTCTTTTCCTGCTTCAACCCGTGCGATCAAAGCAAGTGGTCGGCGGTTATCCCTATTTGGGCTAACGGTTGCCCTTTTGCTCGTTATCGCTTGGATAGTCTGGCTGTTTCAAGGAACCATCACCCTCTACGAAAGCAGTTTTCCCGTGCGTATCAACCGTGATGCGCTGCTGGATACTCCTGTTGTAGCAGCGACCTTTCCCGCCTCGGCAGTTGCGTTCATTCAGCAGGGACAGCAAACCTACCTCTGGCTGGAAAGCGATACCGGGGTGTATCCTACGCCGATCCAGGTGCAAATCTACGACATCCAGGTAAGCAGCGAACACCAACCCCTACAAACAACGATCTGGATACCATCTTATGATGCCATTGCCGCCTTGCCAACCGAACCACTCATAGGGCGCGTCAGGATAGTCGCCGGGCAGGTGCATCCCATTATGCTGTTTCTCCAGGAAATTGGCTGGCTGAATACGCCCCCCCCTAACGCACAGAAGCAAAGCAAGCTCAATCCCGTACAGGAGCAGGCATTTCCCCGCTTGGGCAGATTGCAGACAATCAGCAGGGGGTTGGCAAACCCGTTGTTTTATAGGATTACATGAGTATACTCCGCACCACCAACCCACCACGTCACTTGTTGGTACCCGAAGTTATCCAGACCTCTGCTATGGATTGCGGTCCGGCGGCATTGAAGGCTGCGTTGCAAGGCTTCGGTATTTCCGCCAGCTATGCGCGGTTACGGGAAGCCTGTCAGACAGATGTGGATGGTACCTCAATAGACACGCTAGAAGAGGTTGCCAACCTACTTGGTCTCAATGCCGAGCAGATGCTGGTGCCAACCGACCATCTGCTGATTGATGAGCCAACGAGTTTGCCTGCGCTCATTGCCATGCAGTTGCCCAATGGGTTTGGACATTTTTGTATTGCCTGGGGCATGACTGGCCCCTTTGTGCAGGTGATGGACCCTGCTATAGGTCGCCGCTGGATGCGCCGCAAACAGTTTCTCGCGGAACTCTTCCCGCTTCCCCATCCTTTCCCTGCGGAAGACTGGCGCGAATGGGCTGGCAGCGATGGCTTTTGTGCGCCGCTACGAACACGACTCACCCGACTGGTCAATGGTGATACAACTACATTGGCAACAGTTGAGCAACTATTGGCAGATGCGTTGGCAGACCCCGACTGGTACCCTATTGCATGTCTGGATGCCGCTACCCGTATGAGCGAATCGCTGGTACAAGCTGGTGGGGTGCAGCGGGGCAAGCAGGCGTTTGCCCTGCTCGAAACGCTGGTTGCAAGCTCCCCGTATGTACCAGACGAGGTAAACCCTACCATACCTGCACCCTACTGGACAGTACAATCCTACGCCAATGAGGAAG
>CAZLKK010000204.1:0-7461 GCA_964559995.1 uncultured Chloroflexaceae bacterium
ACGAGTGTTTCCGGTTACTTCTGCCATACTGTTACCTCCTATTTTGCTAAAAACCCTGTTTCCAAACCAAATAGAAACGTGAGACGCTCCCCATCAACATCAAATCGTCAGGACTCCCTTTGTGCTAGGGATGCCCCCCGCCAACCGATCATCTATGCGGGTGGCAGCATCCATCGCCCGTCCCATCGCCTTGAAGAGCGCCTCTACTTTGTGGTGGTCATTTTTGCCATAGAGCACCTGGGCATGCAGATTGAGCCGCCCGTGGGTGGCTATGCTCTCAAACAAGTGCTCCACAAGATCAGTGCCAAGCTGCCCCACACGGGGAGTCGCAAAGGTTGCCTGCACCACACAGTAGGGTCGCCCGCCCATATCCACTGCCACCAACGCCAGCGTCTCATCCATCGGGACGTAGCTATGGGCAGTACGCACCAACCCCCGCCGCTCACCGAGGGCTTGGTTGAGGGCTATACCCAAACAAATACCGGTATCCTCGGCAGTATGGTGCTCGTCTACATGCAAATCGCCTTGTGCTTGGACTGTCAGGTCAAACAAGCCATGCTTTGCCCACAACGTCAGCATATGGTCAAGGATACCAATACCCGTTTGCACCTCTGCCAAACCTGTACCATCTATCGACAGTATCAGGGTGATGTCCGTCTCACCCGTCTGCCGCTTTATCGTTGCCTGTCGCGGTTTGTTCATGTTGCCCCTGTGATAATCTGCATTACCTCTTCAAAAATGAGACCATTGGTAGCAATGCCATTGCCACCATCAATCCGTGCCTCACCATGCCAATCGGTAAACGTGCCGCCTGCCTCCTGCAATATGGGCAACAAGGCTGCTGCATCCCAGATGTTCATTACCGGGTCCATCATCATCTCCGCCCGCCCGGTAGCGACCATCAGGTAGCCATAGCAATCGCCCCAAGTGCGAAACAGCCGTGCCTCATCCACGAGTTTGTCGTAGGCGGCTTGTTTGTCGTAGCGGTCATAGCGGGTGGCACAGGTGGTCAGCAGCAACCCTTCGTTGAGGGTCTTCACCGCCGACACCTGACACGCCCGTCCATTCCACCAACAGCCGAGTCCCTGGGCGGCATAGACAATCTCACCAAGTGCCGGGATATTGACCACACCAACAACCGGGCGATCTTTGTGCGTTATACCTATCATCACGCCATACAGTGGCATGCCGTGGATAAACGACTTGGTACCATCTATCGGGTCGAGAATCCATCGCCACTCAGCACCTTCATTGCCACTCAACCCGTCCTCTTCGCCAAGTACGGCATGGGCAGGGTAGCGTTCCAATATCGCCGCCCGGAGATAGCGTTCCGTCTCGCGGTCTGCTATCGTCACAGGCGAATTGTCAGCTTTGCGGTCTGTGACTACGCCAGTCTGAAAATAGCGGGTGGTAATCTTGCCAGCCTTCCATGCCATCTCGTGTGCTCCATTGAGCAGTTCTTGTAACATCTCTTGCATACGGTTTGTTTTACTCCTTAATCATGCTACCTTTTGACTCATTGCTTCCAAAACATCTACCAACATATTCATCTGGTCTGGAGTACCTATGGAGATACGGATACAATCCTGTAACCCCGGTTTCTGGTAATGGCGTACCAGAATACCCCGTTGGGCAAGCTGGTGTTTCACCTCGTATGCATCAGCATTGACCACACGACACAGCAAGAAATTTGCCTGCGATGGATAGGCAGACAAAAACGGGATACGCTCCAACGCCAACATCATCCGCTCCCGTTCACAGACAATCCGTGCGACATTATCAAGCAAATCTTCTCTATGCTCAAGGGCGGTTTGTGCTGCAACCAGCGCAGCCACATTGACATTGTAGGGTTGCTTGATTTTCCACAGGTGCGGGGCAAGCTGCTCGTGCATCAGCGCATAGCCTACCCGCAGCCCCGCCAACCCTGCCCACTTGCTGAATGTCCGTAGAACAATGAGGTTTGCATACTCTGCCACCCACGCGCTTACCCCCTGACGATTGCGGGTAAACTCAATGTAGGCTTCGTCTACGACAACCAGCAACGGAAGCTGGAGCAGTCGCTCAATCTCATCTGGTGGCGTGATGTTGCCGGTGGGGTTGTTGGGGGAGGTGATAAAGACCACTTTAGCGCGAGTCTCTGCCACCGCCCGCTCTATCGCCGGCACATCCAACGCGAAGTCCTCGCGCCGTGGGACATTCACCACCTGCCCGGCGCAGACCAGCGTATCAAACGCATACATCCCAAACGTTGGCGGACAATCTATAACCCTATCGCCCGGCTGGAGGAAAAGCCGCAACAGCATGTCTATCAGTTCATCTGCCCCTGCCCCACACAGTATCCGCTCAACCGGCTGTCCCGTATAATCAGCTAGGGCAGCGCGTAGGTGAGTATGGTCGGGGTCGGGGTAGGTTGCATAGGGGACACCATCTGCTGCCAGGGCTTCGCGCACTGCTGGCAACGGTCCATACGGATTTTCGTTTGCGTCCAGCTTAATGATAGCTTGTTCAGGGACTCCTAGTTGCGCTGCCAGGATGTCAGGTGGTACGATAGGGGTATATGGTTCTAGGGTTGCAATGTCCGGGCGAATCAGATTGGCGACATCAGGCATACCGTGCTCCTTCCCTCTGGTTCATTTCGCTACCCACAACCGGTAGACAACACCCTACCGGTGCAGGCGAATATGGAATATAGATAGTCTCCCTTCTGATTATAGCATGGGGGATGCATTCTCATGTTACCGAGACGGGAACCATGCAGACCAAAAAAGCGTATTTTGCTGCTTTCCTACGGGGTTTGTAGCTTGTATAGAAATAAGGAGAAAGCGATGAAACCGGTTCATCTTTTCCTCATAGGGCTAACAGGCAATATTGCTACGGGCAAGAGTACGGTTGTGGCTATGCTTGCCCGTCATGGAGCATCTACGATTGACGCGGACAAGATTACCCATCAGCTTCAACAGCCGGGCAAGCCCGTCTATCACCAAATTGTCAGCGCGTTTGGCAACGATATATGCACCTATCCAGAGGGACCGCTAGATCGCCGTAAACTTGGCTCCCTGGTGTTTAGTAATCCTGATGCGCTCCAACGATTGGAGCACATGGTGCATCCTGCTGTGCATGCCGAGATTCTGGAATGGCTCAAGCAAGTGGCAGCAAACCACGGCGAGCGGCATGTTGCGGTGATAGATGCCATTAAGCTACTCGAATCGGGTTGGAAAGCCTATTGTGATAGTATCTGGGTGGTGACGTGTCCGCAAGAACAGCAAATCGCCCGGCTGATGCGGTTACGGGGCATGTCTGAGCAGGAAGCCAAGCAGCGCGTGTCTTCACAGCCTACCCAGGCGAGCAAGGTTGCCCAGGCGGATGTAGTGATAGACACAAGCGGCACGTTGCAAGAGACGGAGCAGCAGGTAGACACGGCATGGGATGCCGCCATCTGGCAATCCCATAAATGACGCGGAACAGGGCGGTTGTAAAGTCGCACAATCAAAGAAATTTTGCCCTTCTTGCCCTCTCGTTCCCCCTGCCCTCGCTTCTATGTCCGTTGTAGAGCCGTAGCATGCTACGGTTCTACAGGAGAATCCCATACCAGGGCGAGGGGTCAAGGGGGGTATCCTGGTAATACAAAAGAGCATGCACAACTAACCCTGTGGTATACTGATAAGGGTAGGACTTACGATACAAGCAATGATAAAAGCGGAAGAGCGTACCCCCTTACCCCCTACTCCATCACAACCGACTCATCCACCCACCCCTCAGCGTTAGTCATAGCGTGTGTCGTTGCACAATCGCTGGATGGGGCAAGCACCCGGATATGGAGCCATGTACGCTGGTTTTCCTGTTGCTCTGCCAATACCTGCACCTCATCACCGGGGCATACATACGCGATAGTCGTATCTAGCGCGAGGCGTGGCTCGCTCCGCAAACTGCCGCCACGGGTGACAACCAAAATGTGTCCTTGTTTAGAAGATCGCATAGGCGGAGAAACGCTAGGTGGTGAAGACGTAGGCATTGGTGAAGACGTAGGCATTGGTGAAGACGTAGGCATTGGTGAAAACGTAGGCATTGGTGAAGACGTTAGGGATGGTAGAGCCGTAGAGGATAGCATGGGGGATAAGCTCTCTATAAGCCACATAGAGAGCCTATCTGGGATGCATGCGATAAGCCAGGGCATAGGGGCAGAGTAATCTGGTCTAGGGTGCTCCACACGTTGGGGGGTAGGGATGGCAACAGGTTCTGGAGGCAGTGGTACCCCCTGATATGCTTGAGATGGCGCAGACGGTTGTTGGGTAGAGGGTATCCAAGCGATAGCGTCAACTAATACATCACGGTCATCATCATTCGTCAAGTCGCTAATCTCTACCGTTGGGTTGAACCGTGCGCCAAACGCATACACCCCCAAACTCACCCACTGTCCCACAGATGTTTGCTGGTTGATGGTAACGGTATTGATACCTTCATCATGGGTGATGGTGTAGTGGGCGGAGGATGTCGCATCGCCATGTCCACAAGCGGGGATGTACGCTTGTACCTCATAGACCCCCGCTTCAAGTCCATCTGGCACCCAAGAAGCGCGACTTGTGCTCTCTTGCATCGTGCTGGTTGAGTTGATGACAATGTGCTTGTCATTGACCCCACACCAGCCGGAAATCCACGTATCTTGGTTGGCACTAAAGCCGTTGTCGTTATTGTCTACCATACTGGTAACGTTTGTGGGCAGGGCAGGCTTATCTAGTATATCCGGGGGGGTTGCCAGCGCAATCGACTGTGCGCCGGGTATGCGGTCTCCATTGAGGAAACGGGGATCGCCAAGCAAATGGGGCGGCTGCTTGATACCCGTTCCCCCTACGTTGGGGGATGAGGCGATGGTTGCGTTGCTCTCCCAAGACCGCCACCCGCGTACCCACGACTCCGTTTGGGCTATGTAGAGCGCGGTATCGTTCTCAAAAGAAGGGGCATAGATGGGTATAACCGTCTGAAAGGTAGCATGTCCTGCGTCTACATAAATGCCACTGGAGAGGATAAGGTGTATCCATGCTTCCAGCGAATGGAGGTAACTAGCATAGGTAGCGAAGCGGGTATGGTAAGGTCCCTGGCAAGTGCTGCCATCCCAACTGTTGCAGATGACACAATGAATGTTGTATTGTGGGGCGCGTCCTGGTCCCGTAACCCCAAACTCGGTCTCTTTAGCAGCAAATGCCAACTCTATCACCGGGTCTATGCCATAGTCTACAAGCATTTGGTACATTTGCGAGGCATAGGGGCATGCGTCACTGACTCTGCCGTGGCGTGGCTGGCAATAGACCGCTTGGTAGGTCTCCATACTAATTGTTGGCGGTGCGACAAAGGCAAATTCAGCCTGTGCCAACGGTAGCCCAAGCCTGTCGCCCACGTATTGGTGGTGGGACGATGGGGGCAACTCGTGGGTCGCTTTTGCTGGCAGTGCGGTGGTCAGGAGTGCAGCTATGGTTAGCAATAGCAGGGTATATCGGGTTGTAGGTAGAAGAGTACGCATAAGCTATTATCCACTAGACACAACAGAAGGTATCAAAAGGTATCAAAAGGTATCAACCCATCAATCAATCAATCAATCAATGGCAATAGTGAATGGCTTTATTGTAGCACAGGATATGGAAGCATAGACCAGACTATGTGGGGGGAAGCAGAATAACAAGGGAGCATGTCCTGCTCCAAGCAACACAAGAGGAACAAAAATAGGGTATCATGCACCTATGACTAAGAATAACAGATTATCCATTGCTCAGGAGAAAAGAACGTGCCTGGACCCGAAATACATCTGCATGTTTATGATACTGAAGAAGAATTGCTCCAAGCCTTGCGTGACGGTTGCCCCGATGCCTGTACCTGTATGGTCAAACGGTATGCATCCATTGTCTACAGTCAGGCATTGCGCCTGCTTGCCGACCCCGACGAGGCAGAAAGTATCTTGCAACTGACGTTTATCAAAGCCTGCGATAAGATACACACCTTTGATGGGCGCAGTGGCTTGGGAACGTGGCTATATCGTATAGCGACCAACGAAGCCTTGATGAAGCTGCGCCGCCAGCATGTCAATATGACCTCAATTCACGATATAGCAGAGACAATCCATGCGGATGATCTAGTGCAAAATCGCCAGGTATGGAGCGTCAACCCTGGGCAGATAGCCCTAGATAATGAGCTACGCAAGCAACTTGAAGAGGCGTTGCTTGCTGTTCCAGAAACGTTGCGGGTGGTCTTTGTGCTGCGGGAGATGCAAGGGTTAAGCACCGCAGAGACTGCCGAAACGCTTGGGTTGAGCGAGAATGTGGTGAAGGTTCGGTTGCATCGAGCGCGGCTCCGCTTACGGGAGTTGTTGGCAGAGTATATGAGCCAGCGGGATGAGGATAGGGAGTAGACATGCAAGGTCGAGCAAAGCGGCTAGTATTCGTCTAGCTCCCAGGTTGTCGAACGCTCCTCAACCCGGCACTTGAGTTTGCGTACCAACTTTAGGTTGTCACGCACTCGGATTTGCACATCGTAGGTTTGTGGTTGGGCTTCTTCGCCCATCACCAGTGAGAGGGTGTAGTGTCCATTGAAATCACTTGTTCCCCCACCAATGGGAATATAGCGTTGCTTGGTATAGGGTTCCTTGCGCCGCACGCGATCATCTTTTTCCTCCCTGCCAATGAACAGCACCAATGAGGTCAGGGGGGGGGCATCATTCCCTTCAATGATCACCGTCTCTCCTATAGGACAGTCAAAAAGTTCTTGCGTTTTGGTGATTTCCTGAGTTGCTTCGGGAGTCGGTGTTAGGGTTGCTGATTCCGGTGTTGGTCCCGGTATTGGCGTGGACGTATGCGTTGGGGTGTTGGTCGCTTCATCTGTTGGGGTGTTGGTCGCCTCCTCACTTACCGTTGCAGCATCGTCTTCTGGGGTGTTCGTATGCGTGTTGGTGGGGGTATGCGTGTTGGTATTGGTCGTAGTAGGGGTATCTTCTGTTGTCTTGCTCGTACCCATTGCCCGTGCGGTTTCTGTCATGGGGTAAGCGGCAGTTTGGGTGGCACCCTGTCGGGTTTGTTCTTCGGCGGTTGCCGTCACAAAGGCATAGGCAGTCTGGGTCGCATTGCCTAGTGGGGCTGCCTGTGGTTGGTGGGCAGGCGGCGACATTAGCATTGTACCAATGATAACCAAACAGACAAGAGCTACCGAAAATGGTAGTGATAGGTTTCGCTTGTTTGCCATGCGGTGTGCCTTTGTATTACGGGCAGTTTCCCCCACGTCATTTGCCATATGTTGCGGAGACGGGGAATGTAAAGAGTTGCATCCCCTTTACTGTACCACATCCTTTCCTATAGGACAAGGGAATAAGGGACGTTCTTGCTCCGGGTGTGGCAGATATTTTTCCCCGTCCTTTGCCCCCTTCGGATAGCCCCCATCCCCTTGCCCCTGTGGTTGTATGCGGGTGTAGGGGCGCACGGC
>CAZLKK010000205.1:0-3093 GCA_964559995.1 uncultured Chloroflexaceae bacterium
ACCTTAGCGACAATCCTGCGGATAATGTCGCCAGCCTTCTGTGCCTGGCTTGTGCCGGCTTCCACGCCCTTTGTTCCCTCCTCCGTCACCATAACCGCGGCGTTGGATGCCCGCTGTATCTCCCCCAAGATGTCTTGCACTTGGGCAGTTGCCGCTTTAGACCGCTCGGCTAGGTCACGTACCTGCTGCGCGACCACCGCAAAACTCTTGCCCTGCTCGCCAGCGCGGGCGGCTTCAATGGCAGCATTCAATGCCAACATATTGCTCTGGTCTGCAAGTTCGCTAACGGTAGTCGTGATATTGCCAATTGCCTGCGTTTGTTCTGCCAACCCAAGAATGGTTTGGGCGATGCTCTCCATTTGTTGACGAATACGCTCTATGGCACTTACCGTCTTTTCTACCACATCGGTACCTTGTTGGGCAATGAGCAGGGCAGACTGGCTCTCTTGGGCAACGAGAGTCGCTTGTTGCATATTCTGCCGCACGATATTGCGGATTTGCTCCATTGTGGTATTGGTTTGCTCAAGGGCAGATGATTGCTCAGAGGTGCTGCTTGCCTGTTGGGTGGTGGCAGCGAGGATGGCCCTAACCGCGGTTGAAATATCGTTGCTTGCCTGTTGTACTTGGGTGGTGATGCTGTGCAAACTTTCTACCATACTATTGAGTCCCAAGCCGAGATGACCTAGCATGTTGTCCTGCTCCATAGCATCATCCTGCTCCAGCAAAAGCCGCTCGGTGAGGTTGCCATGCGACACCTCATCTATGAAAGCGAGATAGGACTTAATGATAGCTTGCATACGAGCGTGTTCTTGGCGTTCTTTTTCTTGCAGGCGTTCGCGCTCGCAGGATTCCTCCGTGACCCGCTGGTACTGCTGTTGGAGGGTTTCTGCCATATGGTCAACCGATTCGGCAAGGTCGCCTATTTCGCTGCCATCATAGGTCATACGAGTACGGGCACTCATATCGCCATCAGCGAGGGTGTGGGTTGTCTGTGCCAGCTTTTTGATAGGCGTGGTGATGAACCGATGAACGCCAACCCATGAGATGGCAAAGGCAACCAGAGCAATAATGACCACGATAATGACATCACGGATGAGCTTATTATAGACGGTGGCAAAAACGGTTTTTTGGGGAATACTAATGGTTATATAGGCACTTTCGGCAAAGGTGCCAAGCGGCGAGAAGGCATAGAACGTTGGCTCCCCCTGCATTGAGGGGGCTTCAATCATATTGGCTTGGTCGCTTTGTTGTATTTGGGCAAAGACCGCCTCCTCTTCAAAGGGCTTGCCAATGGTGTACTGGCTATTCGTGGGGTAGGTGGCGAGGACTGTCCCCTTGCGGTCTATGACCATAAGGGTAGCCCCCTGGGGTATATCCTGTTGGGCTGCATAGTCTGCTACCCAATCAAGTTTCAGCGCAACAAACACTACGGCGATGAGGTTGTCGTCTTCACTATAGACAGGATAGCCAAAATTGAGCGAAGGCTCACCGGTGATGCGCCCTATCTGGTAGTCCCCAATGGCAAAATCGCCGGTTTCAACGACACGCGCAAAGTAGGAACGGTCAGCCGCATTGATGATCTGATCTTGATCTTGGAGCAAGCCACTACAGAAAATATCCCCATTTGGGGCTATCGCTCCAATATTCGCATAGGATGGGTACTTGGAGAGCAAATTGGCAAAATGGGTAGAACATTCCTCGGCAGTGTGGGCTTTTGGGATATGGGCAAGCGACACGAGGAATTGGCGGCTCGTTTCTATCAATTGCTCCTGTTGCAGCGAAAACGTCTGGGTCAGATGGAGTACCTCGCGCTCGCTTGTATGACGGGTATACTGAAATTGCTCAACAATATTGATGCCAATGAGGGTAATAAGTGGTACTATTGCCACCATTGCCAATAGGATAAGACGCATACGTAGACTTTTGATTAACATAAACAGTGGTCTCCTGATGTCTAACGATGACGAGTTAGGGCATAGGGTGTACCCAGTGAGAATCTATTGTAGCAGAAATTGCTGAGAGAAGGGAGAAATGCCTATGAAATTGGATTCAACCGTTGCGCTCGTGACAGGTGGGGCGCATCGGGTTGGGCGGGCTATTGCGTTGGCATTGGCACAGCATGGTGCTACCGTCATCATACACTACAACCGTTCCCATAAGCAAGCCGACCAAACGGTACAAGAGCTCCAAGCCTACCAGTCGGCTGCCACTGCCATCCAAGCCAATCTTGCCGAGGTTGCCGAGGCGGAGGCGTTGATAGACCATGCGGTTGACCATGCGGGCAGGCTAGACCTGCTGGTGTGCAGTGCGGGGATATGGGGTAGGATGCCGTTGGGCAGCGTTTCTGTCCAACAGTGGGATGATCTCTTTGCGCTCAATGTTCGCAGTACCTTTTTTCTGGCGCAGCGGGCTGCCCCACACCTACGTGCTGCGAAGGGGTCGCTCATTACCATTACCGATGTGGGGGTTGAGACAACGTGGAAGAACTATGCTCCCTATTTGGCAAGCAAGGCTGCCCTGGCAATGCTGACCCGCAACTTGGCGCATGATCTCGCGCCTGATGTGCGCGTAAATGGGGTAGCACCGGGACCGGTGCTGTTGCCAGAAGATTGGGATGACCAGCAGCGGGAGCAGGCACGCCGCAGCACGTTGTTGGGGCGGGTGGGCAGCGCGGAGGATGTGGCGGATGCAGTAGTCTATCTTGCGTGTGCTAGGTTTGTCAGTGGGGTTATTATTCCGGTGGATGGCGGTCATCGGCTGAAGTGAGAAAATACGACCTCCCCACGAGGGGGAGGTATGCGGAACGGGGAAGAAACAAGAAGGAGAATGACATTTTCGGCTATTTCGGCTATTTTTTTTTCTGTTATTTCTTCTTTTAAGGACAACATTTCATGACCGATTTCTTTAAGGCTCGATTCATATTCTTGCACTTCTGCTTGAAGACTATCAATTGTTTTTTTACTTTCCTCGTCTTTTGCCAACCACTCTGCTTCTTTGTGTGGATTTTCAAAACCTAAAAGAGCCGGTTTGAGACCATCATCATCTTTGGCAGCTTCAGCCAGTCTTTCAATCACATATGTTTCAAGATTATCG
>CAZLKK010000205.1:3103-7433 GCA_964559995.1 uncultured Chloroflexaceae bacterium
AGTGGTTACTGAAAGCGTTTGTTATAATACGAATCCAGAAAAAATTAAATTTTCTAGAATATTGACATTTTCGGCTATTTTGGCTATTTAGGCTATTTCACGGCTATACATGGTCATGTTGCGTTCGTGGGCTTTGTGCCAAGCCAGCACGTCTGTCGCATGCTGCTCTAGCCACTCCCGCAATGCGTCTGCTTCATGCCCAGTGAAGTGCTCAAAATCCTGTTGGATGATCTCTCCGCTGTGACCATTGCCGTTGTGACCATTGCCGTTGTGACCATTGCCGCTGTAACCATTGCCAGTAGCCTGAGCATAATAAACAATAACATTCCAGCCATGCAGATCATAGCTGTGGACTTCCGTCACGTTATCCAGATTGATAAATTTGTTGTCAACTTTGATGAGCGTTGCCATAGCATGATTCCTTTCTTGTATGACGACTTCTGCACGTCTTAGCCTTCTCTCTGAGTCCTATACGCTAGGGCTATAAGACAGTAAAAAGACCCCACATAGCAGAAGGCATAGCATACCTGGAGGGAGTCTTCATTGACTAACGTGGTCTTCGTTTAATAGGTTATCTACGACGTAACAGAAGATTGATCTGTCGTTACCTCTAGTGTAGACGATGGTGTTACGAGAGAGTAACAAACTCATGCTCACGGGACGTTGTGCTACAAGTTGCCCCTAGTCAACGCCTCCTCACTCTCTAGCTACTCCACCAAATACCCGTTGTAATCGGGGTCAACTTCTCGCGCACACTGCCCCGGTGTACCCTGCTCGGCAACACAGGCAAGAAACGCCGTTGTTGTCTGTTGGGCTGCGCTCAATGCCGCTGCTAACGATGCCTCGTCCTGATTGGTAGCCCTATCTTGGCTCGCCCGGTTGATAGCCTCAAGAAGCCAATACGTCTCCACATATTCGGGGATAACCTGATAGACTATCCCCCGCTTACTAGTCGCCGCAAAGGTCTCATCATACACCGTTACCAATTTCCCCATATCCTGTTCTGTCTGTGCTTGGGAGGTATCCGCATGGGCTACCGACAACCGCGCAGGGGTACTCCAGCGGGCAAGGGAAGGCTGCTCGCTGAGGAAGCGGAGCCACTGCCAGCATGCTTCGGGGTGGGCAGTGTTAGCAGAGATGAATAGCCCAATGGAGAAGGTGACATCATCGTTTCCCAAGCCCCCCCCACCCACGGGCAGCGGTGCAACGCCTACTTCAAAGCTCTGCGGTGCTGCATCCCCACTGCCAAGCGCAGACTGTACCGAGAACATCCCATAGCCATAGTCAAACCACATCCCCACCTCGCCAGATTGGATATGGTCATATTGTCCATCCATAGGCATGTCATTCCGCTGGTAGGGGAAGGACACCCTGGGCATCACCTGATGGACACGGGCGAGGTCAAGATACCATGCTATCGCTGCGACAACCTGTGGGTCATTGAAGTTGGGGCGGAGTTCTTGCCCTGTGCCAGTGAAGAGTTGACCACCATACTGCCGAATGAAAAAGAACAGGTCCTCTGTCCCGCTGCCCATCGGCATGTAGCCATAGGGTATGTCCCCATCCGCTACCAGGGCTTGCGCCGCCGACAGGAAATCATCGGGAGTCCAAGTTGCATCAGGTGGCTCAAGCCCGGCTGCCTGAAACGCGGTAGCATTGTAGGAGAGTGTTCGTAGCTCGTAGGCATAGGGCAAGCCTACCTGTTGCCCCTGGTATTGGTACAGCGTTGTCAATGGGGCAGGGTAGTCGTCAAGCGAAAGGTGTTCGTCATTGGCAATCATTGGTGCTAGGTCGCGCAGCAAAGCCGCTTCAGCATCATTCTGGAGCCGCGCAAAGGTGGCAAAACAGTCATTGCCTTGAGCGAGGGCTGCCAATGTAGGCGGACCGGAGGGGGATGTAGCCGGCTGTATCTGCACAAAGAGATTGTTGTGCTGCGCCTGAAAATCGCGTGCCGCTTGGCGCATATCCGCCGGGTTAAAGTTGGTTGCCGCAAAGGTGATAGCCGTTGCCCCTTCTGGCACTGCTGCCGGTTGTGGAGTGGCTACGGTGACAGGCTCTTGTGTCGGCGGCGGAGTTGCTTGTTGTGCTACTATTTGCTCCTCCAGCACCGCCTGCGCCGCCCCCAGAGCAACGCTACTTTCGCTGCCCTGCCGCACCTCATCAAGCGCAAACAGCAGCGCACTGGCAACATTGGGGTCTGGGGTCGCAAAGGCAGACCCGGCGTGGGCAAGCGTCCATTGGTAGGCTTCGGCTGTCGTTTCATCTAGGCTCTCCCAATAGCCGCGTTGTTGGGCAAGCGTAGCGCAAGCGGGTATCTGGCTCACGGGGAGATACTGTTCTGTGCTGGTCTCTAGGTGTTGGCGAGAAAGATACGCTATCCATTTCCATGCTGCTTCTGGATGGCGGGTGCCGCTGCTGATGATATAGCCATCATTGCCGCTCAAAAACCCCGTGTCAGTCTCTGGATAGGGGGCTGTCCCCATGGTGAAGGGGTAGGGGGTTGGCTGTTGCGGTCCATCTGGTCCGTAGAGCACCTGGCTATATTCATGATCCCATAACCCAATATGCCCCGTTTGTATCAGTGATTGGGGGTCTGTTGCAGTTGTGGTTGCCTGTACATCCGTATTTCCCGTTCCGGTTAGGTCATTGATCATGGGAGAATCCTGTACCAGCACTGCGCCGCTCTCAATGAGCGTATGGGTAAGGTCTAAGGCTTCCACAAAAGGCGAGCTGGTGAGAGCGACATCGGTTGCAGCGAGAGTGGTTAGGTCTACCCCGTTTGCCTCAAGTGCGCCAAGCAAGGTGAGGTAGCCCTTTGAGGGATCAAAGAAGCCATAATAATCCTCGCCTGTGGCGGCTATCGTCTCGGCAGCAGCAAAGAGCGTTTGCCAACTATCGCCAGCTTGGGGGGATTCTAGCCCACTGGCAGCGAAAAGGTTGGCGTTGTATGCCATAATCTGCCCGCGAAAGGATCGGGGCAACACCCATATCTTGCCATCGGTGGCGTAGTAATCAAGCGCACCTGTGTAGAAATCCTCACGGCTAAATGATGTATCAGCATCCATAAGCGGGGCAAGGTCAAGCAGCAATTCGTGATGTACCGCTTCTGGCATGAAGCCGATAGCCGGGGCGGTATCTGCTCTCGATACCATTTGCCGCAGCATCATAAGCGGCGAGGTGGTCTCTTCCTGTTGCAAGATGTCTTCCATCGGGACGAGAACAACGTGTATGTTGGGATTATCCGCCGCAAATGCGGTAATGTGCGGTTGGTAGGTGGCGTGTTCATATTCCCACGCGGCAAAGGTGATGGTCGTTTGCTCCCCCGTTACGGGTGCTTGACTACCACCGCCATTGCCACCACTGCACGCGGCGAGGGTGAGGGCAACGATAGGAACAATGGCGACAATGGCGATGTGCATAGGTAGGCGTAGGATGTGCTTATTGGTATAGTTTGGCATAAATTTTACAATCCTCTGGTATCTTGTGAACTTGGGGATATTATACTCTACCTGGTTGTTCTGTATGTTGTGGGTGGGAAGGTGGGGCGTGAGGCAAGGGAATGGGGGGAGTCGCTCATTCCCCTTCTCCCCTCGGTGGATGAAGCCCTTAGCCTCATCGCCGGCGGCGCACCCGCTGTTTTCTGCGCTGGCGTGAACTCCAGGTAAAGAGACGGCGGAGAAAGCGGGGCATGCGGCGCACGTTGCGTTTGTAGGAGGTCGAGAGGTAATCGCTTATCGTATGGATGGCATCACTGACTATTGCCCCAAGCAAAAACACCCCGATTTCCAACGGGTAGGCATCTAGCATACGCTCTGTCCAAGCAACGGATTGGTGCCAAACCCCCGCAAATACTTGGTTGAGCAGGAGCAATACGATCACAATAATCGCCAGCAGGTAGAGCAAGCGCAAGAGGACAGAAAAGCCAGAATGACTCAGCCAATGACGATGGGGAACTGCTTTTTCATACGGTTTCCAGAGGAACCCCAAAATCCCCCATCGGTTGTCAATCGCGCTATCAATATCTAGGTCTGGACTGAGCCAGTAGGAACAGGCAAGGTGCGAGCCGATAAAGATCGCCGTGTTGGTGAGAGCTTGTTCGGGGGTGCCGCCGAGGGCAAGCCACGCAGCCCCGCTCACCGGTGCCATCACGAAGGCACTAACTGTCGCTATATCATCGTGTCGTTGTACGCTTGGCATAGTAAAGTCCTTATAGTATTACCCACTCTCCCTGCCCCCGCTCCCGTACATCCGCTGGTTGACCCTCGCGGTTCATAGTCCGCTGGTTGACCCTCGCGGTTCATAGTCCGCTGGTTGACCCTCGCGGTTCATA
>CAZLKK010000206.1:0-1751 GCA_964559995.1 uncultured Chloroflexaceae bacterium
AGTCTTGTGGGTTGGAGCGTAGGTGATCGCAAGCTCGCGTAGCTGATGGGGCATGTAGCGGAGACTCTTCTTGATGAGGGTGTGGGTGTCAATGGTGTAATGGCGTTGGGTGCGCTGCTGCTTTTTCCCGTAGGGGACCGCGTGAACTTCTAGCAAGCCGAGGTCAACCAGTTTATTGACGTGGGTTAGCACCGAGTCCTTGCTGATTTTTGCGAGGTTGGCGATGTCCCGGAGAGAGAAGTCGGTCTTGCCTGTACTGGAGTTGAACATGAGCAGCATGTTGATCGCCAACCACGTCGTGATGGTAGCGGGAATAGTACAGAGGCGGAGGACGATGAAGGGCATGGCGAGGATGTAGGCGAAGGGGTGGATATGTTGTGAGCAGTAGGCGATGAGCTTGCTCTCCTCCTCGTTGATGGGGGCATCAGGGTCTGTGGGGCATACCACTGGGCTGTTGATGATGTGGCGGGCAACGTCTAGCGGTTTAGGATTATTCGGCATGAATTACTCCTCTATGTATGTTCAGTAATACTGCTGCTAGGGTATCGTCCTATAGATAAGGTAGCGATTTTTCATGGGTATCATATCTCACATACGTGTTTATATGATTACTATGTAAAGCAATGTAAAGCAATGTAAAGCGAATTTTCATGTCTGTGACATTTCCAATACTTATAACACCTAGCGTAAGTATACCACGTTTAGCCATAATTTCAATAGAGATAAGGATGTGGTATAATGATAAGAAGTGAAAGGCTTAGACGAAGGTATCAGGAGATATATTTTGGAGGGACTTTATGTATGAAGCGTATTACACCCCTGAAGAGATTTCTACGTTATTGAAAGTGCCCAAGGCGACTGTTTATACTTGGATTCGTAATGGTCGTCTCTATGCAGAACGATTTGGTAGAGTACTGCGTGTTCCTAAGTCTTCTCTTGAAGAATTTAGGCAGCCTACAATTGTGCGTGATGAACATTCTCGGATTTCGTTGATGCAATAATTTTTTGTTTGCAGATGTAACAACATAATATTTCTGGTGCTTTGCCTTACATCCCATATGCAACTACCATTTTTATCTTCAGGTATATTTTTGGTATGCTATGGTTGTATGTTGTGATAAATTAAAAGTTGATTTAGTTGCATAATCCCCGCTTTTAATAGAATCAGACGTTATCCTTGTTTTTTTATTATGGGTAGAAGATAGAAAACCAATTTCAGATACAATACTAATTTTATATAATATTTGGGGTGATATTTTGTTTGTTTCTGCCAAATGATGCTTTGTTGGCTATGGATTTCTCTTGCCTCTTTTTATCCTGTCTTGGTTGTTTAAGAACTTGTGATGCTCGTTTATCTTCTCTGATGCACCCTTTTGATGCAATACCTCAGTTTTCTTGTTATTCCTGCTGGTTTCCTCTCTGTTTATCTCAAGCCACAATAATCCTTACATCACTTCGTTTTGGTTTCATATACTGGTTTCTGCTGCATCGGTTGTTTTCTCTATCTTGTGAAAGGACAGCATGATGGATATGTTCTCATTGCGTGACGGTATCATAAACGCATACACTGACTATACACAGAGTTTCCTAACCATTCAAGACCCAGATATTTCCGCCTTTGTTCAGTCTGAATTGAGCAAAGGACGACTGCTTCCAGAAGCCCTTATTCAACTCTCGCCATCCTACCATATGGCAAGTACAGTTACTCAATTAGCAGAGAAAGGTATTGTCCATCCGCATACAGCGGCTAT
>CAZLKK010000206.1:1788-5270 GCA_964559995.1 uncultured Chloroflexaceae bacterium
AGCAGCATTTTGTCGTAACTACGGGGACTGGTTCTGGCAAAAGTCTTACGTACCTCATCCCTATTGTGGATTACATTATCCGTAATTTTCCTGAAACTGGTAAGGTACGGGCGATTCTTGTCTACCCAATGAATGCGCTTATCAACTCACAAGCTCTGGCTCTGGAGCGTTTTATGAGTGATCTGCCCTCGCATATTCCTCGTATTCGTTTTGCACGCTATACAGGACAAGAAGCGGCAGCAGAGAAAGCGCAACTTCAGCAATCCCCCCCGCACATTCTACTGACTAACTATGTCATGTTGGAATTGATGCTCACCCGTCCTGCTGAGTCCCCTTTTGTCAATCAAGACCAAACGGCTCTCCAGTTTATCGCATACTTACCGCGGCAGACAAGGTGCAGATGTTGCTTTGTTGATGCGTCGTTTGCGCGAACGGAGTGGGAATCCCCATGTTGTTTGTATTGGTACGAGTGCCACAATGGTGAGTGACCCTATTGCAACTTCTCTCCACCGTCGTGGGCTTGTAGCGAAGGTTGCAAGCAACATCTTTGGGGTTGATGTGGTTCCAGAGCATATCATAGAAGAGACCCTTACTCGCTCCATTCCTAACTACAATGACCCAACGGACACCAAGCTGCGAGAAGCTGTGACTTTGCCTATCCCTGAAACGATGGACTGGCAAACGTACCAAGCCCATCCCCTAGCAGCATGGGTAGAGTCTACTTACAGTGTGCAAGTTGATCCAAGAGACCCTAGTACATTACGGCGAGCAGACCCCAAAACCCTGAGTGAAGGGGCAACCCGTTTGGCAACGATAACGGGTTTATCGGTTGAACCGTGTAAAGATGCTTTGCAGCAGTTTTTGCACCTCGGCAGTAGGGTGCGAGATGCAGGCAATACGCCAGCTATTGCCCTCAAATTACACCAGTTTATGTCGCAAGGAAGTGCTGTTGCAACGACCCTAGAGTCCCCAGAGCATCGAAGCCTCACCATGCATGGACAACGGTTGCTTGCTTCCCCATCTGGTGGCGCAGACCGGTTGCTTTTTCCGTTAGTGTTTTGTCGTGCTTGTGGCAAGGAATATGCCCTTTGTACGTATGATCCCCAAGCCCGTCAGCTTGAACCCCGTCACCCTATGTCCCGTGGGGAAGAGGCAACAGGGATAGTTTTAGCAGGCTACCTATTGCTTGGTGAAGATTCGTGGACTACAGAAGATGCCCTAGAACGGCTCCCTGAATCGTGGAAGACCACTACGGGTAAGGCTATCAAGAAGGATTTTCGATATGCTGTCCCGCAACGGCTCCGAGTCACGCCGGATGGGAGCGTCTATGATCCCAAAGCGACTCTGTCTGCGTCGATTATTGTTTGGTTTTTTCCTATGCCCTTCTTGACCTGTCTCCATTGTGGGATTGTCTATACCCGCCAGAACCGAGACGATTTTCGCAAGCTCGCCCGTCTAAGTAGTGAAGGGCGCAGTACCTCAACTACATTGATTGCTGTCACGACAGTTGCTGCTATGCGACAGTTGAGTGATGACCCTACCACGCAAAAGCTCTTGAGCTTTACCGATAATCGCCAGGATGCATCTCTCCAGGCGGGACACTTCAACGATTTTGCCCTGATGGTGCGGCTCCGTGGAGCATTGTTTCAGGCGATCAATCAGCAACCAAAAGACACTCCTGTAACCTATGCCACGATTGCTGCTGAGGTGATGCATGCCTTGCATTTGCCACAGCAAGCCTACGCCAGAGATGTGGGGACTTCAAGCCAAGCGCAAGCTCGCAACGAACAGGCTCTCCAACGGGTGTTAGAATATCGTATCTATGAAGACCTCCGTCGTAGTTGGCGTGTGACGCAACCGAACCTTGAGGCATGTGGGTTATTGCAGATTGCTTACCGTGGTCTCGAGGACATCTGTAAGGATGATACGGTATGGCAAGCTCACTCCATACTCCATACCACCCCCGCATCCCAACGCTACCAAACGGTCTTTACCCTGCTTGAGCATTTGCGGCGTGATCTTGCTATCAATGCGCCCATTCTGGATGTCGAGAATCAAAAGCGGATGCTCAAGGAAGTGGAAGCTATGTTGAAGCCTGACTCGCCCTGGACTATTGATGAACAGGAACGCAAGCTTCTCCGCCAATCGGTGCGATTTGTCCTTCCAGACCAGGAGACGGCAGGGGGGCGATCAAAGGCGAATTTTCACGAACGCAGTTTTTCTCCCCGCACTATGCTTGGACGCTACCTGCGTTCATCTCGTTCTTGGGCAATTGCTGCTGATCTTGACGAAGATGCCTATATTGCCCTATTGCATACCCTGTTGGATGTGCTGATTGGGGAGCATTTGCTCACGGATGTGAGTAGCCAACGCGCTCCTCGTGCGGTGCAACTTCGCCATGATGCTCTGTTGTGGTGTCGTGGTACTGGCACCCCACCGCCTCCTGATCCCATCCGTACCCGTTGGCAGCCGGGGGTTACTCCTGTGCAACCGCAAGCGAATACCTATTTCCAACAACTCTATCAACAGCCAGATCAGCACCTTTGGACGATGGAAGGTCGTGAGCATACGGGGCAGACAAGCCAAGAAGATCGAGAATTACGTGAGCAGGAGTTTCGGGCTGGCAATCTCCCGGTGCTGTTCTGCTCCCCCACAATGGAATTGGGCATTGATATTGCAGACCTCAATGTGGTGCATATGCGAAATGTTCCCCCAACCCCGGCGAACTATGCTCAACGCAGCGGACGGGCAGGACGCAGTGGGCAACCTGCGCTGGTGATGACCTATGCTTCGGCGGGCAGTGGGCATGACCAGTATTTCTTCCAACGGCCTAAGCAGATGGTTATGGGTGTGGTTACGCCACCCCAGATAGACCTGGACAACGAGGATTTGATACGTGCTCATATTCACGCTATTTGGCTAACTACTACGGCACTCGCTCTGGGACACTCGCTGCTTACCATCATAGATGCCAGCCAACCCCATTTGCCCTTGCATACGGAGGTGTTGCGACAGATCACCCTGGATGATGCGGGACAGGCGGCATGTCTGGAGACCTGCCAACGGGTTTTGGCAGAATCTCCGACAGTACAAGCTGCAACTTGGTATAGTGAGCAATGGTTGGAATACCAGATTGCTCAAGCTCCAACGAGTTTTGATGCGGCATGCCAACGTTGGCGAGATATGTACCTTGCTGCTGACCAACAGGTGCAAGCATCACGCCGCATTATAGACCGCTCGCACCAGCAGACGATGCAACGCGAAGAGGTTCAGGATGCGAAACGGCGCGAGCAAGAAGCTCTGCGGCAAAAAGACTTGTTATGCAATACTACCAGCGGGGGGCATTATGGGGATACGGACTTTTCCCCCTATCGCTACTTTGCCAGCGAGGGGTTTCTCCCAGGCTACAATTTCCCCCGTCTGCCAGTTCGGGCGTTTCTCCCGCAGGGGAGTGGCGAAGGGGTCTTTCTCGCCCGCCCCCG
>CAZLKK010000206.1:5328-7382 GCA_964559995.1 uncultured Chloroflexaceae bacterium
TGGTGGTTCCCAGCAGCGGTGGCTCAAGGCGAAACTTTGCTATACCTGTGGAGCATTTTCCCAAAATACCGACCTTGATCTCTGTGACCACTGCGGCACCCGCTTCTCGACAGATACTTCAAGTACGCTGGATTCGCTGTTTGAAATGACGACAGTTTTTACGCAGCCGGTCTTTCGTATCACCTGTGAGGAGGAGGAGCGTCAACGGGAAGGCTACCAGATTACCACCCACTTTCAATTTGCCCGTGAGTCGGGGAGCGTGCGTTCTATTAACGCGGAGGTTACGCTAGATGCAGGGGAAGCATCCCCGCCGCTCGATGGTATTGCGATGAGCTATGGGCAGGCTGCAACTATCTGGCGTATTAACCACGGCTGGAATCGCGCTCGCCAACCGGGGTTTGTCCTAGATTTGCAAACTGGCACATGGGAACGTTCGTCTAGTGATGCTCCAGAGGATCAACGCGAACGGCAACATCCGGTCAATCCTGCAACGCGCATTGTGGTGAGGGATACGCGCAATGTGTTGTTGGTGGCTCTTACGCCGCCGCTTGGTGAGACGCTCTCCCCTGAGCAGTTGATTAGCCTTCAGTATGCGCTCCAACGGGGTATGCTTCAGGTGTATCAGCTTGAGGAGCAAGAACTGAGTGTAGAGCGGGTCGGAGAAGGACGTGTCCCACGGTTACTCTTCTGGGAGACCTCAGAGGGGGGGGCAGGGGTGTTGCATCATCTTGCTGAGGATGCTACCGCCCTGGCGCGGGTGGCACGGGCAGCCCTGGAGATGTGCCACTTTGACCCAGACAGCGGCGAGGATCAAGCGGATGTGCAAGGGAAGGATTGTAGCCACGCTTGCTACCACTGTTTGCTCTCCTATGCGAATCAGCCGGACCATAAACGTATTAACCGTTTTGCTGTGCGTGATGTGCTACTGTCGTTGTTGACGGCGACGGTGATGGTACAGCAAGATTCGCCTGTGTCCCCGCCGGCGATTTCGTTAGATGTGGTACAGTTAGGGGAGCAGGCAAAGCGGGTGTTTGCCCATTTGGAGTCCAGCAAGCGGCGGATGCCTGACGCGGTGGCGGCTGATATGGGGGGGTGTTTGGTGCCGTTTTTCTATGCGCCATCCTATTGTATCCTGTGTCCTGATAGGGCAGATGATCCGTCTATCGCTGCTTGTCGAGATGATCTGGAGGCTAGGGGGTATACGGTTGTGGTTATTTCGCCTGACCAGGAGCTAGAACCGCAACTCGCCCGGTATGCGTTTTTGCAGCATGCCTTGTAGTCTTGGAAGTTTTTGGAGGTCATGATGGCTCGTTTTTCTGTTGGTTCGTTGGTGAAGTGCCGTGGTCGTTCTTGGGTGGTGCTGCCGTCAGAGCACGAGTACCTGATGAACTTGCGCCCGATTGGGGGGACGGAACTGGAGGAGTGTAGCATCTTTTTGCCGCTGGAGGGGCATTTGTCGCCTGCTTCGTTCCCTTACCCTGACCCTGGTTCTGCTGGCGATTTTGTCTCTGGGCGACTGTTGCGGAATGCTACGCGGTTGAGCTTTCGCAATGGCGCGGGGCCCTTTCGTTCGCTAGGACGGCTGTATGTCCGCCCGCGCCCCTACCAGCTGGTGCCGTTGATTATGGCTCTGCGCCTCAACCCGGTGCGCTTGCTCATTGCAGATGATGTGGGGGTGGGCAAGACGATTGAAGCGGGGGTTATCGTGCGGGAACTGTTTGACCGTGGCGAGATTCGCCGCCTCACCGTGCTGTGTCCGCCTAACCTGTGTGACCAGTGGCAGCGGGAGTTGCGCGATAAGTTTGCGTTGGATGCGGTGATTGTGCGCTCAAATACGATTTCGCGGCTAGACCGTGGGATACCGCACACGGGGATGAGCATCTTTGAGTATTACCCGATTACGGTTGCCAGTATTGACTATGTAAAGAGCGAACGCCACCGCGATGATTTCCTGCGGGCGTGTCCCTCGTGCGTGATTGTGGATGAGGCACATACTGCCACCACCCCGCGGGGGGGTGGGGTGGGACGGCAGCAACGCTACGACCTCGTGCGGC
>CAZLKK010000207.1:0-7322 GCA_964559995.1 uncultured Chloroflexaceae bacterium
ACAACGAGGTGCTCTTCAGTGGGGCAGAGCGGTTGGCGGCAAGCATACGGAACCTCTACACGTCACCAGTTGTACCAACGTTGCTTTTGGGCGAGCAGGCAGGGGAGCAGGCGGGACAGGTGAACCAGCCGCTTGCCTATGCCCCGTATGCGCTCACCCATCGGGCAGGCACAAGCACCCATCCAGAGCGTCTATCGAGCGCGATAGACCAGTATTATGCGGCACAGCATACGGTGACATCCCATCGCCAGCGGCGCGATACAATTCATCGGCAACTCCAAGATGCATATGAACGACTCGACCATCAATATCGCCAACTCCTGGTACAACAAGAACACACCCATAATCTGGAGCAGGTCAAGTGGGAAGGGGAGATGATCTATGCTTTCTTGCATACGATTACCCCAGGTCAACACACCCTTGAGGTAGAGGGGCAGCAGATTGCGCTTGACCCACGGAGTACGCCGGTAGCCTGTGCTCAAAAGCGGTTTCAAGACTACCAGAAGCGCAAGAGTGGGCAGGAGCGCGTTGCCGAACGGTTGCAAGCGACCCGGTATCAGCTAGATGGGCTAGAGCAACTTTTGACTATGCTAGAGCTGACCGAGGAGCGCGAGCAGATAGATCAGCTTGCCCAGGAAGCGGAGGAGCAGGGCTACCTGCCCCCACAGAAGCGTAGCAAGAAAAAACAGAAAGCCCCACGCATAAAGCCCCTGCATCTGGTTTCTAGCGATGGCTATGACCTCTATGTGGGACGTAGTGCTACCCAAAATGTTGAGGTGACGTTTCGGATAGCTCGCCCAGACGACCTATGGCTGCATACGCAGGGTGTCCCCGGTGCTCATGTTATCATCCGTAGCGGGGGGCGTGATGTTCCCCCCACAACGCTGGAAGAGGCGGCAGGTTTGGCAGCCTATTTCAGTCGCAATCGTCACGAGGATGCAGTAGAGGTGGCGGTGACGCGGCGCAGTACCGTACGGCGTTTGCCGGGCGGTGCGCCGGGTTTGGTGACGTATCAAGCAGAGCAGACGCTGCGGGTCGCGCCCCGCTCGCCGTGGTGAGGGGCGGGTATGACATCCGCTCGTTGTCCCCTCCCCTGCCCCCGCTCCCCCTACACCTGCATACACCCACAGGGGACGCGCATATGGGATGGGGGGCTGCCCGGTGTACGGTTCCCCTTCTCCCGCGTAGCGGGGGGAAACAGCAAATTTTCCCTTTGGGGCTACCTAGTCTAGCTCTGGGACAAACGGCGGTTTGCCTTCGAGCTTGACGATTTGCAAGAAATTGGTTGGTCCACGCTCTGAACGGGGCAGCCCCCCCACAACCACCACCATATTCCCCGGCTGTGCTAGATCGTGTTGCACAAGCGCACGATAGGCTTGTTGCATCACCACTTTGATGTCATCGTCATCTTCCAGCGTCCAGACAGGGTTAATTCCCCATATCAGGTTCAGGCGATTGTAGATAGCCTCCGAAGGGGTCATGGCTAGGATAGGCGCATTTGGACGCTGACGTGCCATAAGGTGAGCCGTCCTACCACTTAGCGTAAAGGCAACAATCGCCTGCACTGGCAACGCCCCCACAATAGCCCGTGCTGCCTCACTGATAGCGTTCGGGATGTCGGGTTGTGGAGCTATGCCAATGTCAGGGTCATGCCCACACCGCCGCCCACTCGCCTCTGCCGCCTCGATAATCTGTGCCATCACCCGCACCGACTCTACCGGGTAATCGCCTGCTGCTGTCTCCCCACTCAACATCACCGCGTCTGTTCCATCAAAGATCGCATTGGCAACATCGCTTGCTTCGGCACGGGTTGGAGTTGGAGATTCGATCATGCTCTCCAGTATCTCAACCCCCAGATCACCACGGGCTACCATAATGCCGTCTACCTGCTTGAGAATATCTGCCATATGCTCTAGGGCTTCTGGCTTTTCTATCTTGGCAATAACGGGTATATCTTTGCATGCTGAGGCAATGTGCTGCTTAATAATAGTAATATCGCTGGAGTGGCGCACAAACGACAAGGCGATATAGTCTATATCCTGCTCCAACCCAAACGCTAGGTCTTGCATATCTTTGGTCGTCAGGGAAGGCGAACTGATATTCACTCCCGGTAGGTTGATGCCCTGCTTCTCATAGAGTATCCCGCCAACAACGACCTCTGTATGCACCTCGTCACTTGTTGTTTTGGTTACACAAAGTTCAATCAAGCCATCGGATATGAGGACCCGATCTCCAGGTTGGACATCACGGGCTAGGGCTTTGTAGGTAGTGCTGACCATGCTGTCTGTCCCCACCTCGCGGCGGGTGGTGATAACAAATGGTTTGCCTGGCACAAGCTGCACGGGGGTGCCATTTTCTAACGTACCAGTACGTATCTTGGGACCTTGTAAGTCCTGGATAATAGTCAATGGGCGGTGTTTTTGGTGTGCCACCTCGCGCAGCATGGCGATATTCTTGGCGTGATACTCCTGTGTGCCGTGGGAAAAGTTCAACCGTGCCACATCCATACCCGCGTCTAGCAAGCGCGAAATGACTTCTGGGGTATCGCTGGCTGGTCCAATCGTAGCGATGATTTTGGTTCTCCGCATGTTCCTCTTTCCTTCTCTCTGTTTGCTGTGTATCGCTTCACGCATATCTTACCACGAACCGCGAGTATCAACGAGCGGAGGTTCCCCACGAGCCGCGAGGGTCAACGAGCGGATGTTCGGTTCCCCCTCACCCGCTGGGAGCGGGGGTAGGGGTAGGTAGCCTACGCTAGTCACTACTCACTTCCAGGGCAGCAACAAGCGTAAACCATTCGCCACGACAATCAATGTGCTACCCTCGTGTCCTAGTACCGCCAGCGTTAAGGGCATAGAACCTGCCAACGCCATGACCATCAGCACCGCCATCACCACAAAGGCAAATGTCAAATTCATTCGCACGACCTGACGGGTACGACGTGCCAAGCCTAGCACCCCCGGTAGACGGCTCAGATCATCACTCATGAGCAGCACATCGGCACTCTCTAGCGCAACATCAGTACCAGCGGCTCCCATCGCTATACCAAGATCGGCGGTAGCCAGCGCGGGGGCATCATTCACCCCATCGCCTACCATACCGACAACCCCATGCTGCCGCTGTATCTTGCGAATAGTATCCACCTTTTGCTCTGGCATAAGTTCTGAGTAGACCTCATCAATGCCAATTTCTGCTGCTAGTTTGTGGGCTACATAGCGATTGTCGCCGGTGAGCAACACCACATTGGCTATGCCTGCCTGCTTAAGCTGTGCCACCACTTCGCGGGACTCGGGGCGGATAGTATCTGCCAGCGCAAGCAACCCCCACGGCTCATGGTTGCCAAGAATGACAACGGTGCGCCCCATCTCTTGTTGTTGTTTGATTTGCTCTTCTATCTCAGCCGGTAGCGGTCTGAAAATTTCTGGTCGTCCGATACGCAGCAGGGTATCAGCAACATACCCTTGAGCACCAGAGCCAGTAGTCGCTTCAAACTCGTTGGCAGGCGGCACCTCGATACCCCGTTCGGTAGCCTTGCGCTCAATAGCGCGTGCTAGTGGATGCTCCGAATAGTGCTCAATAGATGCTGCCGCAGCCAACAATCGTATCTGGATGTCGGACAACTCGCCTATGGTATCGTTTTCGGCAGGCGGCGTGTGCTGGTAGCAGCAGGGAATTTCCTGCGGCAGGGTAGCCTGGAACGGAATAATGGCTACCAGACTAGGTTTACCGGTGGTCAGGGTGCCAGTTTTGTCAAAGGCAATCGTTTGGACTTTTGTTGCCGTCTCCAGATGTGCGCCCCCTTTGAACAGCACCCCCCCACGGGCAGAGCTTGCCAGGGCAGAGAGCAGCGCGGCGGGGATGGAGATCACTAGCGCACAGGGCGAGGCAACGACCATAAGCGTCATACCACGATAGAAGGCTTCCCGAAAATCCCAACCAAGAAAGAGCACGGGAATAGCTATGGCTAGGAGCGTGATACCCACCACGGCGTAGGCGTAGTATTGCCCAATTGCTTTGTCGGTAAACTTTTGGCTCTTGGCTTTTTGCTCGCGGGCTTCGCTCACCATCTTGACCATACGGGACAGGACAGAATCCGCAACGGCAGTGGTAACGCGAATCTGCAAAGCCCCTTGTCCATTGATAGTACCAGCATACACCCGCTGTCCGTTGTGCTTCTCTACGGGCATAGACTCGCCGGTAATGCTGGCTTCATTTACCGCCGACTCGCCTATCTCTACAATACCATCGGTAGGGAGTTGCTCGCCGGGGCGCACCAACACCAGGTCATCAACGGCGACTTGCTCTACGGGCAGTTCGTGGGTCGTCTCATTGCCAGCATCATCGGTGCGAAGCACTCGCGCAATTTTTGGAGTCATATCCATTAAGGCACGAATACTGGCATAGGTGCGTCCCATAGCGTAGATTTCTAGCGTGTGCGAGAGCGAAAAGAGGAACATCAGCACAGCACCCTCAAGCGGTTGTCCAACGAGTGCGGCACCGATAGCGGCAATAATCATCAAAAAGTTGACATCAAACTGGCGTTCTTGGAGCGATTCCCATGCTTCTTGGACACTGTAGAAACCACCAGCGATATAGGCAACAGCAAAGAATATCCAGGGAACAACAATGGGTAAGTTGGTCATATCTTCGGTAATCCAGCCGGCAAGGACGCTGATCAGGGTAACGATGGTCAAACGGATCATCCAGGGGAGTTGGGAAAGTTCTTGCTCTTCGTGGGAAGCATGGTTGTGGTCATTTTGGTGGTCCAGAGAATCATTGGTAGGTTTTGTTGTGGTAACAGATGACATCATAGATTTTCTCCTGGTAACTACGAGATTTACTCGGTTGGCTTTTTATGTTTGCGAATAACAGGTATTATATAAGAACCATTCTAAATTTAGACAAAAAGAAAGCGCGACTAGGCGATTTCCTCAACAGCCTGCCCATTGGTATAACGCACACCGGTGCGGTGGCGATATTGCCGTCCCCTACGTTTACGCTTGGCTCCTTGTGGGCAGCAACCTTCTTCAGGGCTTGTGCTTGCTAACGGTTTTCCCGCTTGCAACGCCTGTTGGCAGGTGGGGCAGATACCATAGACAATCAAGCCCCCCTGTCGGTCTAGCTTGCAACCGGTCTGTTCACTCACCTGGTCGAGCAGGTTGTCTAGGGATGTTACTTCCACATCAGCGATGTATTCGCAGTAGCGACATACGACATTGATATGCGGGGTAACATCGAGGTCGTAGTGGGTATGGTCATGGTTGGCAATGTCTAGCCGATGGATAAGCCCTAGCTCTTCAAGCGTATCTATGGTGTTGTAGATGGTCGCTTGGCTAATCATCGGGAAGGTTGAGCGGACTTGCTCAAACACTTCTGTGGCAGTGGGATGCCCGCCATGCTCCACGAGGGCTTGACAGACGGCGTACCGTTGCGGGGTGGCACGTTTGCCGGCAGCTTCGAGCCGTTCCATTAGGCAATCTATTTTGTCTTGCGTTTGCGGTGTTGTTATATTTGTTGTATTCATACTTACTTTAGAACCATTCTAACTAACTGGTTAGTAGTATAGCATAGCGGGGGGCATAGTGTCAAGAGCCAATTTTGGAGTATCCCCCCTGCCCTGGGATGTCTGGGCGGGCAGGGGGGATGATGCACCCTTTAGCAAGGGGGCAGGGGGCAGGGACTATCTCCGTTTACGAAGTGCTCCAACAACAAACAACACTACGATAGCCCCAATTACTGCCACAATAAAACTTCTCAGGTTAAACCCCATGGACATATTGGTACCCGTAAGGAGTTCCATTAAGAAGCCACCAACAACTGCGCCCACAATGCCCAAAATGACATTGCCAATGCAGCCCCGGCGATCTCCACCGGCAAGCCAACCCGCGAACCAGCCTGCCAACGCCCCAAAGATAATCCATGTAATAAGTCCCATACTCCTATTCCTTTCTTTACTCCTATATCAGCTAGACAACAACTAGACAGCAATTAACCAGCAGTAATCGGTACATCAACGAAGAAATCGTGCTCGCACAACCCGGCTGTAGGCGGGGGATATGCTCGCATAAAGAGGTCCCTATCACTCGTTCCCATGAGCCGAAATATCCAGCCAAAAATACCGCTGACCAAGCTAGAGCCTCCCCCCTGGCTGGCATGACAATGAGCAGCTTGTACCTTCTGCTCACGCACCGGTAGATAGTCTATAACTGCGTGGGTTGGGAAGTCCTCAACAGCTATAGAGGTCAAGTCTATATCTTTGTTTTGCCCAAAACGGGCTGGGTCTTTACCAACAAAAGGCATGACCCATACGATAAACCGGAGAAACCGCCGGGGAAAAACGTGGTAGTAGAGTTTTTGTGGTTGATAGGGGGGCAGATCGCTAGGATATTGGTCTGGGTTAGCAGCAGCATAAAAAGCCTTGACCGTAGCTTCATGGATGGCGATATGGTCAGGGTGGCGATACCCGCCTATCGGGTCAAAGGTCAACACGATATGGGGGCGCAGCCGGCGTATGCTGTGGGTGATACGAGCTACGACCTCTTCTTGCGGGGCAGCGACTAGAGCGTTGGGGTGGTGATTGTCTGCAGTGTTGGGCATACCAGAATCACGGTAGCCAAGAATTTCTAGGTGGGACAATCCCAGTTGCTTGACCGCACAGCGCAGCTCGTCCTCACGCAAATCGGCTATCGAGTCGTAGCCCTGCAAGAAATGATCTTCTACCATCCCTACTTCGCCACGGGTTGCACAAATGAGGGATACTTCTACCCCACATGCAGCATACCATGCGAGTGTCCCACCCATGCCAAAGGATTCATCGTCTGGGTGCGCTAGGACCGAAAGCAAGCGGGGACGCACATCTGAAGTTGACAACATAGCAATTCTCTTTCCATTGAACCAATGCGAACGTTTCGTACAAGAAGCCCCGACCATAGCGCGTCGAGGCTTCATTGGTTATCTCTCTCTGTATTGTACTACAATCTGTCAGGCGACAAAAGCCATACCTCAGCCTACTTGCAACGGCTCACCGGGCAACTCCCATCTCCTGCCCTGCGTCCCACCGCGGGGAGCGGGTGTCTTGCCCCCTATCCCCTTCCCCCTGGGGGAAAAAACGATCTGTAGGGGCGCACGGCGGTGCGCCCAATGTTCGGCTCCCCCTCGCTCTGGGATGGGAGCGGGGGCAGGGGGAGCGGGTCTTTGAAGCGCAAAGCGCAAAGCGCAAAACGTGGAGAGCCGTTGCAAGCAATGTTTCGCCGGGCAGCCCCCATCCCCTCGCCCCTGTGGTTGTATGCGGGTGTAGGGGCGCACGGCGGTGCGCCCAATGT
>CAZLKK010000208.1:0-2525 GCA_964559995.1 uncultured Chloroflexaceae bacterium
CGGACAGGATTTCCGGGCAAGATGACCTACATAGTCCTTTACTTTCCGTATCTCTGCGTTTCTGTCGGGAATCTTGTTCGTCATCTCTGACCGGTATCTATGTCTATCTATGTGCATCTATGGTTTATTCCTGCCCGGAATCAACTACCTTTGTAAGAACCCATCTTTTCCTTAGCGTAGCGTTTCTGTCAACACCCCACTGGATTCTACAAGTTTGGTCATATCAAAGAATGGTGACATCCCACTATTACTGCTGCCGCCGCTCCCAAACAACGGCAATCGCCCATCCCACTGTTGCACTTGATAGTAGGAGATTAAGTTGGGGGTCAACGTTTTTGCCAGTATTTCGTTGGCTTCAGACTGTGCCTCGGCACGGATACGGATAGAATCTGCGTCACCTTCGGCACGCGCCTTGACTGCCGATGCCTGCCCTTCTGCCTCTACTTTGTCCTGCTCTGCCCGAATACGGGCTTGTTGCAGTTCATACTCCTGCCGTTCTGCGCGTTGTTGGGCATCAATCTTGTTGTCTAGGGCGAGTTGCAATGAATCTGGTAAATGAACCTCACGAATACCAAACGAGACAAGGTCCAAGTGGCGCAGGTTGAACTCTGTTTCCAGGACTTCTCTAATCTCCGTGGCTATAACTCCCCGTTTGGCAGCGGTAATCTCCTCCCAGCCATATTTTGCTGCAATGACGGGTACTTGCGAGCGCGTATATTGACGCACGACCATATTCTCCACATGCGAAATATCTTGACCGCCCCAATCCTGATACAACAATGCTGCTTCTTCATCTATTACCTCATATTGAATGACGACATCCAAGTTGAGTTGTTGCCCCTCATTGCTCTGCACTTTGATACTATCATCCCCAACCGCCGACCCCTCACCACTGCGCTGGACCATAGAGTAGGTCTGGATAGTCACAGGGTATTCTTGTATAGACTGGGTTACAGGATTGATGAATGCCCACCCAGGCTTCAAAGCCCCCGTCGTGACGTGGTGGGTTGCCCGGTCAAAGACAATGCCCACATAACCTGGGCGCACATTGCGCCAGGACAATGCCATAATGCCAAGCAATGCCAAGACGATCAATGCGACAATCGTCAGTGAGCCGAATTGGGCAACGGATTTGCCTTTTCCTGAACCGCTAGATTTTGCCATAGCTCTATTCCCCCTACGTTTTAGTAATCTTCCTACTTCCTATTGTATCATGTTCACAGGGGGACTCTCTGCACCCCTCCCGTCTCCAAGATTAACACAACGCTAACACTCTACCAATACCCCTCTAATACGCACCCTCTATACTTGACGCAGCGCAAGGTCAGATCAGCAAAGGGAGCGAAAGCTATATGTCATCCACCGAGAAACGCGATTACTACGAAGTCTTGGGAGTCCAGCAGTCCGCATCATCAGAAGAGATAAAGAAAGCCTTTCGCCGGCTGGCACGCCAGTACCACCCGGATGTCAATAAAGAGCCAGACGCAGCAGACAAGTTTAAGGAGGTCAACGAAGCCTACGAAGTCCTCTCAGACAAGCAGAAACGGGCGATGTATGACCAGTTTGGTCACGCCATGCCCGGCGGCGGTGGGGGCGGATTTGACCCATTCGGCGGCTTTAGCGAAAGTGCATTTAGCTCCATCTTTGAAACCTTCTTTGGGCGCGGTGGGGGATATAGCGATGGTCCCCAACGAGGCGCAGACTTGCGGGTCCATTTGACCTTGACCTTTGAAGAGTCTGTCAATGGCTGCGAGAAGGAGATTACCTACTCTCGGTTGGAGCAGTGCTCTACCTGTCAAGGGAGCGGTGCCAAACCCGGTTCCAAGCCTGTGACCTGCTCGGTCTGCAACGGCGCAGGTGAACTACGCCAGCGTGCATCGTTCCTCAATATGGTGACTGTCACGACTTGCAACAACTGTGGGGGGCGAGGGACTATCAACCGTGACCCTTGCCGTACATGCAGTGGCAGTGGGCAGGAAGAGGTACAACGCCAGATTAACGTAAAGATACCCGCCGGGGTAGATAGTAGCTCGCAGATACGGCTTACGGGTGAGGGCAACGCTGCGCGTGAAGGGGGCAACTATGGACATCTCTATGTGACGCTAGACGTGATGCCCCATCATTTCTTTGTGCGTAATGGGAATGATGTCCTGCTCGAACTGAAGATCAATGTAGCACAGGCAGCACTAGGCACAGAGGTGACAATCCCCACGCTCCAGGGCGAAGAAACGCTGACCATCCCGCCCGGTACGCAGACGGGCAAACAGCTACGGCTCCGCGATAAGGGTATTCCCTACATCCAGCGGCGTGGACGCGGCGACCAGATTGTCGTGGTGCGGGTTGTTGTGCCAGAAAAGCTCTCTGATGAGCAGCGCGAACTCTTCCAGCAACTGCTTGGCAAGCTCGAACCCGAATCCATAACGACAGCTTCGTAGCCCTGCTGTCTGGTCTGTTATTTCCCTCTCCCCCCAAACCCCTTCCCCCACTACGCGGGAGAAGGGGAACCGTAGGGGCGAACGGCGGTG
>CAZLKK010000208.1:2627-7319 GCA_964559995.1 uncultured Chloroflexaceae bacterium
ACCCTAGTGCCGCCTGGAGCAAGGCTGCCGTTGTCTCGTGATGGGCAGCGGGGGTGCGGTAGGGGTAGGTGCGATTGCTTAGGATAACCAACCGCAGCTTGTGCGAGGGGACAGCGACCATTGTGGGCCCCGTGAACCCCGTATGCCCATAGGTATCAGGTGGGGCATCCGCCATAATGATGGGATGGTTCTTCATCCAACCCATGCCACAGTGAAACGCCAACCCCTCAGTGGGCAGGGCGAGTCCTTCTGTCTGCACCTGGGTTGCCATAGCGACAGTTGACTGGCGCAGAAGCTGTTGGGGCATACCGGTGTCGGGGGATGATATGACCCCCTCATTGAGCCAGAATTGCAAGAACTGCCCCACATCATACGCGGTGCTAAACACCCCCGCATGCCCCGCTACCCCCCCAAGCGCATAGGCACTCTCATCATGCACCACCCCCTGGATGAGCCGCATACGCCATGACGCATCCTGCTCTGTTGGCGGAATAGTCGCATGCAATGATGGCGGCGGGTTGTAGCCAGTGTCGTGCATACCAAGCGGCGCAAAGATAAGCTCGCGCAACGCTTCGTCTAGCGGCTTGCCCATCACATGCGCGACCACCTCACCGAGCAGCAGGCTGTTGATATTGACGTAGGCAATGCGGGTACCGGGTGAGTAGGCAGGCTTTAGTTGGTAGATAGCATCGCGTATCTCCTGTGGGGAGAGATGGCGCAGTAGCGAGAGGCGCAGTATCAACCCAGAGGTGTGCGTCAGCAGGTGGCGTATGGTGACAGTTGGGCAGCAGAATTGGGGCAGGTAGGATGCAGCGGGGTTATTGAGGTGTATCTTGCCCATATCAAACAACCGCAACACCGCCGTTGCGGTAAACATCTTGGTCAAGGATGCCAAATCGTAGATGGTCGTCGTGGTGACAGGCTGCGTGTCGGGGTCATCATACATCGTGGTACCATAGCCAGCATAATGGATAATCCTGTCCCCCTGCGCTATCAGCACGACTGCCCCTGGAAAAATACGCCGCTGTATAGCCCTGGCAATGATAGGCTCTATGCGGGTTGAAAGCTGTACGTGTGGTTGTACGTGTGGTTGTGGTGTCACACTGTCCCCCTTCTGCGAAAGGCTATTTCAATAATCCACAGCACCAATGCCAGCGATAGCAGCAGCAGCCAAAGGTTGTGTCGCAGCATGGTGAGGGTTGCCCCAACCGGCGATTGCTCCTGTTGGATGTGCTCGACGGTTTCCTGCTGCTCGGCAAGCGTCTGCTCATCCAACACCTTGCCGCCGGTCTGCTCGGCTATCGTTTGCAACAATGCTGCCCCCTGGGGGTAGCTACTGGTCTGCTGACCTGGGGGGGCATAGGGCAACAATGGCGTGTACTCGCGGGATGGCGGGTGGGCATAGCCCGTCTCAACGTAATACTGCTCCCCGTCACGTTGCAGCAGTACCTCAACCCCATATGCCCCGGCTGCTGACAAGACCAACTCTTGGGCATAATGCCCCGGTGCTGTCTGATGCAGCGCAAATTCGCGGCGGCTGCCGCCCGGCAGCGTCACCCGTGCTACCGCATCTGCCAAGAGGGGACTCCCGCCTGCTTCATAACCATCTACCGTCATTTGCACCCCATTGGGAAGCGGCTCCATATGCACCTGCAACGGTCCGCTATCTGGCTCTGGTAGCGTATAGCGGATAACCTGCGTCCAGAAGGGGGCAAAGTTTTGCCACGTTGTCCAGTCTGTCGCCCAGGGCTGCGCTATCGAGGGAGTCCATGCGACCACGCGCCCTAGCCCATAGTTCCACGTTGCCAAGATGGGGTCATTGGTATTGGTGCCTTCCGTCTCGCCGCTTGGGGCTTCGAGCACAACCTCTGCTTGGTCATCGGGGCGAGATGTAGTGGCGATATAGCCGGTGAATGGCGGCAGGTCGGCAATGCTGGTGTCACGCACGACAGCATGGGGCTTGTTCAGCAGCGCGTGGAAATTCCCCTCAACCACCGGGTCGGCGCGGGCTATTTCGCTCTCTTGGATAGTTAGGCGTGGGATGTCCTCTGGCTTGTCGGCATAGTAGTAGCGACCATCACCCCATTCTGCCAATTGTTCGAGGAGGTCAAGGTCGGAGTCTATGCCAATGGCAATGGTTGATAGGGTGATGTCGTTATTGCGGGCGGTGGACACGATATTCTCGTAGGCATCCATGTCGTTGCTGAAAGACCGCCCGTCCGTCAGGACGACAGCATGACGCACACTGGCTTCCTGCTGGAGGAGGGCGACAATCCCCGCTTCTAGGGCTTCATAGATGTTTGTGCCGCCACCAATGCCAAGCATTACAATGGCATCCTGTATCTGCTTGAGCGTTAGTCCATCCCCTACCTGTTGAAACGGGACAACCCATTCTTGGTTGGTATCAAATACCAGTATCCCAATGCTATCTTCACTTTGCAGCATTTCAGTTGACAAAATGGCAGCTTCTTTTGCCATATCCAGTTTGGAAACTTCTATGGGGATAGACATACTCGCCGAGCGGTCTATGATAAGCAGCATTGCTACGTTGGTACGATCATTGCGTGGGGGCGGCTCTAGGTCAATCGGCAGCACCTCTTCTAGCGGGGTGTCTTCATACGCGCCCAGGCTATAGGCATTGCGCCCCCCCGCCACCACCAAACCGCGCCCCTCGCTACGCACAAACTCGCGGATAGTCGTCATCTGGTCAAGCGTGAGGTTGTAGGCAGAGACATCGAGCAGCACCATGCCATCAAACCGTTGGAGTTGCGAGAGGCGGTTGGGCAATTGTTGGGGGGAGATAGTATCGCTCTCTATTGTCTGCCAAATAGCCGAACTGAGGTCGCCGCCATTACCGGCTTCCCCCTCAACAATGAGGATGCGTGGTGGTGGCTTGACGGTTGTTGTAGCGACAGCATCGTTGTTTTGCTCAAAGGTATCTGGCACATTCTTGATGCTGGCGCGGAGTTTGATCAATCCGCTGGTTGTTGCCTCATCATCAAAGCTGAAATGGTTTGCCCCGGTGGTTAGCTCTACCTGGTCCCTGCCCAACAACCGCTCGCGCCCCTCATCATCGGGGGTGCTTATCCAGAGTTCTAACGTGGCAGGGGTGAGTTGGGCATTGTCGGGGTCGGTGCGGTCTACGGTAATCTGCACCGCGTAAGGGTCGCCTTGTCGCAGCGATGGGGCAACCTCAACGCGGGTAATGCGGACTTCGGGGGTCCAGTCTGATTCTATTGGCAGGTGCCATGTGTCTACGGTAATCCCCGTCTCTGCTAGACGAGCGGTTTCCTGTAGGGCATTGCCGCTGGTCTCTATCCCATCAGAGAGCAACACGATGTCGCCGCTCGTGGGGGTCAGCAGTTCGCGGGCAGTGCGGAGCGCATCGGCTATATTGCTGCCGCTAGGCTCCAGCGTTTCTAGCAGCATGGGGGGGGGGGAGTCGGGGGGGGTCGCCTGCCCCGGTGTGGCGATGCTATCACCAAACCAGTAGGTAATGATGGGCTGTATGGGGGTATCTTCCTGTTGCTCTTGGACAGATGCCATATGCAGATCAACCAGTTGTTGTGCTCGCTCCCGCAGGGCTTGTTTGCCAGCGGGGGTGAGGCTGTCGGACTGGTCTACCAGCAGTACAAGCGGGTCTGCTTTTGGCGGGTCGGCACCGATGCTCGGATCAGCCATTGCCAGCACAAGCAGCGCAATGATGATGAACCGCAGCACGACAATACCAGAAAAGCGCAACCTGCGCCATTGCCAGATGATCACGACAATTGGCAATAGGACAAACAGAGTGAGCATTGGGAGGTTTCGGAATATCATACTAGCAATGACCCAATGTACAATGGGGTTTCAGGATGTGATAACCCACTAAAGAATAGCAAAAAGCCTTGCGTACTGGGTAATATTTAGCGGATGCTACATTATACAACTTTGCCTCACCCTCGTGTCACAATAATCAAATAGATAATCGTAGCAATACTCGTGGGCAGTGCCCGCCACCAACACGTCCGCAATATCAATGGCAACGATAACCGTGGGAAAGTACCACGAAAATGCCGCATAGCAAAGGCAGCCAACACAAATACTCCAAGCAATAGGGCTAATCCCACCGCTTCGCCTATCTGTATCACCAGCGAAAAAGGGAACACTGCCACCAACACCAACGCCAACAATACCGCCGTGCGGACCATTCTTGCCGTCATCATGAGTTGGGATGTTGGGCGGTCTAGTCCCTGCTGCAATCCGCCGTGGGTAATGCCTGTCTCGCCGCCAAAGGGTCCCCACCCCGCTGCAATGGGGAAGGCAAAAGCGGCGGCAGCCAAAGCCAACACATGCACGAGCAGCGGTGAATGACCTTGTGCCCCAACGAGGCTCCAATCGTTAGAGAGTAGTAGCCCTGTGCTTACTGCCAACCAGAGCAAGGCTCGCCCTGCTACGCCTATCTGTACCTCACGGATAGCTGCCCGTACCACATGTGGCTCGCCTGCCAGCAACCCAGGTAGCACCGCCAGCAGGTAGGCAAGCTCAACGCTGCCCCATGCCAGCAACCACACCGCAGGCGTAATGGACGAAGCCGCTGGATGAAATGGCATCGGCAAAAAAACCAGCGTTGGGGCAATAGCCAAAATACTGAGCATACTCAGCATCCCCTCGCCGCTTTGCCATGCCTTGACGTTGAGCAGACTGGCTATG
>CAZLKK010000209.1:0-2324 GCA_964559995.1 uncultured Chloroflexaceae bacterium
ATGTGGTCCCAGATAACCTGCTCCAACCGAACGGCAGCTTCTGGCGTAACATTGCCACTTATATCCAAGACATCAACCGGCTTGCCGCTATCACGATCCAGAAAAGCCCGAATACCCGACTGCTGGCTCTCTGGTAGATTCCAGAGGTAGCTCAGGTCTGGGTGGGGGACAGTTGGGCGGAGCGTCAAGCGGACATCCAAATTCGCCCCGGCATCTTCAGGAGCCACCCCTTCCGGCGGGTGAAAGTTGATGATAATATCGGAGTTTTCGCGCTGCGGACGGATAAATGCTGCTGAATCTGGCTCGCGCTTGTCAATGTCTGCGAGCACCTGTTCTGGCGTATAGCCCCGTTTGGTCGTATCCCGCTTAACCTTCCACTGCTTCCGTAGGTCTTCTTCTGGAGCTAGGTAGACCTTGATGTCGTAAAAACTCCGCATAGCTGGCGTATAGTAGCCAAGCAACCCTTCAACGATAACAAACTCTTTGGGAATAATGTACTCTGGACGTGCCAGCGTCCCGTTGGAGTGGTCATACACCGGCTTGAGAATAGGCTGCCCATAGTGCAACCGCTCAAGGTGGAGTTCCATAATATCAAGATAATTGCAATCAGGATGGAGAGCGGTAATCTTGCGCTCTGATCGCTCTTTGCGATCATACTTGTGGTAATCATCCGTACAAACGTGGGTCACACGTTCAGGACCAATGAGCTTGACCAACCCGCTAGACAGGGTTGTTTTGCCAGCCGCACTATCACCAACAATCCCCAAAATAATAGGTCTCTTTCCCTTCTTCAACATGATGTGGTTTTCCCCTTATTTTTTCAAGTGTTCCCGTTCCAAATGGCTTAGCAGGAGATGATAGGCAATTAATAATTGGGTGAGTCCGAGTGGATGACTCTGCCGTTGCTCCTGTCCTTCAACAAACGTTCCTATCTGCTCTGGGCGCAGATTTGTCAGATCAGGGAGATGCGCCCAAATCGCATTTTCTATCGCTATTGCCTGCGCTATTGAGACGTTGCCTTCAATGTCGAGAAATTCTGTTAAGCGACCTTCATCACGCCCCACCCGCAAGCGAAGGGCTGGTTGGTTATCTGAACCGTCCCCATTGCCGCCTGCGATAACATCATTGAGGTCAGGGTGCGCCAGCGTGGAGCGCAGGGTCAACTGCACATTGAGATGCTCGCTGTCCGATGAGTCCTTTGGGGCATAAAACTGGACTACAATGTCTGCCCATTTGCGCTGTGGACGGATAAACTCGGCAGAGTCATGCTCGCGCTTGTTGAGGTCCATGAGCACTTGCTCAATGGTGTACCCACGGCGAGTCGTGTCCCGCTTAATTTTCCATTGTCGCCGGAGTTGTTCTGGTGGATCAAGAAAGACCTTTACATGAAACAGCTCTCGTAGGGCAGGCGTAGCAAACCCCAACAACCCTTCAATGATGACAAAATGGTTGGGAGTAATATACTCTGGTTTATCAAAATCGCCGGTACTATGGTTATAGACAGGCTTCAAAATAGGCTCACCGTCAGCAAGACAGCGCATATGCTGTTCGAGGATGTCGAGGTAGTTGCACTCTGGATGGAGTGCCGTAATGCTCATCTCCTTACGCTGCTGACGGTTGTAGCGATGGTAGTCATCGGTGCAGATGACTGTCACACGTTCGCTCCCAAGAATATTGGCGATGCCAGCGGTAATCGTTGTCTTACCAGCGGCACTATCACCAACCACCCCCAGGATTATTGGTTTTTGGTGGGTCATATCATCCATCATAGCAAACCCTGCTTGTTATTCTTCACCCTGGTCACTCTTGGCTCCATCGGTATCGAGCTTGCCTTGAAAGACTCGACTAGCCCGGATGTCTTCAGCGGCTATACGAGAGAGTTCCTCCTTTGGTATTCGTCCGCCCAAGCGAACGAGCCGATTTGCCTGCCGCATTTTCGCTCGGTCTAGGGCATTGCGAACACTGCGAGCATTAGAGAAGTGGGGCATCGTAATGCGGAGGTCGAGATATTCAGAAAACGCTCGAAGGGATTCTTCATCAAACGTATACATCTGCTGCTTGACCATGAGCTCGGCGATTTGCAACAATTCTTCTTTGCTATAGTCTGGAAAGTCTATATGGTTGGAAATACGCGAGTGAAAGCCTGGGTTAGATTGAAAGAACTGGTCCATACGGTCTTTGTAGCCAGCGAGGATAACTACTAGGTCATCACGCTGGTTTTCCATGGCTTGCAGCAGAATTTCAATCGCTTCTTGCCCATAGTCACGCTCATTCTCTGGACGGTAGAGGTAGTAGGCTTCGTCAATAAAAAGCACCCCGCCCAT
>CAZLKK010000209.1:2334-7202 GCA_964559995.1 uncultured Chloroflexaceae bacterium
AACGAGGTCATCACGAGTAGCCACCACCAAATGCCCACGCCGTACATACCCAAGATGGTGCAATATCTTGGACATTCGCATAGCCACGGTGGTTTTGCCAGTACCGGGTCGCCCGGTGAAGCTCATATGCAAGGTAGGGGCTTCGGCGGAGAGGTCGAGCTTTTCCCGTAGGCGGGCAATGAGCAATTGAGCGGCTACCTCACGGATGCGCTCCTTCACAGGCTTGAGTCCAATAAGTTCTTGCTCCAGATTATCGAGTATCTGCTGAATATTTGACTCCCGATACGCCGCATCTATATCTATCTGGTCGCCATTGGTAAGGTCTGCCTGGTCGAGTGTCCCCAAAAGTTCTTCCGCCATCCTCTCCCTCCTTCCTGTTAGGGTTATCTTGGCTGTGAGGTTCTTGTTGATTGTACCGGATTATCGCAGTGTTTTTTGAGCGGGGCGCACCATTTCCGTAAAAGGGGTGCGCCCCGTTGGGTTGGTTCTAGGGATTTTACCCCCTTAGCCGATATTACGCACCGTAGCGTTTGCCTGGGGCATTATCGGTGGCATACGCCCGGGTCGTATACCGGATCTGCCTGTCGGCACCTTCTTGACGCTCCAGCATAAAGCCAGGCTCGTCTTTGGGACGCTGCACAATGAAGCTAATCGCGGTAGTCTGTCGTCCGTAGTTGGCATCATAGCCATTGACTCGGACGTAAACATCTGGATTGGCTTGGCGACATTCGTTGAGCGTCTCCATAATCGCTGCTGCGTCCTTCATTTCAAAGAGAGGCAGCCCCCACATGTGCCAGTAGAAATTGCGTGGGTGGGGATCGTCGGTATATTCGATAGAGACAGGAAAGCCATTGTCAAGGCAATACTGAACCTGCTCTTTGATCTCCTCATCGGTAAAATCCGGTAGGAAGGAAAATGCTCCCTGGGTAACTCGCATAATCAAAAACCCCTTTCTTATGAAGATGGTGTTGGGATAACATCCGGTGTATCGGTTGACTCGTAGTTGAACGTAATATCTTTCCAGATATCCAGGGCTTTTGCCAGCGGTGCAGAACGCTGAGCAGCTTTCTTGAGGATGTCTGGACCTTCGCTCATAATATCGCGCCCGGCGTTGCGTGCTTGGATCATGGCTTCGAGAGCAACGCGGTTTGCCGTGGCACCTGCGGCGATGCCATCGGGGTGTCCAATAGTCCCACCACCGAACTGCAACACCACATCGTCGCCAAACATATCTAGCAGTTGGTGCATCTGACCAGCGTGGATACCGCCAGAAGCGACTGGCATCACGCCTGGCATTGCGCCCCAATCCTGCTCAAAGAACAGCCCCCACTCTGGGCGGGCTTCGCTCTTCATGCAGCGCAGGGTGTGGTAGTAGCCTTTGGTCGTCATGGGGTCGCCTTCGAGCTTGCCCACCACGGTACCTGCGTGGATGTGGTCTACGCCTAGCATACGCGCCCACTTTGCGATAACGCGGAAGCTCACACCGTGGGTCTTCTGGCGGGTGTAGGTGGAGTGACCAGCACGGTGCAGGTGCAACAGCAGCCCGTTCTTGCGTGCCCACTTGGACATAGACTGCATCGCAGTCCAGCCAATGGTCAAGTCCATCATGATGATATTACTGCCCAGTTGCTTGGCAAACTCGGCTCGCTCATACATATCTTCCATCGTGGCAGCGGTGACGTTCAGGTAGTGCCCCTTGATTTCGCCGGTTTCTTCCTGCGCCCGGTTGACTGCTTCCATACAGAAGAGCCAGCGGTCTCGCCAGCGCATGAAGGGCTGGCTATTGATGTTCTCATCATCTTTGGTGAAGTCCAGTCCACCACGCAGGGCTTCGTAGACCACCCGTCCGTAGTTGCGGGCGGAGAGACCGAGCTTGGGCTTGACGGTAGCCCCAAGCAGCGGGCGACCATACTTGTTGAGATACTCGCGCTCCATCACGATGCCGTGGGGGGGACCATCAAAGGTCATGGTGTAGTGGAGAGGAATACGCAAGTCCTCAAGACGCAACGACTTCACCGCTTTGAAGCCAAAGACATTCCCGATGATAGAAGAGGTCATATTGGCGATGGAGCCTTCTTCGAAGAGGTCCAGTTTGTAGGCAATGTAGGCGAGGTACTGGTCGGTACCAGGAACTTGGACTACATTGAAGCACTTTGCCTGATAGGTCTCATAATCCGTCAATAGGTCCGTCCAGACGACAGTCCATGTAGCAGTGGATGACTCGCCTGCCACGGCTGCGCCAGCTTCGTTGGGTTCTACCCCCGGTTGGGGGACAACTCGAAACACAGCGATAATGTCGGTATCGGCGGGTACATAATCAGCATCATAGTACCCCATCTTGGTATACTCAGATACCCCGCCTGTTACGCGGTTTACTGTTTCTGTCATTGGTTTAGATTCCTCCTTAGAATAATCACACGAACAGTTAATAGTCTATCTGGCTAAAGGACATGAGTTTGTCCCACTGGTGGGTTGCTTCGATACGGCGGATTGTGCCAGATTTGGCACGCATGACCAACGAGGACGTGGTTGCTCCCCGTGGCATGTAGTTGACCCCATGCAAGAGTTCGCCATCTGTCACGCCAGTTGCGGCAAAGAAGATGTTTTCGCCTGCTGCGAGGTCATTGGTCGTCAAAACGCGGCCTATTTCTAGTCCAGTAGCGAGAAGTTGTTGGCGTTCTTCATCGCTCTGTGGGGCTAGACGAGCCTGTATTTCACCACCCGTACATTTGAGGGCGCAGGCGGTGATGACCCCTTCGGGTGTACCACCAATACCCATCAGGACATCTACGGTGGTATCTGGCATTGCTGCCATGAGTGCGCCAGAGACATCGCCATCAGTGATGAGGCGAATACGTACTCCTAGCTCACGGGCGGCATCTATGATATGGGCATTACGTGGACGGTCTAGGGTAACGAGAGTCAGGTCTTTGATTTCTTTGTTGAGGGCTTTAGCGATGTTGGCTAAGTTGGTGTTTGGGGGGGCAGTGATGTCTATAGCCCCACGAGCAGCTGGACCCACGACAATTTTATCCATGTAGAAACCGGGACCGGGACTCCAGAGTGCGCCCCGTTCTGCCAGCGCAACAACGGATATAGCATTTGGTCGTCCCATTGCCAACAGCCGTGTGCCTTCTAGGGGGTCTACGGCTACGTCTACGGCAGGCGGGAGTCCGTTCCCAATTTTCTCACCATTGTAGAGCATGGGGGCATCATCTTTTTCGCCTTCACCAATAACCACAACGCCATCCATATCTACGGTGCTGAGAATGAGCCGCATAGCTTCCACTGCTGCATGGTCGCCCGCTTCCTTGTTGCCTCGCCCCATCCAACGACCCGCAGCAAGGGCGGCGGCTTCGGTTACTCTAGCAAGTTCCAATGCTAGGTTACGATCTGGTTGTTCTGCCATACCTCTGATAATCTCCAGTACTTACCTTGTTTGTTGAGTTCCTCACAGTTCCAATGCGAAAGGTGCCACGATTATCAATGCTACCGTGTCCCCGACACCTCTCGCATAGGAGGAGCGTATGTCACATCTTGCCAGCTTGGTTTATTTCCCAAGCGCGGCGCGGACTTCAGCGAGGGTGTTATTTGACCCAAGTTTTTCTGCTTTGTGAGCAATGAATTTGGCGTATTCTTCAACGAAGATAGTGCCAGGCTTGCGAAAATCGAAGTTTTCGGGATGATCACGGAAGTGCTCACGGTGAACCCGGGTCCAGACCAAACGCCCATCGGTATCAATATTGACTTTGGTTACGCCAAGTTTTGATGCTCGCTCAAATTCATCTTCATTTACGCCACGAGCATCTTTGAGTTCACCACCGGCGGCATTGATGCGCCGTACTTCTTCCTGTGGCACAGAGCTAGAGCCGTGCATCACGAGGGGGAAGTTGGGTAGCAATCGCTGGATTTCTTCGATGCGGTCAAAGTGCAGTGACTGCTGAGTCTTGAACTTGTATGCCCCGTGGCTGGTGCCGATGGCAACGGCGAGGCTATCGCAGCCGGTGCGCTCGACAAATTCGCAGGCTTCGTTCGGGTCGGTAAGCATGGCATGCTTCTCGTCTACTTTGATGTCTTCTTCCACACCGCCAAGCATCCCAAGCTCTGCCTCAACCGTTAGCCCTTTGGCGTGGGCACGTTCAACGACCCGCTTGGTGATGGCGATATTCTCTTCAAATGGTTCATGGGAAGCATCTATCATGACCGAGGAGTAAAACCCAGAGTCAATGCATTCATAGCAGGTTTGCTCATCACCGTGGTCGAGGTGAACGGTAAAAATGCTGTCGGGGTAGATTTGTTCAGCCGTGCGGATGATGGCTTCAATCATAGCAACGTTAGCATACTTGCGTGCGCCTTTGGAAATCTGGACAATAAATGGTGCCTTAGCATCCATGTTCCCTTGAAATAGCCCAAGAGCCTGCTCCATATTGTTAATATTATAGGCTCCGATGGCAAATTTGCCATAGGCTACTTTAAACAATTCGGACGTGTTTACGATCATAGTTACTCACTCCTCCAGCCTGAATTTTTCTGGTTTATTACTGCTACATACTATACCATAGTTTGTTTGTGAAAAAAAGCTCCAAATGGCTAGGCTTTTCGGTTGGTTTGGATAGGATGTCCCCTACCCATTCAGGTAGGTAACAAGGGGATGTGGTTTGAGGACTTGTTGGCATTGCTGATGGGAATGGCGTTTTGTGGGGTATGTCGTTCATAGATGGGGGCAATGACCTGCTCCCCCTGCCCCCGTTCCCATTCCAGGGCAGACGATATACCGAAACATTCCGGGCAGAATGGAACCATAGATGCCCATAGATAGACCTAGATACCGGGCAAGAGATTCCCGACAGAACCGCAGAACCGCAGAA
>CAZLKK010000210.1:0-7199 GCA_964559995.1 uncultured Chloroflexaceae bacterium
GTGATCACCATCAAAATTCCTGCTTCCACCTGCACAGGGGAGCCGCCACATTGGGCGCACCGCCATGCGCCCCTACACCCGCATACACCCACAGGGGCGAGGGGATGGGGGTTGCCCGGTGAGACATTTGGCTCCCCTTTGACACCGCCCTGCCCTCACCGTGATTGCTGCTTTTTCTGAACGTGTGCGCGGAGAGAGGCAACCTCTTCTGACGACAAATTGCGCCACTCCCCCAAAGGCAAATCGCCAAGCAACAGATTGCCCTCACGAACACGCAACAACCGGCGAGTCGTATACCCAAGCAGCGTTGCCACCTCGCGGATTTGTCGCTTGCGCCCCTCCCGCAGCACAACCCGCACCCACGCCGCATCGTCTAGCCGTTTGAGCACCGTCACGAGAGCAGGTGCCGTTTGTACCCCATCCAACATGACCCCCTCACGCCACGCCCGAATAGCTTTGCTATCCAGAATAGGCGAGAGCAACGCATGGTATTCTTTCTCTACCTGGAAACGGGGATGGGTGAGGTGATTAGTCAGTTCGCCATCGTCAGTCAGCAGGATCAACCCTTCGCTGTCTGTATCAAGCCGCCCAATCGGATACACTCGCACCGAAACAGATACCAGGTCTACTACCGTAGGGCGACCTTCCGGGTCGCTGGCAGTAGAGACCACACCTTTAGGCTTATTCAGCATAACATAGGTCCGTTGATTCGGGGAGCGTATTGGTATACCATCTACCTCTATGCGATCTGTATCTGGGTCTACGCGGACACCAAGTTCACGCACAACGCGCCCATTCACCCTCACCCGTCCATCGGTAATGAGGGTCTCGCTGGCACGCCGAGAGGCTACCCCGGCATGGGCGAGGGTTTTTTGGAGCCGTTCTTTCACAGCTTAATGAGGTCCTTTCGCTACAACTCGCTACAACTGCTCTATTTTTGCCCAAAGCCTTGCATCCCCACCCGATGCATATGCCTCACGTACCGCCTGCTCAATTTCCGCTCGTTTTGCAGTAATGGCAGCTTCTTGGTCAAGACGTTTCTGCTGTATCATTTCCACTTCTATCAACAAAGCCTTCACCTGTTCCAATGTGCTAGGGATAAGGATATGCTGGCGCAAATAATCCCAAGAGTATCCCCGTAGATGGGGAGCAACCGCATAGCAATACCAGCAGAAATAGGCTAACAATGGACGATAGGTTGGGTCTGTGACCAAGATACCGGTGTTGGCATAGAGCAATACCTGATCACCGGTGACAGCATAGGCTTGTTTCTTCGTTTTGTCCAATGGTCCAAACGTGCTGATGCGTCCTGCTACCAGATAATCTTTTAGATAGCCAGAGATACGCCCCTGCTGCTGCCACAACTGGTAAACATCTTGGGTTGTCTGCATTGCGGCTAGGGTGCGGTACATTGCCTGGATCGTTTCAACCATCTTGGCAATTGTGGCTTGGGTTGATTGCGAAACCACCTTAACCGGCATGTTCTTCCAATCATCGGGATAGATTTCCCCTCTGGTACTACGTATTTTTGTCGTTGTGATATACTCCCGCATATAGTGGCTATTGATAATAGCGAGAAGATACCGAAGATCAAAAGACGCAGAGACGGCTTCTATCGCCTCAATACCACTCATCATCTGCGCTAGACGTTTTGCCCGCTGTATTCCTGCCACCGCTTGTAAGACATGCCAGGGAACAACAACTTGAACAGTATGGTTAGCAAAGAGTTCATCCGTATCATAATATCCCCCAGATGTTTTCCCTATCAGGAGTTTTTGTGGAGTGCGAAAGAGTTCGGCTAGTCTTCTGCCACGCATTTTCTCTTTCATATAATCATAGGCAACGTACCGGGTTTGTCGAAGATAATAATACCCAACATCATCACCAATAACCCCACGGTCTGTAAAATACTGCTGCTCATTGGGGGGGATAGCCGCTAGACTAACCGGAAAACTCTGTTTGAGGTCAAAGAGCTTGACCCGCTTTCCCGCTTGTATAGGGTCAAATTTCTCATGGCTATGAGCTTCCAATCCTGTACCCGTGTAGGCAATCGCCGCCAATGGAATAGTACAGGTTTCCATACCGGGTGGTGGAGGTTTATAGGCATGCCGGAACAGGACCTCTGCCCCTACAGATTGCGGTTTGGTTTGCTCCGTGAACGTTGTACCCGTTTCATCCTGATGCATACGCTGCCGCACCGCAGCATTAGCTTGCTGACGATTGCGAAGAACAAAGATGGTATTGTGAATACCCACCCCCTCAAATAGCGTAACCCGTGGAAAGAAGTCTATCTGTTTTAGGGCATACGTTAGGAGATGTGCTCGCAAATCGTGGGCGTACCCTTCCGTTTCTATAGCACTAGAGGTAATCAATGCCAAGTGTCCATCTGGAGCAAGAAACTGGAGGCTACGATAGACAAACGGGACAAAAAGATCCCACTTTGTGCGAAGTGGGTAGAACTGCCATGCACGAATGGTCTGTCGGTACTGCTTGTTTTCCTCGCTTTCATCTGCCCGCACATAGGGCGGGTTGCCAAGCACAACATCAAACCCGCTTCCCGCATGCCCAAACCGATTGGGGAGCGTTTTGTCATTTTTGAGCTTTTGGAGCAACTGGGTTTCCCCTGTCATCGGTCTGGAAGGTGCCAATGGGGGAGCTTTGTAGAGATCACTGATGGTATGGTGGGCAAACCAATGGTCTACTATTTCGCGTTGGGTTGGCTCAATACTATCACCGCAGAAGATTAACAGGTGTTGCACCATCGTGATGATCTTTTGTCCATTTGGCAAAACGTTGGGCAGAAAGGGCATACACCGAATGAAGAGGTTCATCTCGGCAAGGTAGCACGCAAACGGGTTGATGTCTATGCCAGCAATACGACCTGCAATATATTCCACAGCATCCTCGCTACTGATCTCCCCGTTAGCTACCATCTTTTGCAACACTATCGATTTGCGAGCGGCAATCTCAACAAGGAACGACCCGCTCCCACAAGAAAGGTCAATCACTGACGTTTCCACTAGTTGGCGTTCTTCCTCAGTAATCGGTCCATCTGGGTCAGGATTGGGGATGCCCAGGGAGTTTATCATGTAGGTTACAACTTGATGGGGAGTATAAAACTGTCCAAGTTCGCTACGCCGCTGCTCTTCAATATAGCCCTCGTTGTAGATAGTGCCAAGCACATCAAGCGTGACTGCACTAAAGTCATAGCGATTTAGGACTGCCAGCAGGCTGAGTATGGTGCGTTCGTCAAGTTTAAACCAATCATACAGATTATCACGGTGGAAAAAATTGTGATAGATACTGGCAGTACGTTCGAAACTTTCCTCAAGCAACCGATTGTAGACATCACTAATCCCTTCAAGTAATTCTTGGCGATAAACATCAAAGGTACTCAAGGTACTCAAGGGACCATTGGAGATTCGACGCTGAATGAGACCGTAATCTTCGCACACCCGTACAAAAAAGAGCCGCACAAAATGGATATAGCTGGTTTGGAGACAAAATTCCTCGTCAGGGGCAGCAAAAACTCCCCGTACCTGTTGTCGCCATATCTGGTATGCCTGTTCAAGCCGTATGGATGAAGCATAGATGTGGTCAATCTCCTGCACATACCGTCGATGTTGTGACAATAGCGTAAGCAAGGGAGCAAGCGATGGCAACCGTACCGCAGAAGATTCAGCAGATGGCTCTAATTCAGGAGGTAATGTCCATTGTGTAGCTTTGAGGAGTTGTTGTCCTTCTATAGCATACGTAACAGAGAAGGCATCTTCGTCACCATCCTGCATAAATTGCTCGCACAATTGGTTAATAAGGGCGGAGAAGGTAGCTCTATTCTCCGGGTCGTAGGCAGAGAGTTCCTTCAGAATATTCGCAAGGGTGGCTGCAAGAACCGTCTCATAGTCCCGGTCATCATTATGACTCACCTGCGCCAAGCGTTGTTGGTAGGTGGCATAATAGGCACGAAGAAGGGTAAACTGTGCCAGAATCGTATTCCGTAACCCATGCAATTCATGGCGAATTTGCTCAATAAGACCAAGCTGGTCGGTTTGGGTAATCAGTTGCTTTGCGTGGAATTGGTGTTCATCCCGTAATGCATCGAGAAAGTGGTCAACCTGTCCCCATTTTGTCGCCTCAAACATATCTTGGATAACGACTAGGGCATAACGAAGAGTAGCATGGGTTGTCAGTTGGCGTTTCACTTGGTCTGGCGTTGTTGCTCCAGCTAACGTTGTTACCAAGTCGAGCAAATGCAGTGATGCACGAGGTTCTAATCCTACACTAACATCAAAAAAATGCCACGTTTCCCCATTCGTAATAGCCCCTAGATACATTCCACGCAAACGGAGATACCGGGCTAATTGTTGGGGGGGAGTTTCTCCCGAAATTGACGTATGGAGCAGATCACTAAACCCAGACTTTTTGGTTTCCACAATGGCTACTGGTCGCTGTGGTGTACCACCGCTAAACAGCACGACATCAGCGCGATCTGTGGCTTCAAGCTCAAGCTCAATTTGAGACGCGCTATATCCGAAGCCTTGTTGGAGTACGTGATCTTTTACCAACGAAACCCGCAAGGTATGCTCGTCTCCCCCATGCCGTTGGGGGTTCACAAAATAGGACTCAGCAGATTCCCCGGTAACACTTTGCCATGCTTGAAAAACGTTGACAAGCCGAAGAGCAAATGTTTCTAGTGGTTCTGTTGCCAATTTTTTATTTCCCTCTCCCCCCCGCCCCCGCTCCCAGAGGGCAAGGGGGAGCCGTCCGGTCTCCCTATACGAGCCGCGAGGGGCAACAAGCGGATGTCTGGTGGCAAGGGGAAGAGGGTATGCCAAAAATGGTCAACTAAAAACAACCACTCCCATAGCACAACACCGGGCGGCGGGCTGCCCCTACCTCATCCAAACGCCGCACTGGTGCCGTCACCGGGGCATTGTGCAACAGTTCTGGCTGCTCCACCGCCTCTCGTGCTATCTCCCGCATCGCATCAATGAACGCATCTATATTCTGCTTCGTTTCCGTCTCCGTTGGTTCAATCATCAACGCTTCAGCGACAATCAAGGGGAAATAGACTGTTGGTGGGTGGAAGCCATAGTCAATCAACCGCTTGGCAATATCCATGGTGCGGATACCCTCAGCATTGGCGATTTGCCCCTTGAAGACCACCTCGTGCATGCAGATACGGTCTACAGCCACAGGATAGACCGTATCCAATTGCTTGCGAATATAGTTGGCATTGAGAACGGCAATCTCAGCCACCTCACGTAGCCCCGGTGCCCCAAGCAACCGAATGTACGTCCAAGCCCGTACGAGCATGCCAAAGTTGCCATGAAACGTCTTCATCCGCCCAATGCTCTGCTCCGGTGTGACAAAGGTATAGACCTGCTGCCCATCCTCATTTTCCTGCTTTGCTACCAATGGCGCAGGCAGGAAAGGCGCAAGCTCCGCCGTACACCCCACCGCCCCGCTACCGGGACCGCCCCCGCCATGTGGCGTGGAAAAAGTCTTGTGCAGGTTGAAGTGCATAAAGTCAAAGCCGAGATCACGCGGTTTGACAATGCCCAAAATAGCATTGAGGTTTGCCCCATCACAGTAGACCAAACCGCCGGCATCATGCACCAACTGCGTGACCTCTTGTATCTGCTCCTCAAACAACCCTAGCGTATTGGGATTGGTCAGCATCAAGCCAGCAGTGCGCGGTGACAGCTTGCTCTTCATGTCGGCTATATCCACATTGCCCCGTGCATCACTCTTAATCTCCACAGCCCGGAACCCTGCCATAGAGACTGTCGCCGGGTTGGTGCCGTGGGCAGCATCCGGCACGAGTATCTCGTTGCGCTCACTATCGCCACGGGCTGCGTGGTAGGCGTAGAAGACCAACGCCCCGGTTAGCTCACCCTGCGCCCCTGCCGCCGGCTGTAGGGAAACAGCATCAAACCCGCTAATAGCCGCGAGATCATGTTGCAGCTCATAGAGCAACCGCAACGCTCCCTGCGCCACCGCTTCGTCCTGGAGCGGGTGGGCCATAGCAAGACCGGGCAACCGTGCTGCATCCTCGTTTATCTTCGGATTATATTTCATCGTGCAAGAGCCAAGCGGATACATGCCGGTATCTATACAAAAGTTGCGCTGGCTTATGCGCGTAAAATGGCGTATCACCTCTGGCTCGCTCAATTCGGGCATCTCTGCCAAGTCATCTCGGCGCAGCAAATGTTTGGGAATCTGCACTTCGGGAACATCAAGCTCCGGCAGAGCTACGCCACATTTGCCAGGTGATGAAAGGTCAAAAATTGGGGGTTCGTATGTTTGCATACGTACTTTCTCTCTAATTCAACAATAACTACCAAACGTTCTTACTTCAGGAGGTCGCAAGTTTTTCTGCTGTTTCGCCCATAGCAGTACATTCGCTTACACCGGGATAGCCCCCGCTGCCAGCGGGTCAAACCCTTCAGGAAACCGGGTGAGCGGGGTAAAGCGTGCGCCGGTGAGGTTTGCCCCTTGCAGCTTACATCGGCTCATATCTACCCCCCGCAAATCTGCTTGGCTCAGGTCTGCCCCCGCAAGATTGCTCTCCAAAACGTGCGTATCACTCGTATCAACGCTGATAGCCCGTAGGTCTGCCCCTTGCAGGTTGGCATTGCTCAGGTCGGTGTTGGTCAGGTTCGTATTGCTCAGGTCTGCCCCTTGTAGATTAGCCCCTCTGAGGATGGCATATTGCAAATTGGCATCGCTCAAATCAGCGTTGCCCAAATTTGCCTGCTGCAAATTGGCATACGAAAAATTGGCATAACTGAGATTGCTCAAAACTAACCGTGCTTCACGCAAGTTGGCATGGGTAAAATTCACTCCAGAGAGGTTCAAGTCTGACAGGACAAGCTCGCTCAGGTCTGCTTCCTGAAAATTGGCTCGCTTGCCGGGCTGCTGAATAAGCTCTCGTATTTGGTCACGGGTGTAAACTGACATAGGCTTCCTCATTGAAACAGACGGTGAACTTCCTGATTGCTGCGAGCATACAGGAGATACATTTCCCCCCCTATTGCCCTCAGCATATGCGGCAACATAGACGCTAAGCTATTTCACGCAAGGCATCAATGAGCGCGTCTATATCTGCCCGATTGTTCATCTCTGTTACACAGAGCAACATCGGATGTTGCCCAAGTTGCGGCTCATCCCGCGAAAGGTCATAGCCGCCGATAATC
>CAZLKK010000211.1:0-7173 GCA_964559995.1 uncultured Chloroflexaceae bacterium
GGTGGCTAGGGGGTACCCTTTTGCCCCTCACCCCTCATCCAAGTCTAGCTCATCCCGCACCAGTACATCTACTGGTACGCAAAAAAAATCGGCTATGGCAAAAACTATCTTTGTGCCAGGGTTTTTCCTTGTGCCATTTTCAAGGAGGACAATATGACTTCTCGCAACATCTATCTGTTGTGCCAGTTGTTTTTGTGACAAACCACGTTGTTCACGCAATACGCGCAGTTTTTCACCGAATCGCTCTAACATACCAATTCCTTGACGATGGGTATCATCTGTGTTATGCTATAAAAAGTGTTACTGTAATAACACCCCCGCACAAACACTTTGGCGAGGTCGTGCGGAGGAACAAACACAAGTATGGGGTAATCCCCCTACCCCATGCATGATAACCGATTTTTTGGTTTCGTTTGCAATGAACAGGTTAGAAAGGAGTAGACCGTATGGGTATGCATACCCTAGAGGAGCTCATGCGAAAGTGGAACCGGGAGGAGGTATCCCCGGAGCAGATGCTAGGACAGCTTGTGCAGCACATAAGCGTGCTGTATGAACGGTTGCGGTTGGTTGAGCGCACCTTGAACGCGGAGCGGCGAGCGCGGGAAGGGGAAGCGCAACCGCCTACCACAGCGGTGACAAGCAAGTAATCGCAAAGCCGCCACAGCGACCCTCTCCCCCTGCCTCCGCTCCCAGAGGGCGAGGGGGAGCCGCCACCTGCCTGGTTCCCTTTCTCCCCCAGGGGGGAAGGGGAGGGGGGGGTTGCACGGCGAGAGCCGTTGCATGCAACGGCTCTCCAACCTGACCTACTCTTGTAAGGAACAGGGACTACCCTCTAAATATCCAAATTCCGCACCTCGCTGGCGTGGGTCTGGATAAACCGCTTGCGTGGCGCAACGTGATCCCCCATCAGCATCGTAAACGTCTCATCCGCCAACTTCGCATCCTCAAGCGTTACCTGAAGAATTATGCGATTCTTTGGATTAATGGTCGTTTCCCACAACTGGTCGGGATTCATCTCGCCAAGACCCTTGTACCGCTGAATATCCAACTTGGTATGCTCGCCAAGTTTGGCAGTATACGCTTCCTTCTCCGCATCCGAATAGACATACACCTGCGTCTTGCCATGCTTCAACCGATACAGTGGCGGTTGGGCAATGTACAAATGTCCCTGGGAAATCAACGGACGCATATACCGGAAGAAAAAGGTCAACAGCAGCGTCCGAATATGGCTCCCGTCTACATCTGCATCACACATCAAAATAATGCGATGGTAGCGCAGCTTTTCTAGGGTAAACTGATCCCCTATCGCCGCCCCGATTGCGGTAATCAATGCCTTGACTTCCTCATTTGCCAACATCTTATCTAGGCGGCTCTTCTCCACATTGAGAATCTTCCCCCGCAACGGCAAAACCGCTTGAAACCGCCGATCTCGCCCTTGCTTAGCACTGCCCCCGGCACTATCTCCCTCAACAATAATGAGCTCGGTGCGTTCTGGGTTGCTATCGGAACAATCCGCCAGCTTGCCAGGCAGCGAAAAGCCATCCATCGCACTTTTGCGGGCAGTCTCGCGTACCCGCTGTACTGCTAGACGAGTACGTGCCGCAGCAATCGTCTTCTCAATAATGCGTCTTGCATCCGATGGACTCTCCTCCAACCACGCCGCGAAAGCATCCCCCACCACCCCGGTAACGGCACTAGAAGCCTCTGGACTAACCAGTTTCTCCTTCGTCTGTGAATTAAACTGGGGGTCTTCCAGTTTCACACTAATCACTGCCGTCAACCCTTCGCGCACATCATCACCCGTCAAATTTGCCTCATTTTCCTTGAGCAAATTCTTGGATCGCGCATACGCATTGATGACTCGTGTTAAAGCCGTGCGAAAGCCTGTCAGATGCGCTCCCCCATCAATGTTGTTGATATTATTGGCAAACGCATACACCGAATCGCTGTCGTAGGAATCGGTATATTGCAAAGCGACCTCAACGGCAATGGAGTCAACAATACGCTCAACATAGAATGGCTGTTTATGCAACACATTCTTGTCTTTGTTCAGATGGCGCACATAGGAGATAATCCCCCCCTCAAAGTAGAAACTGACCTCTTGGTCGGTGCGCTCATCCATAAAGTAAAATCGTAACCCCTTCGTGAGATACGCCATCTCCCGAAACCGCTGCGCCAACGTACGAAAGTGATAGTTTAGCCCATCCTTAAAGATAGTCACGTCAGGCAAAAAGTGGATGGTCGTTCCCGTCCCCTCAGCAGGGCCTATCTCCCGCAGCGGTGCCTTTGGTACGCCGGTTTCATACTCCTGCATCCACACCTTGCCATGCCGTCTCACCTCTGCCCGCATCCATTCTGACAGCGCGTTGACCACCGAGAGACCAACGCCGTGTAGACCAGAGGAGACCTTGTATCCCCCCTGACCAAATTTCCCACCACCGTGCAGTTTGGTGGCGGCAAGTTCTAGCCCGGAAATCTTTTCCGTTGGGTGAATATCCACCGGGATACCGCGTCCGTTATCGCTCACCGTCACGGAGCCATCAGTATGAATGAGAATATCTATCCGATTGGCATGCCCTGCCAGGGCTTCGTCTACCGAGTTATCGGCAACTTCCCGAATCATATGGTGTAGCCCATTGATGTCAGTAAACCCGATGTACATACCGGGGCGGCGACGGACGGCATCACGTCCTTCTAGCACCGTCAACTGACTGGCATCATAGGCTTGATTATCTACGAGTAGGGTTTCTTCTTTATTGGTCATCATAACACCTGTTGGTTGATAAACAGCACCAGGAAAACTTCCTGCTTGCTCTTTCCATAAACGCATATTACGGTCATTTTTCGTTATGTTTCTTGTCCCGTCATCTGTTGGTAGGCTTGGTAAAATGCCAATCGTGCCGTGGCTAATCCGCTACCGATGTAGGCACTTCCGACAATGGCTATCGCCATTCCTATAGGAGAATGCGCCAATATCCCCCATATCACGTTCAGTCCACTTCCTATGAGAAACAGCAACAGCAACAAGGTTACGGTGCTGAGAAAATGTTGATATACCAATTGCATACTGCGCTTGATTGCCACAATTGGCCCCACTTTGTCAAGTACAATCGCCTCAACCGCAAATCCCATGAAGATATAGAACCAAAAACCCACCACAAACCAAAGGAAAAAGAGGCTTGGTAGGGGCATCTCTGAAAAGCGAATGAGTATCACTGAGATAATCAGCAAAGGGGGCAGAGCTAGGAGCATTGCCAGCACAACAATGACGATAACGACCCCAACGAGACACCATGCCGTATACAACACCCGCTTTATAATGGGCAAAACACCCAATGATGGGGTTTGCATAGCATATGCCAGCAGTACGAGAAAGAGACTACTCAGCAGCAGGGCAAAGAGGTTGATCATCATGGTTGACCCAAGTACCCCCCCTAGCCCCCGTACATACATGGGTTGCTCTTGGCTCTGTTTGGCAATGGTAATCACCTGATCCGGCAATACTGGTACAAGATTCAGTATGGCAAGGGGATCGCGCATGTCGGCGTTTTGCATAGAAATAACCAATTGTTCTTGACGGAAGGGGTCGGTCTCTAGCAGCGATGCCAAGAGTACTAACTTATCGTGAAGGCGCGTGAGGAATGGCGCAAACGAAAGCGGTGCTCCAAACCAGAGATACAGGTTGAGCACAATGGGTATACCTACAATCCACAACTTTCGGTTGAGCACAGTATAGCCGGTATTGAGTATGTCTATTAACGTTGGCTTCTGTGGCTTTGCAATGGTCAAAAATACCTCTCCCTCTACCTTCTATGATACCATATATCCCCCATTCTGAAAAGTCCCAAAAAGCAGTGACCAATGACTTGCAGAAGTGCAGTATAATAGCCGCAAGAACGATTAACGTCCCAAGCGCAGAGAACGAAAGGCATATCAACTATGAATCTGCCTCCTATAACCCCTGCAATGATTATGACCTACGCCACCGAGCAGAGCTATCATCGGGGTGAAGAGTACGCCAGCGAAGGCGCAGTGATGCAGGTTATCCAACGCGGCAACTCCATTTCCGCCTTCGTGGAAGGCAGCGAATATGACCCCTACGAGGTGCAAATTACTTTCACGCCTACCACTATCCTGAGTGCATCCTGTACCTGCCCTTATGATTGGGGGGGATGGTGTAAGCACATTGTGGCGGTGCTGATTGTCTGCCAAGAGATGCCAGAAATGGTTGAGGAACACCCGCCGGTAGAAGAGATTATCCAATCCCTTTCGCGTGATCACTTGCACGATCTTGTGCTGTCCATAGCGGACCACTACCCCTCAACCCTAGCGCACATAGAACAAATGGCATTGTCCTATCAAACAAGTAATCAGAAAGACCACAAGCAAGACGATCAAGCAGTATCATCTGCATCATCTGCCCCCGCAAGCCAACAACCAGGGACTCATCCTCGCAAACGGCAAACGGCTATAGACCCTAGCACCTTTCGCCAACAAGCGCATGCGATTATGGAATCTGTATATTCTATTCGCTCTGGTATGGACATCTACTATTACTCCTCAACCGTTGTGGAAGGAATGCAAAAGTTGTGCCAGCAAGCAGCACAGTTCACCCAAAATGGTGATGGCAACAATGCATTGCTTATCCTTGAGGGCATAACGCAAGAGTACCTGGAACACTGGGAAATGCTCGATGATTCAGATGGCGAACTAGGGATGTTTTTTGAGGTGTTGGGCGAGCATTGGGCAGAAGCCTTGTTGATGGCAGAGCTAGACAACAAGCAGCGTATGAAGTGGGCAAAGCGTCTTGCTAACTGGCAACATGAAGTTAGCAATTATGGGATTGATGACGGGTTTCAACTAGCAGTTCTAGCAGCAAAAGAGGGTTGGGATGACCCGATTATTCAACAGGTGTTGCAAGGCAACATCCATGCTTGGGAAAGATTAGACCCCGATGATGACGATGACGATAACCAGGTATCGTACAGAGAATCGGACCTTTTCTATGAGCTTATCAGGCTACGCCTGAACGTCCTGGAGTGGCAAGGGAATACCCAAGCCTTCTTGTATCTAGCGCAGGCAGCCGGGTATGGTCTCCGCTATGCCCATATGTTGGTGCTTACGGGGCAGATAGCACAGGCGGTTGACATAGGGTTGCACCAACTGACCACAGCAGATGAAGGGTTGCGCCTAGCAGAAGTGCTCTACCAACAGCATGCAGAAGATGCTGCCTTTCAGATAGCCGAGCATGGGCTAACGTTGGCAAAACCCCATATCTATTTGGCAACGTGGCTTCGGGATACTGCCCGTAAGCATGGCAATATCCCATTAGCTCGACAAGCCGCCCTTGCTGCCTTTTACGATAGCCCCGCTAAATCAAGCTACTTTGCCATTCAAGACCTCAGCTCAGACACTTGGGAAACAACCCGCCCCCAACTGCTCTCCTTTTTGCGAAAGAGCAACGAGATATATGTGGAGAGCCAAATAGCCATCTTCTTGTATGAAGGCTTGATAGATGATGCTATCGCTGCATTGGGTAAGGTGAGCTACTATGCATCTCAACAGGTTTTTGATCAGGTGTTAGCCGCAGCCGTCAACCACCGCCCGGATTGGGTCATCAAAACGGGCATTAGTCTTGCCGAACGTCCCATTGAAGAGGGGAAGGCAAAATACTATGACGAAGCTGTCCAACGATTAGCTTTTGTGAAACAAGCCTACCAAGCCCAAAACAACATCGCCGGTTGGCAAGCCTACGTCGATGATCTCAAAGATCGCCACGGGCGGAAATACAAGCTCATGGGGTTGTTGCAAAGGATCGCGTAGTATGGCGCGTCTGGTTGCGCTCCTACCTTCGCTGCTGCTTGCCCTCATCGCCGCGATACTCTCGACGTACATTGCCCCATCTCCCGCGTGTAACATCGGATCAAGCTATGATCTGCTATGTGCGCGGGGCTTTGAGACCCGCGAAATGGGCTATCGGGAGAGTTTCCGTTGGAGCAACGAAACTGCCGAGATACACCTGCCCCATGCTGGCTATGGCTCACCATTTCTGTTGACGCTGCGACTACGCAGTGGTCGCCCAGCGGGAGCAGACCCTGTGCCTGCCCGCATTGGACTACATGGTCATACTTTGGCAGATATAGCCGTCCCCGTCACCAACCGCCGCTATGTAGTGCTCGTACAACCCACCTTTCCGATGGGTGAGGTTGCCCACATCCAGCTTCAGAGTGCCACATGGAAACCCAACACCCTCTCGCGTACTTTTGGTTTGGTGTTGCTCAATGCCCATATGTCCCCTATCAATAGTGGGCTGCGTGTGCCTAGCCTATTGCTCATAGCTAGTTGGCTTGCCCTGTTCCTCACTGCACAACGTATCGCCTCCCCAACGCACCCAACACGCCTCCCGCTCAATCGAACGGTTTATGCCCGTTGGTTCTTGCGGTTATCGCCTATGGTGTTGGTGTTGCTCTGTGGATCATTGCCCCTACTCCCACTGCTCCCGCCGTTGGCAGTATTTGTAGGGGGTGGTGTGCTGGCGTGGCGATGGGCAGCACGGGTGGGATATGCTCCATCTCCCGCTGCGCTGCTGTGGGCAATCGCTGCCGCTACCCCCTACATCCTCACCATCACCATAGCTATGCCTACATGGGCAAAGATTATCCTGTTGGGGGCTAGTGGTCTGCTTGCCATTGTCGGGGCGGGAAAAGTAGCCTCTCCCTCGTTTGTGCATCCCCCCCATACCCCACCAAAGGGAGCGGGGATGTTCCCCCTTGCGCTGTATCTGGTTATCAGCGGCGCACTATCACGACTGCTGATGCTCCTAGTACGGCTCCTAAGCGGCAACACCCGACTCGATCCTGATGTTGAACTGTTCTATGCCTATGGTATGGCGTTGCGCGAGACAGGGCTACCAGAAGTAGAATACCCCGCCGGTGCGCTCATCCCGTGGGCAGCATTAAGTTGGCTGAGTGGTGATAGCCGTGAGCTTTTTGCCCTGCTCCTGCCGCTTTTCAACATTGCCTGCGATATGCTCATTATCGTTTCGTTGGTCGTATTGGGGGTTGCAGCCTTGTCACCCGCTCATCTTGCCCCCTCTCCCATAAAGGGCAAGGATGAGCCAATTTCCCCTTCTCTCATCCCTAACGGTTCCCAATGGGTATTTGTACCTGCCGC
>CAZLKK010000212.1:0-7157 GCA_964559995.1 uncultured Chloroflexaceae bacterium
ATGATTTGCGGAGGCCTTTGTCATGGCGTTGATGCCAAAGCGAGTGAAGTATCGCAAGCAGCAAAAGGGACGAAACCGCGGGTTGTCCCATCGGGGTAATACCGTGGCGTTTGGGGACTATGGGCTGATGGCGATGGAAAATGTGTGGATTACGAGCCGCCAGATAGAAGCGACCCGACGAACGATTACCGGTTTTGTCAAGCGTGGGGGGAAGGTGTGGATACGGATTTTTCCTGATAAGCCTGTCACGCAGAAGCCTGCGGAAACCCGTATGGGGGGCGGCAAGGGGTCGGTAGATCGGTGGGTCGCGGTGGTCAAATCCGGGCGGGTGATGTTTGAGCTTGGTGGGGTGCGGGAGGAGTTGGCTATGGAAGCCCTACGCCGCGCTGCCCAAAAGTTGCCTATTAAGTGCAAGATTGTTGGGCGCGAAGATATGGAGGTTGCGGGTGAAAGTCAATGAACTGCGAAATCTTGATGATGCGAAGTTGGAATCGGTTATGGAAGAACGGTATAAAGAGTTGTTCAATCTGCGGTTCCAGAAGGTTGCTGGACAGTTGACCAATACCGCCCGCCCTCGGCAGGCTCGCCGCGAGATAGCTCGTATCAAGACCATCTTGCGGGAACGGGAATTGGAGCAAGAAGGGTAAGCCGTACTTAGCAAGATCGGACACGGGGTTGGTCTCGGTGTTCGGGGGGTTAAGATGCGGGATTGCGCGGAATTGAGGAGGTAGGTTATGGCGGCAGAGAATCGTCAGGAAAAAGTTGGTCGGGTGGTTAGTGATAAAATGGATAAGACTATTGTGGTGTTGGTAGATTACCTCAAACCCCACCCGCTCTATCGCAAAATTATTCGCAAAAGCCATAAGTTTCATGCACATGATGAAGAGAATCGCTGTCGTGTGGGCGATGTGGTTCGGATAGAAGAGAGCCGCCCGTTCAGCAAGACGAAACGCTGGCGACTGGTTGAGGTGCTTCAGCGTGTCGAGGAGAATTAGGGATGATTCAGCAGCAGACTCGCTTGAAAGTTGCAGATAATACTGGTGCCAAAGAGGTGATGTGTATTCGGGTGCTTGGTGGCTCACGCAAACGGTATGGGCGTGTTGGCGATATGATTGTCGCTACGGTGAAGGTTGCCAGCCCCGGCAGTGCGGTACGCAAGGGGGAAGTGGTGCGGGCGGTGATTGTGCGAACGGCGAAGGAGTATGGTCGCAAAGATGGTTCGCATATTCGCTTTGATGATAATGCAGCGGTGATTGTTAATCGAGAGAACAACCCGCGTGGCACCCGTATCTTTGGTCCAGTGGCACGGGAATTGCGCGAGCGGCAGTTTATGAAGATTGTGTCGCTTGCCCCGGAGGTGTTGTGATGCATGTACGTAGTGGTGATGAGGTGCTGGTGATTGCTGGCAAGAATAAGGGGCAGCGGGGGAAGGTGAAAACGGCTTTCCCGCGCAAGGAGCGGGTGGTGGTGGAGGGGGTCAATATTGTGACTCGCCATATGAAAGCCCGCAGCCAGCGACAACCAGGTGGGCGCATTGAGATGGAGGCTCCGCTCCATGTTTCTAATGTGATGCTGATTTGCCCCAATTGTGGGCGGGCTTCGCGGACTGGTAAGCGATTTCTGGATGAGATTGACCACAAGGGTCGCTCTATGAAGGTGCGCTTTTGCAAGGCGTGCGATGGGGTGATACCTGAGCGTAAAGAGAGCTGATAGGGCAGGGGTTGTTGTTCTCTGCTCTAGGTTAAGGGGTGGAACTTTGGCTGCACGACTCAAAGAGAAGTATCGTGAGGAAATTGGCCCTGCGTTGATGCAGGAGTTGGGGTATACGACGATCATGCAGGTACCGCGGCTGGTGAAGGTCGTTGTGAATATTGGTATGGGTGAGGCGGTACAGAACGCTAAGTCGCTTGATGCGGCGGTGGCTGATCTGACGGCTATTACGGGGCAAAAGCCTATTGTAACCCAAGCTAAGAAGTCTATTGCGAACTTCAAGCTCCGCCAGGGGATGTCGGTGGGGGTGAAGGTGACACTCCGCGGTAATCGCATGTATGAGTTTTTGGATAGGATGATCAATCTTGCGCTGCCCCGCATCCGCGATTTTCGCGGGATTAGCCGCAGTGCCTTTGATGGGCGCGGCAATTATAGCATTGGGCTGCGCGAGCAGATTGTCTTTCCAGAAATTGAGTATGATAAAGTTGATAAGTTACGGGGATTGGAAGTTTCTATCGTGACCACGGCAGCAGACGATTCGCAGGGGTATGCTCTCCTCAAGCACTTTGGTATGCCGTTTCGGGATTAGGTGGCTTCTGTCCACAATAAGTTTCCTGGTACAGGGGGATACTCTTGGCAAAAAAAGCACTCATAGTTAAAGCACAGCGAAGACAACGGTTTCCAGTTCGTGAGTATAATCGTTGTAAGGTATGCGGACGTCCGCGTGCGTATATGCGTAAGTTCGGGATGTGTCGCATCTGCTTCCGAGAACATGCCCTCAAGGGGATGATTCCGGGAGTTGTTAAGTCCAGTTGGTAGATAACCTGATTTTTCCGGGTACTATCGGAAAGCGAAGGAGGAACACCGTGAGTGTGAGTGATCCGATTGGCGATATGTTGACACGTATTCGTAATGCGTGTATGGCACGCCGTGGGACTGTGGCTGTCCCCTCGTCAAAAATAAAGGTAGCTATTGCAGATATTCTGCAGCGCGAAGGTTTCATCAAAGATTACACTGTCGAGCAGGGGTCTCCTGCAAATACGATTGTCATTACCCTGAAGTATACGGCTGACCGGCAGTCGGTCATCACTGGGCTGAAACGGGTCAGCAAGCCTGGCTTGCGTATCTATACGAGACGTTCTGAGATTCCGCGTGTCCGTGGCGGGATGGGGCTAAGTATCCTTTCTACCCCCAAGGGGGTGTTGGCTGGACATGAGGCGTGGAAAGAACGGGTTGGCGGTGAGGTGCTGTGCTACGTGTGGTAGCTGCAGCTCTGGTAGCCAAACGCTTGGTGGGTATTTGGGCGGTGATGTGGTGATGATTGGTATCTGGTGGTGAACTAGAGGTGAGGGGTGGACAAGATGTCACGTATTGGTAGGCAACCTATTACTGTACCAAAAAATGTACAGCTAACCATTGATGACAATAATTTTGTGGTCGTTACGGGACCAAAAGGGCAACTCTCCCGTCAATTGCCGGTAGATATGCGGGTTATTCAAGAAGCAGGGGAGGTGCGGGTTGAGCGACCTTCTGATGAAAAGAAGCATCGTTCCCTGCATGGGTTGACTCGCACCCTCGTGTATAATATGGTTGTGGGAGTTTCTGACGGGTGGAAACGGGCTTTGCAAATTAATGGCGTGGGGTATCGTGCTGCGTTGGAAGGCAAGACGCTGGTGTTGCAGCTAGGGTTTTCGCACCCGGTGCGTATGGAGCCACCAGAGCATGTTAGCTTTACGCTTGGGGAGCGCAAGAGTGCTAGTGACCCACAACCCGTTTTTGTTGAGGGAATAGACAAGGAAGTGGTGGGGCAGCAGGCGGCAAAAATTCGTTCTCTACGCCCACCAGAACCGTACAAAGGTAAGGGTGTAAAATACGCAGAAGAGACCATTCGCCGCAAGGCTGGTAAAGCCGGTAAGAAGTAGGTGAGGCAAGTATGGCGAAGCGAACATCGCGGGAATTACGTATCCGACGACATCGCAGTTTACGGAAAAAGATTTCTGGAAGTGGAGAGCGTCCACGGCTGTGTGTCTTTCGGAGCAATGGACATATCTATGCACAGGTCATAGATGATACTTGTGGGCATACGCTCATTGCTGCTTCTACCACAGAGAAGACGATGCGAAGCCAAGTTGCTGATGCCAGCAAGATTGGGCAGGCGCAGGCTGTGGGGAAGTTGGTAGCGGAGCGGGCTTTGCAAGCGGGTATCACCAAGATTGTGTTTGATCGGGGTGGGTATAACTATCATGGTCGTGTCAAAGCCCTGGCTGAGGCAGCACGCGAGGCGGGATTGTCCTTTTAATAATGGTAAGGCTGTCTCGTAGGATATGTGATGCTGCTTGAGCTCGGCTTGGTTGAGCGGCTGGTATGGAGGTTGTGTGGCACGAGTACGTATCAATCCAGAAGAACTTGAACTTGAAGAACGGGTTGTCCAGATCAACCGTGTGGCTAAAGTGGTCAAGGGTGGTCGTCGGTTTAGCTTTAGCACCGTGGTCGTGGTGGGGGATGGCAAGGGGCATGTGGGTATTGGTATGGGCAAAGCATCTGAAGTCCCCGATGCCATTCGGAAGGGGGTGGATGCTGCTAAGAAAAATGTTATTCGCATCCCTATGGTCCATTCGACCATCCCCCATGAGGTAATCACCCGGCAAGGGGCATCTAAAGTGATGTTGCTGCCCGCTGCCCCAGGGACTGGCGTTATTGCTGGACGTGGGGTGCGCCCCGTGGTGGAAGCCGCTGGTATTCGAGACTTGTTGACGAAGGTGCATGGCAGCAATAATCCGGTCAATGTCGTGAAAGCAACCTTCAAAGCCCTGAGTGAACTCGTCTCGCTCCAAGAAATGGCGCAGCGGCGGGATATGACCCCCCAAGAGCTTCGTGCTCGTATGATGCGGCGGGAGCCAAGCGAAGAAGAGGTAGCGGTATGAGTAAGTTGCGAATTACCTATACAAAAAGTATGATAGGGTATCGTCGTGACCAAAAAAATACTATCCTCGGTCTCGGTCTGCGAAAATTACACCAATCGGTCATTAAGCCCGATACGCCGACTATCCGGGGGATGGTAGACAAGGTCCGACATTTGGTCAAAGTTGAAGAGGTGGGAGACGAGTCATGAAATTGCACGATCTACGTCCATCGGCTGGCTCCAGAAAGAAAAGCAAGCGGGTAGGGCGCGGGCACGGCTCTGGTAAAGGCAAAACCTCTGGTAAGGGGATGATGGGGCAGAAATCTCGCTCTGGTCCTGGTCCCTACCGTACCTTTGAGGGGGGGCAAAATCGCTTGGTGAAACGCATGCCCTTCAAACGTGGGTTTACCAATATTTGGCAAACGCAGTATGAAGTGGTCAATGTGGAACGGCTCAATGATTTGGCAGAAACTGCCGAGATTACGCCAGAGGTGCTGCTTGATGCGCGGATTGTGCGGCGCAAGAACCTGCCCGTCAAAATTTTGGGTGATGGGGAATTGACCAATGCGCTTACTGTCCATGCCCACAAATTCTCGGCAAGTGCGCGGGAGAAGATTGAAGCAGCAGGGGGCAAGGTGGTTGAGTTACCGTGGGTTCAAGAACGGCGCAGCCGGAGCCACGGTCCAAATCCGAGTATGCGAAACCAGCAAGATGCCTAACCTAGCATCATGGGAGACGTTCCAGGAGTATCCGCTTTCTCTCGCTTGGGTGAGGGGGCGTAAGCATGCGGCTTATCCGTGGTTGTCGGTCATGATGGAAGGTAAGTGAGGGGATACATGAATCTGCTACAGGCGGTACAGCGAGCGTGGATGTTGCCCGACTTGCGGCGGCGTATCCTGTTTACCCTGGGTATGTTGCTGCTCTTTCGGCTCGTGGCGCATATCCCGGTACCCAATATTGAGCCTGCTGCGCTTGAACAGTTGCGCCAAGCTCTTCAGGAAAATCAGCTTGCCCAACTGCTGAATATTTTTTCCGGTGGAGCACTACAAAACTTCTCCGTTGCGGCAATGGGGGTGTACCCCTATATTACTGCGACTATTATTATGCAGCTGCTCCAACCCTTGATTCCGTGGCTTGAGGAGCTTGGGAAAGAGGGCGACCAGGGGCGGATTAAGCTCAACCGGTATCAAATGATTTTGACGGTTCCGCTGGCTGCATTGCAAGCCTACGGACAGACGTTGGCGTTGCAAAGCACGATTGGCTCAGGGACTTCGCTCTTTCGCAGTGAGTTTAACATTGTGGAAAATTTCTTCCCCACCTTCACGATTATTGTGACGATGGTTGGGGGGACTATGCTGCTTATCTGGCTCGGTGAGCTGATTAACCAGCATGGTATTGGTAATGGTATTTCTGTCATCATCTTTGCGGGTATCGTCTCTGGTGTACCGGGGTTGGTAGTCCAGGGTATTCAGATAGGGCAGACTGGCGGTTTGGAAACGATGATTGGCTTGACCGCTTTCCTTGCTATTGGGTTGCTGACGATTGTCGGTATTGTGATGATCCAAGAGGGGCAACGGCGCATACCGGTGCAGTATGCCAAACGGGTGCGGGGTAATCGGGTCTATGGGGGGCAGAGTAGCCATATTCCCCTCAAAGTCAATATGGCAGGGATGATTCCGCTGATCTTTGCCCAGAGTATCATTATCTTTCCTGGCATTGTCGCCTCGTGGTTTTATCGCCCGGATGCCCAGGGGATAGGCAACGATATAGCCTACTTCTTTCTGCAAACCTTTAGCCCAACGGGGGCGGGAGGCGGATTCTTCTATGTCTTCTTCCTCTTCTGGATGGTGCTTGGGTTTACCTATTTCTATACGCTGGTGCTCTTTAGCCAGCAGAATATCCCGGAGAATTTGCAGAAAAACGGGGGATTTATTCCCGGCATCCGTCCGGGCAAACGCACAGCAGACTACCTGGGGCGGGTGCTAAATCGCATTACGCTGGCAGGGGCAGTCTTTCTTGGGATTGTCGCTATTCTCCCTTTCATTACTCAGTCCATTACTGGTATCCAGATTGGGCTTGGGGGAGCAGCCCTGCTCATTGTGGTTGGGGTTGCGGTAGATACGATGCGCTCGCTTGAGTCGCAGTTGATGATGCGTGATTACGAGTCGTTTATCAAGCGGTGATAGTCCTTTTTGCCATTTTGCTATATGGCAAAGCGACTAAACGAGGAGTAGGCGGTACCAGAAGTAGGCGGTACCAGTATCAGGGGATACCCAGGCTGTGTCCAAGTTGCACAGGGTTCCCTCCCCTTGCCCCCCTCTCCCATATAAGGATGAGGGGGAGCCGTTCATGCCCCTTCTTTCCCTTGTGGGGGAAGAGGCAGGGGAGGGGGGCGACTTTGATACGGCTCTGCGGTGGTAAGGGATGGTAGGCGTAGGTTTGAAGCATAGGGGGACACATATGAACGTTATTTTGTTGGGACCTCCTGGGGCGGGGAAGGGGACGCAGGCGGTAACGCTGGCAGAGAAGACTGGTCTCGTTCATG
>CAZLKK010000213.1:0-848 GCA_964559995.1 uncultured Chloroflexaceae bacterium
ATGATCACGCTCAAGCAGGCGGCAGTAGCCAAAAGATTAGGGGATACCAGCGGCACCTATACTGACGAGCATGAAGGGCGCACCCACCTGACCCAATTGCTAAAAGACCGCTGCTGTCTGCTGGTGCTAGATAGCGTATGGGAACCTGAGCACATTAGCCCCTTTGATGTGCTTGGCAAACGGTGTCGTATGCTCATTACCACCCGTGATGCCGAGCTCATCCAGAAGGTCGGCGCAGCCGAACACCGCATCTACGTCTTCAACGACAATCAGGCAAACCGGCTACTCTCCCGCTGGACCGGCGTAGCCTACGAAAAACTGCCAGACACCGCCGCACGTATCGCCCGTGAGTGTGGCAATGTCCCGTTAGCCCTCTCTATGCTTGGGGCAATCATACGTGCCAACCCCACCCGTTGGAATAGTGTGCTCCACCGGATACGTACTATAGACAGCGAAAAGATTAGCCGCAAGTTTCCTGACTATCCCTACCCCAACCAGATACAGGCAATCTCCATCAGTATAGAAACCCTAGAGCGTCAGGTGCAACAATGCTATCTTGCGCTCGCTATCTTCCCAGAGAGTACCCCTATCCCGTCAGATGTCGTAAAGCACCTCTGGTCAACCTTTGATATAGAGGGGGAAGAAGCCGATGACATCCTTGACCTGCTCACCAGCCGGCGGTTGGTGGCGGTAGATGAAGACTGGAACATTACTCTGCATGATGTCCAGCGAACGTACATCAGCAAACACGAGCCAAATAGCAAAGCTCTACACCGCCACCTGTTAGAGAGCTACAAGCAAGACCTGCCCCCATCGGCTATCCCCTGGGTACACTTGCCCCCCACAGA
>CAZLKK010000213.1:858-6485 GCA_964559995.1 uncultured Chloroflexaceae bacterium
GGCTCATGGAAGAGTTTGACTATGAGACGAACCGGTGGAGAAAGCTGCTCGGGTAATGGCCAGGGCCTCCCCCCATCCCCCATCCCCTGGGTACACCTGCCCCCCACAGAGAGCTACCTTTGGCAATATCTGACCTATCACCTGCTTGAAGCTGGGCTGCATGATGAATTGAAAACCCTGCTCCTCAGCTTTGACTGGATACAGGCAAAGCTCAATGCCACCGATATAACCGCTGTCATAGCAGACTACGACAAATGCCAACATCTCAGCTTTGAGTCTGCTGGTGAAGATGATCTGGACGAGCAGCTTTCCTCGCTCGATTCGCTCTTCCTTGACTTTGACCCGGAGCTGCCCCTGCCAAATACCCCAACCCCAACAACCCCCCCCCATCACTTGGTGCGTGATGGACTCCGCATTGCTGCGCCTGTGCTCGTTTATCATAAAGAACAGCTTGCCGCACAACTCACCGGGCGGTTGGCATCGTTGGAAGATTCGCCCGACATACAAACGATGCTGGAACAGATAGACCAACGACAAGATGGTCAACCCTGGCTCAAGCCCGGTACTGCTAGTCTCTCTCCCCCCGGACGGCGGCTTTTGCGAACAATTGAGAGCTACAGCGATGTACCCGTTGCGGTGGCACTGACTGCTTACGGACGCTACGCTATCACCGCATCTGATCTGACCATCAAGATATGGGATATGGATTTTGGCGATTTGCTGGCTACGCTAGAGGGACACACAGATCGCGTATGGGCTATTGCCTTCACCCCCGATGGGAAACAAGCCGTCTCATCCTCAGCCGATACCACGCTCAAGGTGTGGGATGTCGACAAGCGCAGACTTCTTGGCACCCTCAAAGGTCACACCGCCGGGGTCTGGTCCGTCAGTATCACCCCCGATGGGCAGACCGCCATCTCTGCCTCCGATGACCATACCCTCAAGCTCTGGAATCTCCAGACGATGCAGCTAATCGCTACGCTGGAGAGCCACGAGGATCGCGTCCGCTCGGTAGCTATGACTGCCGATGGCAAGTATGCTATCTCTGCATCCAATGATACGACCCTCAAGCTGTGGGACATAGAAAACCGTACATTGCTGACCACGTTAGCGGGACACACCGACTGGGTGCGTACTGTCTGTATCACCCCGGATGGCAAATGGGCAGTATCTGGCTCAGTAGACCGCTGTATTCATGTCTGGGATGTACCGGCACAACGTATCTTCACTACGCTAGAAGGACATAATAAAGAGATTATCGCGGTGGCGATTACGCCAGACGGCAGAAAAGTTGTCTCTGCCTCTGCTGACCAAACCCTCAAGGTGTGGCATGTGGAACAGCAAAAGCTCCTCCGTACCCTAGAAGGACATACCGCAGGAGTCAACGGTGTAGCCTTGACGATTGACGGGCAACAAGCCGTCTCAACATCCTATGATAGTACCCTGCGCCAGTGGAATATTGGGCGCGTGCAGATACCAACATCTATTGAGGGGCATAGTGCTGGTGTGACGGCTATTGCCATCCCTACCCATAGACAGTGGATTATCACAGGCTCGCACGATGCCACACTGAAACTGTGGAATCCTACCAATGGGACATTGCTTGCTACGCTCCAGGGACACTATAGCGGGGTCAACATCCTGGTTTTGCACCCTGACAATACCCGTGTCCTTTCAACATCCTACAACGAGCCACTTCATCTCTGGGACCTTGAACAACAGCAACTCCTAGCCACGCTGGATACCAACGATGATTGGGTTATGGCGTTGACGATCCTGCCAGATGGTCAACGGGCTGTCACAGCAACAGACGACTACCGCTTGACCTTTTGGGACCTAGACCAACATCAGCGGTTGCACACGCTTGAGCTAGAACACCACCCTGGCACCGTCACTGCTATTGCTGCGATCCCCCCCACCGACCACCTGCTCTTGGCGACAGACGAGGGGACACTGCATAGCTATGACCTCACGACAGGCAAGATACACCAAACGCTTGAGGGACATACCGAAAGTATCAACAGCCTAGCCCGCTCCCACAACACGTTTGTGACAGGTGCAATAGATAAGACCCTACGGGTATGGGATGTCCAAGCCTCCGCGCTGCTCCATACCTACCAACAGCATACTGCGGTCAATTGTGTAGCGATAACGCCGGATGGAAGCCGTATGCTCTCTGCCACTGTCGATGGTCTGTTGACGGTGTGGGATGTTGCTACCCAAGAGCCACTGACTACGTTTAGCGCGGAAAGCCCGTTGCTCTCCTGCGCCATTATGGACACGATCATTGTGGCGGGGGATGAGTCGGGGCGCGTTCACTTCTTGCGTCTGTGTGAAAAAGACCAATGACTATGACCAACCAAGCTACTCGCCAAACAGCGTTTTTCGCCCAAGCCCAACCAGAGTTAGACAGCAGCGATGGTGCATCTGCTGACCCACGCAAGCGGGCAAACAATCTGGATGGCAAGACGTGGACAAAATACTCTATCTCCATCTGGAGCGATATTACCAAGACAACCGAGGAAACCTCGCTTGGACACCCGGCTATGTTCCCAATGGCACTGGCAACACGCCTCATTGCCATCTTCACCAACGAGCAGCAGACAACAATTCTTGACCCCTTCGCTGGTGTGGGCAGCACGGTGCTTGCTGCCAAACACCAGGGCAAGCATGGCATTGGGGTTGAGCTTTCGCCAGCATACGCCGCTGTTGCTAGGGGACGCTGTGAGCAATCGTTGCTCTTTGAACCGGGAGCCGGGAAAGCAACCATCCACAATGGCAATGCCTTACAGTTGCTGGACTATGTGGGGGAGCAGACGGTTGATCTAGTCGTAACATCGCCGCCCTACTGGGACATCCTCAATCAAAAACGCACCGCCGACTCCAAAGAGACCCGCCACTACGGGAACCACGATGGAGACTTGGGGATTATTGACGACTATCAACAGTTTTTGCACCAGTTGCAACAGGTCTTTGCACTCGTGTATACGACCCTACGTCCCGGTGGGTACTGTTGCATCATCGTGATGGACCTTCGCAAGAAAGATCGCTTTTATCCCTTCCACAGCGATATAGCAACGTTTATGCAAACAATCGGGTTCATTTATGATGACCTGATCATTTGGGACCGTCGGCACGAATACAACAACATGCGTCCGCTTGGCTATCCAGCGGTATTTCGCGTCAACAAAGCCCACGAGTATATGCTCATTTTCCAGAAGCCTACAGACCATTAACCATTAGCCATTAACCATATATCTATGCTAACCTACGACTCCTACATCAGTTACCACATCCAAGACCAACAGTGGACCGAGGGCTACCTTGTCCCCCACCTGCTCGCCGCCGACTACCACATCGCCACTAGCGACAGTGTGGTCTCACTCAACGAGCCATACTGGACCAGCCGGGCGCGTGCCATCCAACAGAGCCGCCATGTGTTGCTGGTTGTTTCTGCTGCGTGGCTAGAGCATGAGTGGGGGATGATGCAACGGTATATTCCCCCCTCCGTTCCCCCCCATCCCCTGCCCCTTCCCCCACCGAGGGGAGAAGGGGAGTTCGGCTCCCCCTCGCCCGTTATGGGAGCGGGGGGCAGGGGGGAGAGGGAAAGCGAGCATGAAAGCCCCCGCCCTATCGTGTTGCTGCTTGAACAGATCAGCCTGCCCCCCGCACTACACCCGCTACCATTGGTAGACTTCACCAATGAGCAGCAGTGGAAGGATGCGATGGTGCGGTTACTGACGATGCATGGCGAGCCGCTCCCACAACCCACACCTGCCCCCAAGCTACCTACGCCACCTGCGCCGCCTGCATCTCCAACGCCCCCTAACGACTCATTGCAAACAACCACGACTCTGCGGTTGCTCTGGCACAAGTTCAGGCGAAAGGAGTCTTTATGAGCTTTCTCTTCCCGCTAGGGTTCCTCTTTTTCGTCTCGCTGCCTATCATCGTCTGGCTCCATCTGCGCCGTCAACGGCTCAAGCGCATGACGGTACCATCGCTTATCCTATGGCAAAACCTGCCTGAACCACGCCGCGCCCAACGCAAACGCCGGTTGCCCATCACGCTGCTACTGCTGCTGCACCTCATCATTGCCGCGCTTATTAGCAGTGCGCTGGTCTACCCCCAGATGTTCAAATGGCTACTAGACAGCAACCAGCATACCGTGATAGTCATAGATACGTCTACCAGTATGGCGGCACGGGATGACACCATCGGCACACGCTTAGACGCAGCTCGCCGGCGAGCAAAAGAGCGTATCGCCAATATGTCCCCTAACGACCATATATCGCTTGTCGTAGCAGGACCACAAGCCCACCTGCTGACGAGTGGTGGCTTTGAGCATCAGGCAAACCTTGCTGATGCGCTTGACGACCTAGAAGCGATTGGCACGGGCAGCAGCTTGGACAGTGCCATTGTGCTTGCCCATACCACCTTGCAAGCCTATCAGCAAAGCACAAACACAACCGGGGAGCAGATTGTCGTATTGAGCGACCTCACCCCTCCCGCCGATATGCCCCAACTGGAGACCCCGCTGGAGTGGCTACACGTTGGCGAGAACCCAACTAATCGGGCTATTGTTGCGCTGGCTGCTCGCCCCCGTAGTAATCAGGCGAACGCTGGCTATAGCCTGTATGCCCGCTTTGCCAACTACGGCGAGGAGCCACTGACGACCCCCTTTCGCATTTTTGGTGATGGCGAACTGCTCGACACCCACCTTGTCGTAATGCACCCGGACGGTGAGGTTGAGTACAGTTGGGATATACCGCCGGGTATTAGCGTTATCAATGCAGAAATTGACGGCAAAGACCCGCTCCAACTTGATGATCGTGCCAGCATTGGGCTAGACCAAGCCCGCACGATTAACACATTGATTGTCTCTCCCCCCAACGAATCCAACGAATTTTCTGAATCCGCTATGTTCATCCAACGGGTGTTGGCTATCCTGCCAGAACTGCAAATAGCCACTATCTTCCCCGCCGACTATGCCACCTCACCGCTGCTTGCTGATACCGATCTGTTCATCTTTGACCACAACCTACCAACAGCATACCCTGCTGGCAGTGTGCTGGTCATCAACCCACCAATAGCAACAGAGACCGACTCATCGTTGCTCCCGGTGCAAGCCACGCAGCCGGTGAGTAGAACAACCTTTGTTACCGAACATGGGCAGGAGCTCCTTGAAGACCTCAACCTTGACAGCGTAGACTTTGGCGAGGTGGCAAGTATTGCCCCGCCAGAATGGGCAAAACCGCTCTTGACCACACGGGACAACACCCCCCTAATACTGCATGGGACGACGGGGCAGAGCAACATAACCATATGGGCTTTTGATGTTGCGCCATTGACCACGCGGTTGGTCTACCCGCTGCTAACTGCTCGCACGGTGCGCCATCTTGTGCCACAATCGCTGCCGGCTTCGGTGCTGGCAGGGCAATCTACCCTGCTGCCTATCAGTCCCCGTGCCAGCAAAGTAGAGCTAGAAGTACCCAATGGAGACACTCGCACCTTTGACATATCCAATGGTACCCAGGCATTAGAGCTTACCGACCTGCTCGAACCGGGGATATACACCCTACGCGAGCAGCACAATGACCAGACGATCTACGAGGCGCAATTTGCCGTCA
>CAZLKK010000213.1:6495-7157 GCA_964559995.1 uncultured Chloroflexaceae bacterium
CCCGCGAGTCTGACCTGCGTCCACGCCCTGCACCTGCCGCGCCAGACATCCCCAACATAGCGGCTGCGGCAAACACGGGTGCCGGTACAAGCGTGGGCATGCAGGAGGATCAGCAGTCGGTGTGGCTCTGGTTTGCGTTGGCAGCGTTGGTATTATTGATGGTAGAATGGATATATTACACGGGGCAGCTTCGCCCGCGCAAGCAGGCGGAGGAGAGCGGCTAAACGCTCCCTTGTGCCGACAGATGACAACGATTTTGCAGCATTTCCCGAAGACGAACGACTTACTAACTTTGACCGCTCAGACCGCAAAAGCCGTACAAGACAACACCCTCATTGGTACATTGGCACCCTATGCTTGACAGAAAGGTTAGCGCATGACAATAGATGATACCCCTACCCTTCCCCCTTTCGTCACAAGCAATAGCTTGTTTCAGGAAGCCTACCTTTACAATGCTTTAGCCTCAACCCTGCCGCTCCTTGCCGAGGAAGCCACTGGTCCGAGGACCATCGCCGAAGCCCGCACTGCTGCCAATACCGCCCTTGCAGAGATAACGGAACTCTGGCACCAACGCAAAAGCCGGATGAACAGCAACGAGTCTCTGGTAGAACGGTTTGTGATGGATGTGTGTGAAATCCTCCAGTTGACCCCGTTTAGCCAGA
>CAZLKK010000214.1:0-7117 GCA_964559995.1 uncultured Chloroflexaceae bacterium
ATCTTGCACACGATTACCAAAAATCGAGTATCATGGTTGCTAGGGGTATGTTCCCCTAATCACTATAAAACATCCGCACAGTCTTTCGTCGGGTTGTGCGGGTGACTACTATAGATAGACAAATTATAGCACGGGTTTATGCTCTGGTCAATACAGGTACTATGCAACGATTGGGAGAGAAGCTCCATATTCTCCGCGAATACCACGGGATAACACAACACCATCTCGCCAAGCAACTTCATATGTCCAGGTCGTTCATCAGTGATATGGAAAATGGTAGGAAAATCCCAAATGTAGCACATATCCTCAAGATAGCTGATTTCTTTGGGGTGTCGGCAGATGTGCTGGTATTGGATGATCTTGAGATTGATTTTGATGATGGGTAGGAATAGGGACCACAAGGGTAGACCACAGGGATTCTAGGCAAGCAATAAACCATAGATGCCGGGCAGAGGATATTGTGTGGATAATTAGTTCACGCCTAGCGACCAACCATGAGCGAAAGGATTATGAAGAACATGTCTACTAGTTTAGCAGTTGATGACTTAAAGCCAGAATATACGTTTGATTATAGCAAAGTACGCCCGAATCGTTTTGCGAAACGGGTCACTGAGGATAGTGTTATTGTGGTACTTGACCCTGATGTGGCACAGGTTTTTACTTCTGCGGAATCCGTAAACACTGTTTTACGTGCGCTTATCGAAACCATGCCGGATGATACTATTCCAGCACAAATTACAGAGGTTGTATCTGCAATCAAACATTATGGCTCAAATCGCTAACTAAATCCATTGCCCTTCCCCCACTGAGGGGCAAGGGGAACCGCGGCAGGTGGCAGCCCCCCCTCGCCCTCTGGGAGCGGGAGCAAGGGGGGAGAGGGTCGCTGTGGCGGCTCCCCCTCGCCCTGGGATGGGAGCGGGGGGGAGAGGGTCTACAGAGTATGGTAAGGGTTCTCTGTATCCCTGTGGTACCACCTACAACCTCGCTTATGGTTGTTTGATCTTGGTGGTTGTTCCCCCTGTTACCGCCCCGCGCTCCGCGTTTTGCGCCTTCTCCAACAGCCGCAGCCGATCATACAGCACCTCAATATGCTGCAACAATTGTCCAATCATCTGCTCCGCCGTGAGCTTCTCATGCTGCCATTTGAGCTTGAGGTCATCTAGGGTGTGCATACCCATAGTCTCTGTGCTCCTTTCATCTTGCACACGATTACCAAAAATCGAGTATCATGCAATGTGGTAGTGGGAATGTCCCACTACACATGGTCAACACCCCCACACGGTATGTCGCTAAACTTCATGTGCTGGGGGTGTGTACAATTGTAGACAATAATAACACACGCGCTATGTTGTTGTCAAGAAAATAGTTATGCTAGAGAAATTTCCTCAAAAATTGCAATATCTACGAGAACGATGTGGTTTATCACAGAGACAACTGGCAAAACATTTAGGGATTGTCAATTCACATGTTGGTCATCTTGAGAGCGGAAAGAGGAAACCAGGAGCTGAACTTGTCATCAAGATAGCTGATTTTTTTAGCGTACCAATAGACGTACTCATGCGGGATGAACTCGACCTTGACGAGGACAACTTGTAGCGGCGCACGTCTGTGCGTCCCGATGTTCGGCTCCCCCTCGCCCTGGAATAGGAGCAGGGGGCAAGGGGGAGGGGGTTGTCGCCCTCTGGGAGCGGGAGCAAGGGGGGGAGAGGGTCGCTGCGGGCAACCAAACCGCTCTAGTCTTCTCTGTTCTGTATGGGGAATTGCACGGTAAAGATGCTGCCACACCCGGCATGGCTTTCTACAACGATTGCCCCACCCATCATATTACAGAGCCGTTGACTTATTGCCAATCCCAACCCCGTGCCGCCATACTTGCGGGTCGTTGAAGTGTCCCCCTGCGTGAAGGGGCTAAAGAGCCGCTGTATCTGTTCAGGTTCTAGCCCAATACCCGTGTCAATCACCTGAAACCGTATCCACTCCAGACTATTGGCAGCAGGCGGATATACCGGCATCTCGCTGGCTTCGGGGGTAGGTTCGCTGTGTTCGTCTGTATCTTGCATTTGGGCAGGCTTGACCATTGGGCAAAACTGCTCATTATCAGCTAGAGACAACCGATCTACCCGGAGCGTCACCGTCCCATCGAGGGTAAACTTTGCAGCATTGCTCAACAGATTGAGCAACACCTGCCGCACCCGCACCTCGTCCGCATACAACACCCCAATGTCGTCAGGGCAAACGACCTCAAAGCTATTGCCATTTTTCGCCATCATTGGCTGAATCGTGTTTTTCAGACTCAGCACCAAGTCTGCTATGACAAACGTTTCCATATGCAATTGCATCTTGCCGGCTTCAATCTTGGAGAGGTCCAGAATATCGCTAATGATTGCCAGCAAATGCTGCCCTGCCGAGCGTATCTTGACAATATCCTCAACCAGCGTCTCCTCGCCCATATCTTCGGCATCTTCTTGCAGCATCTCGCTATAGCCAATAATAGCATTGAGCGGGGTACGCAATTCGTGGCTCATATTGGCAAGAAAGGTACTCTTGGCATAGTTGGCACTCTCTGCCACCTCTTTTGCCTGGGCAAGCTCATTATGGGCAAGGTCTAGCTCATACACTCGCTGCTCCAGACTATTTATCAACTCGTGCAAGCGATCCGTCATTTGGTTAAACGACTGTGCCAGAATACCTATCTCATTGTTCTGTTCTACCTTTGCCTTCAAAGAGACATCGCCGCCAGCAATACAACTCGCTGTTTCGGTTAGAGATTTGAGGGGCATAGTAATGCGCCGGGCTACCATCAGCCCCACCAGCACCGCGGTGATCACGGCAAAAAGGGCAACCAACAGATTAAAGGTCAATGTGGTATAGGTTGAATAGAGGGCTTCACGCTGCTCCTGCTCCGCCAAGAGCACCATATCGATGTGGGGCAGGTAGTGATACACCCCGACCACAGAGACCCCCCGGTAGTTGGTATATTCCCCATATCCATTTTGTTTGGTTGCGAGGGCTTGCTCGACCCCATCCGTGCGTACTTGAAACAGTTGGTTTTCTAGGTCAACAAAGCGTAGGTCAGTAAGCAGCACATAGTTGGTACCAACAAGGTAGGTTTCCCCCGTATTGCCTAGCCCTGCCCGCTCAAACATCAGCTGGTTGAGCCGTTCCGGGTCGGCAAGCCCGGCTATCACCCCACGAGTACGCCCCAAGTCGTCTAAGATGGGACGGGTGACAACTACGGCATTGCGCCCCTGTGATGTGGATGAAGAGAGCGGTTGTACTTGTGGTTCTTTGAGTCCCTTCCAGAAATAGGAATGAATATCCTGAAATTTGCCCTCGCGGGTCTTGTCTGTGGAGATCAACACGCGCCCCTGCGTATCAAGGATAAAGACCTCCTCGAACATATCTGTCTGGACAACTACCTGCTCACAATGGATATGAAGCTGGTTGTAGGATTCTTGATAGGTAGCCGAATCGGGGGGGTCTCGAAAGATAGGGTCCATAAGTTGGGGGACATTGTGGGCATAAATAGCCGTGGCTAGGATAGATTGTAGGTTGATGACCCATGAAGTGATTTCTGCTTCCTTGAGCGTGGCGACAGATTGGAGTTGGTTGAATACCTGCCGCTTGCCAGACTCTACACCAAAGACTACCGTGCTAAAGCTGATGAGCAAGGCTGGTATTAGTACCAGCAAGACAAAGGTCACAGGTAGTCGGGTGCGGATCATGTTCATGGCTCAAGCTCCGCGATACGTTGGGACAGGGCATGCCCATCATGGGAAGCAGTGTTGCGCTGGTAGAGCAGCACCATCCAGATGGGGACAGGTGGCAGCACAACGATTAAGCCAATGAGCCACGCAATAGCCCCGCTCCCCTGGGCAATGGCAGAATCCTCGCCAAGGGCCCACATCAGCGGCAGCGGCAGCAGCATACCAATAGCCACGCTGACCGCAAGCGCAAGAGCAGCAAAAACGATACTCGTTAGCGCAAAGGCGATGACATTTTGCCCAAAACGATAAAAGATCAGATTAACGCTGCGGTCTATCCCCTTCCCAAACGAGATATTGCCAAGCACAAAGGGCTGAATGGCATAGATCAGGCTGGTATAGCTTGCCCCGCTCAAGACCAACGCCACCCCATAGACAAAGAGGAACGCCACCGAGGTTAGGATAGCCAGCAGGATCATCAATCCTATCCCTAGCGCACCCCCTTCATCTATCCCTGTTCCAATGCTGGTAAAAAAGGCGATAAACAGCATATACACGGGACAAAAACAGAACATGCTAAAGGCTGAGGTGATAATATTGGCGGCAATAGCAAAGATGATGCTATAACACCCCATACCCATAAACTGGAGCGGGGGAATAGCCAGCACCTCGCGCAAATGGACTGCCCGATCATCCTGCACCGCCAGCGTAGCGCGGCTAATGCCTGCCACAAGGTAGAGCATCAGCGGGATAGCCAGCACAACCCATAGCAAAAGGAGCAGGAGAAAAGCGGTTTCGCCCCAGTAGTGTACTGCGGCAATGGAAATACCTACGGCAATAACCACTGGCACAAGCCAAAGGGAAGAAATCAGCAGAAAGCCCAAAAACCCCCGCCGATAAAGACGCAACCCTTCGTCTATAATATCAATCGTTGGTTGTATCCTAGAAATGACTTTCATATGCTACCTTCTCGTTTGGGCTTGCTTCGTATAGGCTAACACATCGGCTACCGTGCGGGTCAGCACCTCCTCGCTCACATGCTCACGCCGCAATCGTGCCAACAATGCCAGCAGTGCTTGTTGGTCTAGCCCCTCATGATACCGGGCGATTTCCTCGTCAAAGGCAGTATCGTCCAGTCGTGGGTTGATGCCATAGGGACGAGCAAGCGTGCGCTTAAACTTGTTGGCGTAGTGGTGCAATATGTAGTCATGCTTGCGCCCACGCTGGAAGAGGTCTGCCATGCTCTCGGCATACTCGACACTGCTCCGCAACGCCACATCCTCGCGCAACGGTATGGGTTTGCCAAAGCGTCTCCCCGTCCACACAAGGTAGATTGCCAACACAACCAGCGCATAGACTACCCCCTGCCCCCACGCACTGCCAAGTATCAGCGTTCGCAACGATGGCGGGGTGTGGAAGCCATGATGCCATTCGTCAAACAGGATAGTTCCCCCGGTATCTCCCGTATCCCCCATATCCCCCGCTACCACTGTTGTGCGGCGCAGCAGGTTTAGCACAAACGCTGCGTTTTCTTGGTAGCGCAGCCCGGCATTGGTGAAGGGGTACAGGGCAGAACTCATGTAGATATAGCCTCGACCATGCTGCATCCCAACCACAACTGCCTGCATATCAACCAAACCTTCGTCTCCCTCGGTTCCCTCTGCCCCTTCGGTTCCTTTATCCGCGTTTCCCTCTGCCCCTTCAGCGAGATCAGCATCTCCTTTGACGGGGAGTCCCACCAGCGGCACTACATCGTTGCGAGCAGTGGTGAGAATATAGCCGGTATTCGCTTGGATGATCTGTACATTTGGCGTATGCAACAGCGGTTGTACAACCGGTGCTTGGTCTATCGTCTGCATACTGCCTTCGTAGCCCTCAACCCGAATATCAAGCTCGTGCAAGAGGGCATTATTCGTAAACAGCGATGGGCGATTATCTACCACGATCAGGTTGCCCCCGTTAGCTACCCAATCAAATACTAGGTCTGTTTGGGTCTGATTGAACGGTTCAGACGGGTTGATAACAAAAAGGGTTGCGACCTCGTTATCTAGCGAGAAGGGGCGATACTCTAATCTCTCCGCATGGTAGTCCATCTGTTGCACCCAACGCAACAGCGCAAGCGTGCCGCCAGGTGTGCTGGCGTGGGTTGTTGGCTTGGTGCTCAAGGAGTCATCGCTTGTACGTCCAGGTCCCAGAATAGTAAAGATAACCAGCGCAAGAAATAGGGCAATAAGTATAACGATGTCACGGCGATTTTTCATGTGTTCTTGACCCGTTCCAATGCCTGTACTTGCTGCTTGTAGGCAGCAAAAGCCGTTTCATCCAGCGGCGCGTAGCCATACCATACGCGGTCAAACGTCTCGACTATCGGGGCAAAGTGGGCTTTAGCTTCGGTATGGTTGAGCCGTTCTAGGTATTCGCGGTTGGTCAGGGCTCGGTCATAGCGCAAGATACCCCGCTCGTCTAGCATCTTGAGTGAGGAGAGGTAGAGGTAGCGCATAGCCGTGCGGTAATTGCCTGCCTGTGCCAGCGATGTTGCCTGTTGCATAGCAGCAGCGGCGGTGAGCCGTTCATCCTCTGCTGCCTCTGGTGAAAGGTTGGTGCTGCTCGTGAGGGTGCGCCGCAAGCCAAGTATGAAGTAGATCAGCACAGCTACAACGAGCACCACCCCAAGCAACGACACGATCCACCCCACAATATTTGCTGGCATACTGCCAACTTGTTCTACAGGACGGAAGAGATCATCCAATAGACGGATAAGCCAGTCGAAAAATTTGGTAATAAGGCTTTCTTCTTCGGGGGCAGTGGTGAAAGGGGGACGACTCAACAGTTCTTGCAATTGTTCTTCGCCATTGGGGGGAATGGGATGGTCGGGTTGGGCTAGGCTATCGAGCAGCGCACCAAGTCGCTTGGCAATGCGCGGCATATCGGGATCGGGGGAGGTTTCCAATGCCTGTTGCAACCAGCGATTGTCTACGGGTACACGCGAGCCATCATCCATAACAACGTTGGTTGTGGCGATAAGCGATGCTGCTGCCTCTTCTAGCCCCAGGCGATCATTGCGCTGTGCGGCAGTATGGGCTTGCCGTAACCATCGCTCATAGGTTGGGAGGTCTGGCGATGGGGTCTGACTCTGTACTGTTGGCACTGCTACAACCAGCAGGAGCAGCAGGAGCATCAAGAGCCAGCCTTGTTGTATCAGCCATCCTAGCCTACTATATCGGCGATGTAAGAACATAGTTTGTTTCTATATTTCCGGCGATTGCGATTGTACAGATATTGCAAGTATTGTATCATAGGTAGGGCAGAAATGGGAGTAACGAATAAACTTAACAGGGCTACGTCAAAGTCCGGGCAGCCCCCCCTATCCCTACCCCTTTCCCCCACTGAGGGGAGAAGGGGGACCGTAGGGG
>CAZLKK010000215.1:0-802 GCA_964559995.1 uncultured Chloroflexaceae bacterium
CGGGCAGCCCCCCATCCCCTACCCCCTGTGGTTGTATGCGGGTGTAGGGGCGCACCACCGTGCGCCCAATGTGGCGGCTCCCCCCCCATCACAACGCTTTGTGAAGCATCCCTATTGCCTCATCCACATGCTCCTCGGTGATGATCAGTGGTGGCAACAACCGGATAACATCCTCGCCTGCCGTGGCAACCAGTAATCCCGCCTCATAGCACCGCTGGCGTATCTGGGCAGCAGACCCGCTCACCTTGATACCCCGCATCAACCCACGCCCGCGTAGCTCAACGATCTGTGGATACGCTGCTGCCAACTGGGTAAGCGACTGCTCCAAATACGCCCCTACCCGTTGCACATGCTCCAAGAACGATGGCTCACTTACCCGGCGCAGCACGACTTGTGCTGCTGCCGTCACCAGAGGACCCCCACCAAACGTTGTTCCGTGGTCGCCGGGGTTAAGGGCATCGGCGGCGTGTTGGCGTGCTAAAATTGCCCCGATAGGCAACCCGCCTGCCAACGGCTTGGCTATCGTCATTATATCTGGTTGTATCTCGCTTGCCTGGTGCGCCCAGAGCACCCCCGTGCGCCCAACACACTCAGCCGGACACGTTCGAGAGGATGCGCAGATCCCTACATCGCAGTGATGTCGCGGCCGTGGACCCTGGTGACCTACCAATTCGTCCACGGAGCGTCGATGTTCTGGTTCTTCATCTCCATGCTCGTGCTCTGGATCATGGCCAAGCCCCTCGAAGAGAGCTGGGGCTCGCCTCGTTTCCTGGTCTTCTGGATGGTCGCCACCTTCGGCGCC
>CAZLKK010000215.1:812-7110 GCA_964559995.1 uncultured Chloroflexaceae bacterium
CCCCCGTGCGCCCCATCCCACACTGTATCTCATCCACAACCAGCAGTGCGCCATACCGATTGCAGAGCGTTTGCAGCCGGCTGAGAAATTCGCGGTTCGCCACATTGATACCGCCTTCCCCCTGGATTGGCTCAACAACCACCGCACACACATCATCGGTAATCGCTTTGTAAAGGGCAGGTACATCGTTAAAGGGCACAAACCGCACATTGGGCATCACCGGCTCAAAGGGAACACGATACTTTTCCCGTGCGGTGATAGACACCGCCCCTATCGTGCGCCCGTGAAATGACCCATCAAAGGCGACAATAGTCGTTTTGCCATCACTGTAGCGTTGGCGAGCATACTTTCGTGCTATCTTGATAGCCCCTTCTATCGCCTCTGCCCCGCTATTACAGAAAAACACGCGGTCAAAGCCGGGGCTACGTTCTATCAGCATGTTTGCCAAAGCAGGGCCGGGTATGGTGTGATACAGGTTAGAGACGTGGATCAGCCGGGCTGCCTGTACCGCCAGGGTACCAACAAGTTCTTCATCCCCGTGGCCCAGCGCATTGACCCCAATACCAGCGACAAAATCAAGGTAGCGTTGCCCGTTGGTATCATACAGATATGCCCCTACCCCTCGCTCCAGGACCATCTCTGGGCGTTGGTAGGTCTGTAAGAGATACGCTTGGTCATTTTGAATAGTGGTCTTTGTTACATCAGTCATACGAGCTATGACTTCTCCTCTCTTTATAATGTTCAATCAGCTTTATCATGTTGTAAAGGCGTTGCATGCAATGTCTCTATTCCCCTTGCCATGTACGAGCCGCGAGGGTCAACGAGCAATTGTTTGGTAGGGAAAGCGGGTATTCCATGCATCCCCCCTCCCTTGCCCTTCCCCCGCAAGCGGGAAAAGGGAGTCGGATGTGTTCCCCCATGTACAAGCCGCGAGGGTCAACGAGCGGATGTTTGGCAGGGAGAGCGGGAGCAAACAAAGGGCTATAATCCAGTAATTGTGCGACTTTGACATAATTCTTTCACGACCCACACAACGTGCAGCGTATACCAACAATGCTACCAAAAAACCCCCTACTAGGCAATACAACAATAGGCACAAGACCTCACTAACCCCCACTAAAGCCTGGGGCAAGTGGTGAAGGTAGGGGAAGCGTGATACAATACAAAACAAGGGGGTATTGTTATGAAACTGACCTACGATCCGATGGTAGATGCGCTCTATATCCGATTCAAAGAAACCACAGTAACAACACAACACATCACAGAAACTATCTCGCTAGACTATGATAGTGAGGGGTTCTTAGTGGGCATTGAAATCCTAGATGCAATAGCTCATGTAAACGATCCAATGGTTTTCAAGCAAGTAGTAAAACTTGGGTATGGCACCTGCGCCTAGCCAGTAACGCTAGGGCAGGGTTCAGATACAAGCACACCTATGCTCAGGGACTTGGTAAAAATTCTCATGCTGGAGAGCAACGCAGAAGATGCTAGGATGATCCAAGAGGTGATCTCCACCGTCACTTCAGAGGAGGTCGCTCTCACCCATGTTGCAAGCCTTCAGGAAGCTATTACTCACCTTGCCCATCACCAGTATGATGTCATCCTGATGGACCTGGTTGTTGTGGACAGCAACGGTTACGATACCTTTGCCCATATCAAGCAACACGCAGCACATATCCCCATCGTCGTTCTCACCGAACGCAACGATGATACCCTCGCGGTTCAGGTAATCAAAGATGGGGCAGAAGATTACCTCGTGAAAAGCTACCTCGTTGAACATGACAAGCGTTTTGTCTCACCGCCGCTGCTGGTGCGCTCCATCCGCTACGCCATAGACCGCCACCGTATGCAAAGTGCGCTGAAACGCCACACGGAAGAACTCGAAGCCAAAGAACGCCGCTTTCGCACGATTATAGACAAAAACGCCGATGGCATTGTCATCATAGACAAGCAGGGGGTTATTCAGTTTGTCAACCCCACCGCAGAAATCATCTTTGACCGCCCATCAGCCTATCTCCTCGGTGAGTCGCTGGGTTTTCCCGTGGTAGGGGGGGAGACCACCGAGATAGATGTGCTTCGCAAGGATGGCAACCACGCCACCACGGAAATGCGCGTAGTAGAAATCGAGTGGGAGCAGTCCATTGCCTACCTAGCTACCTTCCGCGATATTACCGAGCGCAAGCGGGGCGAAAAACGCCGCCTGATACGCTATACCGTCACCTCTATCTTGACCAACTCCGACTCTATCTATGAAGCCATCCCCCACCTATTGCAAAACATCTGTGAAGGGGAAATGTGGGACATAGGCGAAATGTGGCTAACAGACCACGACACCCACAACCTCCAATGGTGTGGTATCTGGCATGCCCCGAACATTACCCTCCCAGATTATCAAGAGATAAGCCGTACCAGTGAAACGATCCAAGAACTCCCCGCCCAGGTCTGGCGACAAGGCGAAGCGCAATGGATAACAGACATCCTCAACCATCCCCGATTACACCACGCCTACCACTTTGCCACGCCGCCTATGCAGACCGGTTGTGCTTTCCCCATCATCAATGGGCGCGAGACGGTTGGGGTGCTGGTGCTCTTTAGCCGTATGTCCCTAGAGCAGAGCCTTGCGACCTTGCGGCTGATGCAAGATATTGGTATTCAGATAGGGCAGTTTATTGCCCGTAAGCGGGCTGAAGATGAACTTCGTAGTGCTCATCGAGCCCTGCGTACCCTCAACGAGTGCAACCAATCGCTCATCCACGCCACTGAAGAACAAGCCTTTCTGCACGACATCTGCCGTATCATTGTAGAAGTTGGCGGCTATCGTATGGCATGGGCTGGCTTTGCGGAGCAGGACGAGCAGGAACATGTGAGTATCGTTGCCAAAGCTGCCTACCAGAACGAAACGATCCACTCCTTTGATGTGTCATGGGCATCGTCGGTATCTTCTACGCAGCATGGACCAACGAGAAAAGCCATAGAGACGGGTATTCCCTGCGTGGCAAAGAACATCCGCCGTGGCACCAAACACCTACGATGGCAAGACTACACCGCTCTCAATGGCGTGGTGGCTTCCGTTTCGCTCCCGCTCATTACCGATAATCATACCTTTGGGGTGCTGAATATCTACGCCGAGGAGCCAGATGCTTTTGGCAAAGAAGAGGTCAAACTCTTAATGGAAATGGCAAATGATCTAGCATATGGTATTATGGCACTACGCACACGCTCAGAACGTGACCAAGCGGAGCGAGCATTGCGGCTCTATGCGGAACGATTGAAGAATATGCACGAGATAGATCAGGCTATCCTGACGGCACAAACACCCGAAGCCATCGCCCAAGCCGCCCTGAGCCACATACGGCGAGTAGTTCCCTACCAGTGGGCAAGCATTATCGGCTACAATATGGAGGAAGACAAACCGGTGACATTGGTAGCAGACATTAAGGGCAACGATACCGACCCGACCTTTGCCCTGCCCGGCAGTCGCATTCCGTTGCTATCACCAGAGATACAGCATATGTCCCATTACGCTACCGCACACTATGAGGGGGATATTCAGAGCCTGAGCCTGCCTGAGCGCACACCACTCATAGAGGAACTGCTGGTGTTTGGTATCCGTTCGTATATCAACGCCCCGCTCATAGCGGATAATCAACCCATAGGCAATATCAACTTGGGGACTACAACCCCCAATGCCTTCAATGAGCAACACCTCTCGATTATCCATGAGGTCGCCGACCAGATGGCAGTGGCGATAAACCATGCTCGGTTGTTTGAGCAGGTGCGGGCAGGCAGTGAACGGTTGCAGAAACTCTCCCGCCGGCTCATGGAAGTACAGGAGATGGAACGGCACCATATTGCCCGTGAACTGCATGACGAGATAGGGCAATCGCTCACGGCGGTGAAGATTAGTCTGCAAGCGATACAGCGGGTGCCAGCGGCAGCCCCGCTTGCCCCGGCACTCAAGGAAAGCATGGCGATTGTAGACCAAACGCTTGAGCAGGTACGCAATCTCTCGCTTGACCTACGCCCCTCGCTGCTTGACGACCTGGGGCTAGAGGCAGCTTTGCGCTGGTACATAGACCGACAATCCCAATGGACCGGGTTTAAGGTAGAGTTTGTCACTGACCTGCTCGTGCCACGACTGCCGCCAGACCTGGAGACGGCTTGCTTTCGCGTTACCCAAGAAGCCCTGACGAACATCATACGTCACGCCAAAGCCAGCTGGGTGTATGTAGAGCTTCAACAAGATGACGAAGCCTTGCATTTGTTTATTCAAGATAATGGTATCGGGTTTGATGTGCATGCAGCCCAAGAACGCGCCACCCGTGGCTCTAGCTTGGGCTTGCTTGGTATGCAAGAACGGGTCCTCTTTGCTGATGGGCAGATAGAGATACAATCATCGCCTGGCAACGGCACAGAGATACAGGCTCGCTTCCCGCTACAAGCCTACCAGTCACACCCCGGTTCCACCCAACGATATGAGTAGAGTAGGCTAACAATGAGCACGACTATTCGCATGCTGCTTGCAGAAGATCATACTATTGTTCGCGCAGGTATTCGGGCGTTGCTGGAGAGTCTCGAAGGGATAGAGGTTGTCGCCGAGGCAGGCGATGGACGCGAGGCTATTCGGCTCATCGAAATCCATGCGCCAGACATTGTACTTATGGACATTGGCATGGCGGGGCTGAATGGGCTAGAAGCGACAGCTCGCATTGCCAAAGAGTTTCCCCAGGTGCATGTCGTCATCCTCTCGATGTATGCTAGTGAGGAGTATGTTTTGCAAGCCCTGCGAGCAGGAGCCGTTGGCTACCTGCTCAAAGACGCAGACATGGCAGAGCTAGAAATTGCCATCCGTGCTGTCGCCCGTGAGGAAACCTACCTCAGCCCGGCGGTGTCCAAGCATGTGGTTGCCGACTACGTGCGGCGGGTGGGGGGCGAGCCGAGCTCGCTGGAGCGACTCACCCGCCGCCAGCGGGAGATACTTCAGCTTATCGCTGAGGGACACTCCACCCAAGAGATAGCCCAAATGCTCAGTATCAGTGTCAAGACGGTGGAAACCCACCGCGCCCAACTTATGGAGCGGCTCGATATTCACGATGTCGCCAGTCTCGTGCGCTACGCTATCCGTATGGGGCTTATTACCCCCAATGTGTAACAAGATCATGTAAATGCCAGGGAGATTTTTTACTACCGTATGAATCAGCAAGATGCCCAAAATCCGTTATTAACCGTTATCATGCCATGTTATAATGAAGCAGACACCTTACCCCATATTCTCAAAGCAGTACGTGCCGTGGATATTGACAAGGAGATCATCGCCGTTGATGACAACTCCTCCGACAACACCTTTGCCATGTTGCAGGAGGAAGCCGCCAACGACCCGCGTATGCGCGTAGTACGCCACCCAGACAACCGCGGCAAGGGTGCGGCAGTGCGGAGTGGGCTTGCCCACGCCACCGGCGAGATTGTCATTATCCAAGATGCCGACTTAGAATATGACCCAAACGACTACTACGAACTGGTCAAGCCTATTGCTGAGGGACGCATTGAGGTGGTGTTTGGCAGTCGCTTTATGGGACGGCATACGGGGATGTACTTTTGGAACGCGCTTGGCAACAAGGGGCTAACCTTTCTGACCAACTTTTTGTACAATAGCTGGATTTCCGATATGGAAACCTGCTACAAAGCCATGCGAACTGACATTATGCGAAGTCTCAACCTGGAGTCCAACGATTTTCGGCTAGAGCCTGAAATCACGGCAAAGGTGCTACGCAAGGGCTACCGTATCTATGAGGTACCCGTGAGTTATCTTGGCAGAACGTATGAAGAGGGCAAGAAGATGCGTCCGAGCCAGGGATTCTATGCCATCTTTGCGCTCCTACGCTATCGGTTTTGGGCATAACAGCTATGCAAGAACAGTTTGATACCATTATTATTGGCACAGGTTTTGCCGGGGCTTTCTTCCTGGCAGCCTACCTGGAAACTGCCCCCGCTGATGCCCGTATCCTCGTGTTGGAGCGGGGCAACACCGACACGGTAAACTGGCAGATTAAGCACAAAACATGGGCAAGTGTGCCGTATGAAGAGACCTTTGTTAATACCCACCCAGACAAGAGTTGGATGTTTAACCTTGCTTTTGGGGGCGGCTCAATGGCGTGGTGGGGGTGTGTGCCGCGCATGCTCCCCAACGACTTCCAACTCCAAAGCACTTTTGGCGTTGGCACAGATTGGCCCCTTACTTACGATGAGCTAGAACCCTACTATTGCACCGCAGAGGAGATGATGGCAGTGGCGGGTCCAA
>CAZLKK010000216.1:0-7041 GCA_964559995.1 uncultured Chloroflexaceae bacterium
AGATACCGGACAGGATTTCCGGGCAAGATGCTACCGCATAGCCCCATTTTGCCCGATTCCTCTGCGTTTCTGCGGTTCTGTCGGGAATCTTTTGCCCGGTATCTAGGTCTATCTGTGTTCATCTATGGTTCCATTCTGCCCGGAATCCCTGTGACCTACCACTGTAAGGTTGGGGGGAGAGGGGATGGGGAAAATATCTGCCATCCCCAAGTCGCTAGGTCGCTAGGTCGCTCTCCCACAAACTCCAAAAATATGCTACCATAGAAACTAGCAGAGAACAGCGTGTTGTGTGTGTGCAGAAAGCGAGGAATCCGCCCATGCCCTTCTCCCGATTATCCAATCTTAATCGTAAAACGGTTGCGCTCCCTCCTATCCCTATAGGCAAGACAACCCTTATCCCCCAATCAACCGTATATTGGCTGCCTATCCCCGGTACATCCGGCGGTATTCTCTGGAGCCGTCCATCATACGTTGCGCTCTACCGTAGCGATGGATACCTAACACTGCTGCCTATTTATGACTATACCCGCTATTTGCACATGTTCAGTTTCGTTATCGGTGTAATCCTATCATTCGTTTTTCCTAGACTACTACGGAGGTTGTATGTCAAACCCTAGCTCCAATACATCAACGCAAACCACCCCAGCATATCATTCGGTGGCAGCGGTGATGAGTGCCAAAGATACCATGACCAAATTTGTGGAAACCGCAGGCGTAAACGATGTCTACGGTGATCCAATTACCTATGGTGATACGATGATTATTCCTGCCGCCGAAGTACTCCGTATTCTTGGCGTAGGCTATGGCGGTGGTACAAGCAAGGAAGAGAAAGATGGTGAAGAGGGGGCAGGCAGCGGTGGGGGGGGCGGCGGACGTACCCTCTCGCGCCCCGTAGCTGTGGTGATTGCCTCTCCGCAGGGGGTGCGGGTTGAACCAGTGGTAGACCCCACCAAGATTGCCCTAGCTGCCATTACCGTTTGGGGGTTCATTGTCGCTATGGTTCTCCGTATGATCAAAGCCCGCGATGCTCTCCGGGAAATCAAGCAACAGTAGGCACAGATCATTGACCACTCCACGAACGTTACTCGCTATTATGATGGGCAAAGCCGCCGGTAGGCTGAGTCGTCTCCTACGCTTGGGAGGCGGTACATCCTTCCCTGGCATGCTTGCCCGTCGGCTATCGCCCAATGTGCTCCATGAACTGGCATCCGCCCTGCCCAACGGCGTTTTGCTCCTTTCTGGCACAAATGGCAAAACGACCACAACCCGCATGATCGCCGGTATCCTGCAAGCAAGTGGGCTAGATGTGTTGCACAACCGTGCTGGCGCAAATCTGGTCGAAGGACTAACGACTACCGCTCTGAACCATACAACCATCTTAGGAGTTCCCCAAGCCACTATTGGCTTGTTTGAAACCGACGAGGCAGCATTACCGGCTGCCCTAGCAGAAACACAACCATGTCTAGTCATTATCCACAACCTTTTTCGTGATCAACTAGACCGCTACGGTGAGGTGGACACTATCGCGCAAACGTGGCGAACAGCCCTACAGACTCTCCCCCCCACAGCTACAGTGTTGCTCAATGCTGATGACCCGGCGGTTGCCTACTTGGGCGATACATTGGCAGCACAGGTCGTTTACTATGGGCTAGAGGACGCAAGCCATGCCAGCGGTGCATCATCCCACACCGCCGACTCACAATTCTGTCGCCGTTGTGGTACCCGCTACGATTATGCGTTGGCGTTTTATGGGCATATAGGCCACTATACCTGCCCGGCATGTCAGCATAGCCGCCCTACGCCGCACATCCGCCTAGCACGACTCCGCTTGCATGGAGCAGAATCTAGCCAATTATGCATCACCTACGAGGGCGGGGCAGTAGAGATACACCTACCACTTCCCGGCTTGTACAATGCGCTGAATGCTCTAGCTGCAACCGCAACCGGGTTGGTGCTAAACATTCCCCCTACCATCATACGCCATGAACTTGAGCAGTTTCGTGCTGCCTTTGGGCGTATTGAGCGGGTGCAAGCGGGCAAAGATGGCGCACCGATGCTCATTGCGCTGATCAAAAACCCGGTGGGTGCCAGCGAAACAGTACGGATGCTGTTGGAGAGCGATTCACCAGAATCGCAAGCCTTGCATGTACTGATTGCCATAAACGACCTCTACGCCGATGGAACAGACGTTTCCTGGCTCTGGGATGCCGACTTTGAACCGCTTGCCCCCTATGCGGCGCATGTCACTGTGAGCGGCACACGGGCAGCAGATATGGCGGTGCGCCTGAAGTATGCCGGCATATCGCCTGATGCCCTGCTGCTAGAGCCAGACTTATCACAGGCTATTGACCTCGCCCTACAACGGCTCCCCCCCAACGCGACCCTCTTTGTACTCCCAACGTACACCGCTATGCTCAACCTACGCGATGATCTCGTCCATCGGGGGTGGGTGCGTCCCTTCTGGGAACAATAAAAAAGGGGTAATCGTTGGTTGTGTTCCGGGCTGTGGCGAAGTCCAAGCTACCCCCATCCCCTGTGCTCCCCCGCAAAGCCTATTTCCCATCCTCTAGGCTAGGCATCTGCTAGGCATCTGCAAGGGGAACTTTTCCCATACCCAACACGTCAATGGAGCAGATAACCTAATTTCATAGACCCTGCTCAAAAGACAAGCAGAAACCCTGGAGGACGATATGTACCCAAGTGTTCACATATCCCGGCTTGTACGGCTTGCAGTGGGAATGCTCGTGCTGCTTGCAGCCTGTGGTATGGTCAAACAACCAGCCCAGGCTCCCGCGCCAACCCCTCAATCACAATCAGCAACCACCTCAACCGATGACCGAACAATCAACGGCGAATCCTCTGTTGATACTGATTTGTCTGCTGATGAAGCCACCGAGAGCGAGGCAGGAACAGATAACCCCAATCCTCTCCCTGCTGCAACGCCTATTGCCCGCGAAGAAACCGCCGCCTATGCCCCATCTGATGGTGTGGGAGGAGAGGTAAAGGACAATACGGGAGACTCTGCGGAAATGGAAGAGGAAACCCTAGCAGATACCGCGGATTCCGATGAAGAAGCCCCCACCGAATACCCCTCGGTTGCTAGTGCGCCGGTGCGTCCGCGCCCCCAGGGAGTGCCTGCTCCTCTCAAGGCTGGTGAGCGGGATGACAACGCCCAATTTGATGACTACCTCAACTACCAGGGTGAGCCAGCACTGGTAGTAGACGTAAGCGAACGGTACATCATCACCATACTGGACAAAAACCAACACCCTGTGCTTGATGCTACGGTACGGATATTTGCTGATGACACCGAAGTGTTTGTTGGGCGCACCTATGCTGGAGGGGAGACGCTTTTTCTACCGCATGTCCGCGGAGTCTCCGCCAATGCAACAGCATTTCGTATTGAAGCAGAAAAAGCTGGTACTCGTGTTGTTGATTCTTTTGAACGGGGGGAACGTACCCGGATAGAATTGGTGCTTGATGAAGAGATTCTTCTGGATACCTTGCCCTTAGATGTCCTGTTTCTCCTAGACACTACCGGCAGTATGGGGGATGAACTGACTCGCATCCAAGAGACGATAGACAGCATAGCGCAACGTATAGACAGCTTTACTCCCCGTCCAAGCGTGCGATTTGGGTTAGTTGCCTATCGAGACCGTGGCGATGCTTATATCACCCAAAGCAGCGATTTTACGGCTGATGTGGTCGCCTTTCGCAAGGAACTCAATACCCTACGTGCTGATGGTGGGGGAGATACCCCCGAATCGCTCAATGCCGGGCTACACGAGGCAATCCAGGGGGTGCAGTGGACAGACAATGCTGTGCGTATCGTCTTTCTCGTTGCGGACGCAGGGCCCCATCTGGACTATGAGGAAGATACCGACTACATCCAAGAAGCACAGATGGCAGTTACGAAGGGGGTCAAAATTTACCCGATAGCTGCAAGCAATACAGAAGCCTATGCGGAGTACGTCTTTCGCCAACTAGCGCAACAAACGTTAGCACGCTTTATCTTTTTGACCTACCAGCCTGGGGAGAGCGGCGGCGCACCGGGTGAGACAACAACGCTTCAGTCTGGCGATGAACCCTATACTATTGCCCGGCTCGATGATCTTATCGTCCATGTCATTCAACAAGAACTTGCAGCAGCAAAAGGGGCTCATTGATCTCTCCCTAATTTGCGCTATAAGCCCTTCCCTCTCTGGTGCCTTTGTAGCGGTATGTCCCGTACCAAAGACTCTTCTTCTACCTACCCTTGTAAGCTCTCCCCCCTGCCCCCTCGCTCCATCCCAGGGCGAGGGGGAGCCACCATAGCGACCCGCTCCCCCTGCCCCCGCTCCCATCCCAGGGCGAGGGGGGAACACATGACCGGTTCCCCCGGCACCCCCGGATTGAGCAGTGGCTGAAACATGGTACAATAGAGATATTGTGAATAAGGAGATAGACCTTCACCAGACAGGAAATGCTATGGCAGACTATCTTGTAACTATCGGGTTGGAAATCCACGCCCAGGTACTTACCCGTTCCAAAATGTTCGATGGATGCCCCGCAGAGTATGCCAATATGCTCCCCAATACGCATGTCTCTGTGGTGAGCTTGGGTTTACCCGGCTCGCTCCCCGTCATCAACGAACGGGCAATTGCCCTAGCCGCTTTAAGCGGGCTTGCTATCAATTGTCGCGTCAATCATGAATCGGTGTTTGCCCGAAAATCGTATATCTACCCTGACCTGCCCAAAGGCTACCAGATTACGCAGTATGACAAACCCTTGTGCAGTGATGGCTGGCTAGAGATACGCACCGATGCAGGCGAAACCAAGCGCATAGGCATTGAACGCTTGCATATGGAAGAGGATACTGGACGCAATGTCCATATAGGAAATGGTACATCACTTGTAGACCTCAATCGCTCTGGTGTGCCGCTGATGGAGATTGTCAGCAACCCAGATATGACCACGCCAGAAGAAGCCCGGCTCTACTTTGAGAAACTCCACCAAACGCTCGTCTGGATTGGAGTCAATACGGGCAGTATGGCAGATGGGGCAATGCGCTGTGATGCCAATGTGAGCATCCGCCCAGAGGGGCAGCAGGAGTATGGGGTGAAGGTGGAGATAAAAAATCTCAATTCCTTTCGGGCTATCGAGCGAGCACTGACCTACGAAGTCCAACGACAAATTGCAGTATTGAAAGATGGCGGCACACTAACCCAAGAGACTCGCGGTTGGAATGAAGAGCAGGGAGTGACAGTCGCGCAGCGCAGCAAAGAATTTGCCCAAGACTACCGCTACTTTCCCGACCCCGACCTCCCGCCGCTGGTGCTTGACGATGCCTGGATAGCCGCACGACAAAGCGAACTCCCCGAATTGCCAGATGCCTGCTGTCAGCGTTTTATGACAGACTATGGACTCTCGCGCAAAGAGGCGGAACTGCTGACAACCAATCGTGCCGTAGCTGATTACTACGAAACCGCGGTAGCTGCTGCCCAACAGGGAGGGAGCAGTGCGCGAGATGTAGCAAACTGGATCGTTGGGGAGCTGTTCCGCTTGTTGAAAGAAGAAGCCGTTCCCTTTACGGCATTAGCAGACCGTATGCCGGCTGGCTATATAGCCGAAGTCCTCGATATGTTGACAAAGGGGACAATCAATCGCACCGTAGCCAAACAGGTCTTTGAAGAGAGTTTTCATCAGACAACGAGTCCAATCCAACTGGTTCAAGACAAGGGATTGACCCAGATTAGCGATGAGTCGGCACTCGTCACACTTGCCCGTGACGTGGTTGAAGCGAACCCGAAACCCGTAGCGCAATATCGCAGCGGCAAAACCAGTACCATCCAGTTTCTCGTGGGGCAAATGATGAAAGCGACCAAGGGGCAAGCCAACCCACAGACTGCCCGTGCTGCCTTAGAAGAGGTCCTTGGTACCAGCGATACCAGCGATACCAGCGAGTCCTGATACCCATACAGAGCAATCTGTGCTAGGCGGTATACGTGGTATATCGCACCATAAACAGGGATTATGCCTATTCTGTCACCGGCAGAATTGTTTGCCAGCAGCAAAAAGAAGTTTGAGTTAGCACAATCACGCATCCGTCGTGATCAAATAGCGTTAGCCCTGTTGAGTTTGCAGGGAAGCCTAGAAGATGGGTTTCGCGCTCATCTTGCGCTGCATCAAAATCCGGCAATGGACGCAGATTTTGCGTTGCTCCTTCAGGCGTTGTATGATGATGAGAAAGAGCCTATCAATCGCCACGAGGCAGAGCGCATCCGGCAAATGATGCACTTACAAACCCGTATTGCCCAGGGCGAAGCGGTCACGTTGACAAACGAGAGTATCGGTACGTATCGTGATTTTACGGCAGCTATGATCCGCCGCTATGGAGTGGCTATCGCCATCACCCAAGATGCAGGTGATTTTGCTGGTCGGTTGCCTTCCAGAGAAAGCCATGACCATGATCAGGAACTCCTAGAAAAAATCCCAAGTTTGCGGCGACGTTCGCCTCTATGGGATAAGGTCAAGCCTATGACCATCTTTGGGATAGTCTTGATATGTGTCCTAGCTTCTAGCATCACTGCCCTGTTGCTGCGCTACAATCGTTATCACGAACCGACACCGGCTGTAGTCCCCACCACCCAGATGCCGCTTATCCCCGGTGCCACCGCGGTGCTTGGGACACCTACCCCCCTGCCAACGGTTTCTCCAACGCCACTCCCCCGTGGGGTGCTTGGTGTAGGGGCTATTGCGCTAGTACGTGAGGAAGTGGTTGGGGGGTTAGCATTGCGGGCAGAACCTAGCACCAATGAGGGCATACCGGTTCAGGTCTACCTCCTCCCCGGTACCCAGGTTGAGGTATTGGATGGTCCTGTTGAAGCAGACGGCTATACGTGGTGGAAGGTCCAATCGGTTGAAGGAGAGGGGTGGTGTGCCGGCGAGTTTCTGGCAGTGCTACGCGAGTGAGGGGTGATACCGGGGTAAAGCAAGGCGCAAAATCAAAGGGGTATTGCTCCTCTTTGTCCCCCATCCCCTAGCCCTGCGTCCCACTACGCG
>CAZLKK010000217.1:0-7018 GCA_964559995.1 uncultured Chloroflexaceae bacterium
CCGGTCAGGGTGCCATCGGTTGTTTGTACCGTCAGGTTGACAGTCGCCGTCTCTTGGCTCTCATCCTCGGCAAACGTGACGAGTTGGGATTGGTTAGCAAAGACCCAATCTACCCCTTCGCCTGGCTCTACCATCACTTCCCAAACGCCGCCGCCAACATAAAGCGTATACGCTCCGTTGGCATCGGTCTTCGTGGTGATAAATTGCCATGTATCCTGGTTGAAGCCTGATACTGTCGCCTCGGCAACCGGGGTTGTCCCATCGGCACGATATACCGTCCCCTGGATGGTCTTTGCGGCTTGTTGTAGCGTCAGGTCGCCCACATCTACCCACGCTTCGGGGTAGCCAATAGAGGCTGCTATACCCTCAAGGATGAGCAATCCGCTACTTGTGGTGGGTGGCTCAATTTTCAGGGTGTAATCGCCAACATCCAGCATATCAACGCCAAATATGCCGTCACTGTCCGTAAGATAGATGTTGACCGCATCTTCAATGGGGAAGCCCTCATCGTCTAGCGGGTATACCCAAACATAGGCTTCCACTGCTGGCGACCCATCAGGCAACAACACTCGCCCATAGATTACCCCCGGCTCCAGAAATTCGGGTGGGGGGGTGGCTTGCATTTTCAACTGCTGAATCTTGGTCGCCTGCTTACGGGCTTCTAGGTGCTGGCGCATGGCTTCTCGCTGTGACGCAGGAAACCGTCTGTTGTGCATTGCCTGTCGTTCATCTGTCGTCATCGCCGGGCTGATTGCCGGCGATGCAGGGGCATCCGCTGCTGCTGGCTCCCACGCGGCTAGGGTCTCTGCTGCCGGTATCAAGTCCAGACATTTGGGGTCTACGGTTGGACTGCTTTGTTGGACGTTTTGTGTTACCTGTGCCGCTTGCGCTACCGCCTGTGCTTGGTGGGCAGCTGTGGGAGAAACGGCTACCGATGGGATGGTCAGCGTCACGACGAGTACCAGCGTGAGCAACATGACCAATGGTGTAATTCGGGCTATCTGTCTTTGCATACGTTCGTTCCCTTCCTCTTTCTAGCTGATGTCATAAGAAGTAACCACCGATAAGCAGAAGCCGACAATACCATACCCTCGTTTGCTGCTTACCGGTGATTCATCCGTTGCCCATTGCGCGTTGCGCTTGGTACTCCCTACGGCGTAATCGTCAGATCATATGGTCCGTAGGTTCTGCTATTCCCGGCGAGGTCTTGGGCTTCAATCGTGATGAAGTAGGAACCTGCCGCTAACCCTGCTGGTGTGTAGCTCCACGTTGCCTGTTCAACGTTCAATGCCTGCTGTTGGAACGTATCTCCCTCAGTGGGCAGGATGTTCGCGGTGACGCTCTGCACCCCGCCGCCATCGCTGACGCTGCCTGCCAACATCGGCGTACCTGCGGCTATCTGTGCCAGTGACAGCGTTTCTAGTTGATTGGTAACGGTAATCACTGGCGCAACGGCATCGGCTGTGTAGGTTAGGCTAATCGGGGTCGTGGATACATTACCCGCACTATCCTTCCCAAACACCCGTAGCTGCTGTTGCACGCCATCGTTCTCCTCGCCAACCGGTAGCGCGTAGCTCCATGTCGTTGCCTGTGCTGGCGATACCGGTTGTTGGCTACACATGGAGTCTTCGGTATCCTCGTTGCATAGCTCTAACCCCACGACTAGTCCGTTGTCCGTCATGCTGCCGGTGATGCGGTTGGTGTTGGGGCTAACCATCCCGTTGTTGCCTATCGTGTTGGCATCGCCGTCCATCGTGATAGTCGGGGGAGCCGTGTCCAATGTGAACCGCTGCCACGCCGACCAGTCGCTGGTCTGTCTCGCGCTGTCGCTTGCCTGCGCTCGCACCTGGTAGCTCTCCCCACTTGCCCCCGTGTCCATCGCCACAGCACACTGCCACATGCCATCGGTGGGGGTTGCGTCCGTACAATTGACCGTTTGCGTCTCACCCGTTGGGGCTTGCACCTCTAGCGTAATCGTGGGGATGGGGAGCATATCTGTCGCCCGTCCCTCAATGACCACCTCACCCGGTTGGACATAGGCGGATGGCGCGACAATCTGTACCCCGCTAGGCCCTTCGCGGTCTATCTCGTGGTCAGACCAGAGCCATTCGTAGGGTACCGGGATGGCGTTTGTCCATTCTATCGCATCGTAGAAGAGCACGTCTACTGATGCTCGTGGGTATTTTGCCCCATCCAACGCCGGGTCTACCTTTGCTTTGAAGCTCAATGCCCCGGTGCTCCCCGGCTCTAGGTTGCCCAACCGGAACATCAGCACCGTGCTGCCATTGAGGTCGTAGGTCTCGTAATCCCCCTCAACCACGCGCAACGGCTCATAGACGATAACCGCGAGGAAGGCTTCGGGAGCGGTGCCTATGCCATCATTGCGATAGTTTACCGTATAGGTAAGCTCCTGGTCAAGCACCACTGGCGCATGGCTACGGGCGAGATGGTGCAAGAGCTCGGTCTCAAAATCCTGTTCACTGGCGAACAGATCGCCCATCAGGAAGAACAGCCCATCGCCCAAGAAACTGTAGCGTAAGCCAGCGGGGTCGGCACTGATATTGGCTTGCAAACTTGCGCCGCTAAACCGCCCTTCGGATGGGCAAACCTCTGCTGCCAAGCTGTCGAGGGTAAGCCAGCGCGTCAAGGTGAACGGTGTAGTATTCACCAGGTCGGTGAGGGCAGGGTTGAGCACCTGAGGGTGGTTGAGCGGGTTGGGACCGGGTATGGCTGCCCACAGGTTCAGGTGGTCATCGCTGCTGGCAAGCGCAACCAGTTTGAGCGCGGTTGCCGATGGGTCGTCAATGCCCAGATAACTGAACGGCACGACTACATCGGTGCGTTGGGCATCGCTGTCAAACGCCGCGTAGTTGTGGGCGGCAAAGGGGCTATCTTGCACCCACGTACCCGTATCCCCACTCCAGCGCATAATCGCCATGTCGGTGGTGTCGGTTATCCAAATGAGATAGTCGGCACCAAACGGTAGCCCCACCTGCGGCAGCTTGCCGTCCGTCATCACCGCGGTAGCGGCGAGGGCGGGGTCGTCTAGGAGCGTGTCCCACGGCGCGGCTACCTTCGCTAGGCTTGTCCCATCCCCCGTTGGCTTGAGAGTGAAGGGTTTACCGCCGCGTTGTGTTGCTAGGGCTTGCGGTGCAACACCCGTTGCTTGAGTCGCCTGGGTTGTCGCCGCGCTCGATGCCGTGTTGCGCTGCACGATGGGCAGATACAGCATATGCTGCCCTGTTTGGGGTTGCACCGCAGCAGTTGTCGGCGTAATGACCATCGTCTCATACGGGTTGTATGCTCGCACTGCTCCGCCTTCGCTGGTGTCCAGGTAGATGAACAGGTCGCCATCACGGGAGAAGTCTGCCCCGCTCCAGGCAAAGCGCACCGCCTGATCATCCCACGTCATATTGAGTTGTTGCGTGCCAGTGAGCGTTTGCATTGCTTTGGCATTGCGGACGAGCGAGCGGTCTGTGCCCACCAGCGAACACCCATTGTCTAGCCAGCCGGTATAGCCTGGTACGATAGCCAGGTCTGCCGTTGCTGTGGCAGGCTTGGTTGCCATAAGGTGTGGCGGTATGGCACTCAACATGGCTTCCTGTGCCGCCGTTGGCTCCGCAACGATGAGGTCGGGGGTCTTGGGACTATCCACATAGACCGGTCCGCGGTATTGGTGTTGCGTGTTGCCAAAGCCATCTTCAATGACCAGGTGGGCATAGTACCTCTGCGCCTCGCTTGTCTGCGCCAATTCGCGCTGCCGGGGGCTGCTCGCGTTGCTCTGTTCTAGCTGCGCCAACGTTGCTTCGTCGAGCGTGTCGCTGGTTGTCCACCCGGCACGATAGCTGGCAATGCCGCTGCCATCGCTGCTCGCGTTCCATTCCATCTTGAGCGTTGGCTGCTCGGTGTAGATTGTCGCGCCGGGCGTGATAACCCGTGTGCCATTGCCTAGCCCATCATCCACCGAGAGCGTCATGTCCACCTCAGCGGGTGGCGTGAGGTCTGCCTCAATGTCCTCGGTGATGACTGTCGTGTTGCCGGCAACGTCTATCGCCCGTACCGAGACGGTGTAGGTGCCGCTGTCGGGCAGTGAGCCATCGGCAGCAGACCACAACACGCTCCACGGGGTGGTCGTGCCATCGTCTAGCGTCATCGTGCCACTGACAGAACCCATCCACCCAATGCCTCGCCATACCTGCACCTGGTCTACCCCCACATCGTCATTGACCAACAGTGGGATACGAGCAGAATTACCGTTTTCGTCTACCATATCGTCCATAGTGATACGGTGGTTTGGCAAACTGATAGTTGGCGGCGTGGTATCTACCGTCACTGTGACCCCACTGGTCTGCTCAGGGGTCGTCACCAAGCCGTTGATGTCCTCGGCTTGCGTTCGCAAGACATACTGCCCTGCGCTTGGCGGTGTCCAGGTGGTAGACCAGAGTACCTGCGTGCCGCTGTAGGGTTGATACACCATATCCGACAGGTAGTTGGCAGTGGTATATGGCTCCCCATTGACCATAAGCGTCAGCTCTTTGATAGTTGCATCGGCTTGGGCAATGGTCGTGACGGTGAGCTGCTGCGTAGTCGTCAAGATGGTAGTGTCCAGCGTAGGTTCAATAATGATGGTCTCTATGGGCTGCGACTCTGTTTGTGCCAAAGCTGCACTGGTCGCCGCTAGTGCCGTATTCACTTGGTTACAGTTATTATATGCGTCACACGCAGAGACTGTCATCTGTGCGTCACGATACTTACTGTTTGTGGAAACAGACGATTCTACCCGGTAAAGCCGGGAAGTCTGCTTACTTGCTACATTCCACCACTGGGGAGCTTGGTTGATACGTTTGGCTACAGGCAGGGTGAACTGTTCAACCCGACTCCACCACCAGAACCATATGCGTTTGGAACCTACACAACTAAACGTATCTTCATTGATGTTGAGGTCTTCTGCGGAACAGTAGAGTTTTGTCGAGTCATAGGGGTGAACAGCCAACCGTGGGGCGAGCGTGTCTACCTCTCCTGTCCAGAGCAATTGGTTGTGGGACGTATCATTACGATTATTCGCCTTGTCTGTGACTCGCGCATAGAGGGCATAAAACCCTTCGAGTTGGTTCGGGGGTGTTATGTTCCAGAAAGCCCGTTCTGTCCCACTAGGCAAGGAGTTGTCGCGTAGAGCTTGGGCTTCAAGAGCAGTTACTGCATAGTTGAGCACTTGCACATTGTCCAAGAAGCCGTTGAATGCCCACCCCCCCCACGGTGAGTCCCCTATGGTTGTTGTGCCTTGTCCAGCATAATGTGCCGGTGCTTGGGCTTGGGCAACCTGTTCACCATCACGGTAGATTGTTCGCATCCTCGTTTCGGCATCATAAGCACATATCCAATGATGCCAGTCGGTGTCGGTGTAGGCAGGGGTAATGAGGGCGTTTGACCAGAAGTCACAGATAAACTCATTGTTATCACGAAAACCAATGTAGAGCATTTGGTTGGTGCTTCGTGTTCCTTGCGTAAAGGCTATGTCTATCTGGTTGATACCATCCCGTTTTGCCCAAAACGCCACACTAAACGACTGGTTAGCCATATTGAATGGTGTCGTTACTTCGATTTTGTCTGTGCCATCAAAGTGTGCTGCTGTGCCGACCTTGCCCTCACGCCCAAACTCTGGGCAAGTCCCACCCGTACACTGTACGGTAGGATTGTTGCCGGAAATATCCTGTGGCGTGGTGGTACCAGCGGCATCATCTAGGGGCAGGTTGAGGTGATACGCCACGGCAGGGAGCGGCGATGTAGTTGCGGGAACCCACGCTAAATCTTGTAACTTGGCGAGGGTCTTCACTTCTTCTTTGGTAAGGGCTTCTTGATACAACGCCACATCATCAAGCAGACCCTTAAAGAACAGGTTAGCATGCCACGCTACCTTGCCAATAGTCAGTTCCCCTGCCCCCTGATAGTTTGCCCATGCATAGTCGTGGGCTATCGCCTGCCCATCCCGGTAGAGCACCCGTTCGCGGGTCTCGGCGTTGTAGCTACACGCCCAATGGTGCCAGTCGGTATCGGTGTAGCGATCAGGTGACGTGAGGTCGTTGCCCCAAAAGGAGCAGGTAAAGCGGTTATCGCTTCGGAAGCCAATACTCAACGTATGGTTCATCCAGCCGGTCCCCTGCCCAATAATATAGTCGTTTTGGTTAATATTCTGCCGTTTTGCCCAAAGTGCTACCGTAAACGACTTGTTGGCTAAGTCCATTTGTCTAGCAGACAGCCAATCATCCCCCTGGAATGATAGAGCTTTGCCATTGCGCCCGTCTACCAGCGTTGGACAGCCTTCCCCAACACACGACAGCGTATAGCCATTACTTGATTGATCAAAATAGGTGGTTGAGTCCGAGTTTACCCGTAGTCTATCAAAGGTATGCCGCATAATCGTTGTCGTCTTTTGGAAAATCGTGGTTTGGTCATAGGATTGATAGGCGAGTTCAACGCGCTTTATTCCTGAAGACACCTTGCCAGGGTCTACGGCAATTCCCCGCAATGCGGTAGATCGATGCTGCGTAGACGTATTGGTTTCGTTCGGGATAAGGCTACCTTGCGGTATGGTGCTATCTACCCGTAAGGTGTCCTTGACCAACTGGTCATCACTGGTCTGGTTGCCCAGTTTGTCGGTAGCACGCACAGCAACGGTATATTCCTTCGTCATATCAAATGAGGCGAGGATGTAGTTAAGTTCCCAAGATGTCCCCGACACTGTGGCAGCCTGCCAGCCATTGCCGCTGTTGCCCTGCTCATCCATAACCAACACCTCGACCATGTGGGTGCCACTTGCATTGTCCGCAACGCTTCCCCTGATACGAACGGTATTATACCCCTCGTACAACTGCAAGCTGATAAAATCTGTCTCGATAGTGGGTACGGGGGGCGATAGGTCAACGACAAACGTTGTGCCAGCACCAGGAGTTTCCACATTGCCCACCAAGTCAGTAGCGCGAGTGCGGATGGTGTGTTGCCCTTCGCCAAGCTGTGTGGT
>CAZLKK010000218.1:0-6963 GCA_964559995.1 uncultured Chloroflexaceae bacterium
GCCGCATTAACAACAGAAATGGTTGAAGATGCTAAAAATATTTTAAAACAAACTCAGGAAATTTGGCCGAAAGCTGCTCTATATCAGTTCCTTCTCGCACTTTTACATAGGTGGCCATGGAATTATTGCCCCAGGATTGCAGCCATTCAAAACGTTGTTCGGCTGTAATAAATGATATTAATACCTCCATTCTGAAATGGGCTTGCAAAGGTTGGTCTTCCATGATTCCTTTCACCATATAACCTTCCTGCCCGTTAAACAAGACCGTTTTCCCAAGAGCTCCATCCACAGAGCCAAATATTTTCTCGGCCACTTTTTTACTGATAACCATCGACCGGATCTCGTTCAGCGCTGAAGCAGTATCTCCCTTGAGCAGCGCGGGGTGTTGTCTGCTCCCCAGAAGCGAGGCATTGTTGCAGGTTTGGTACCAAATTGGTATGAGAAGCCCATAGCAGGACACCCTCACTGAAACCTTATGCCGCATGATAGCATCATATTGAGGTAGACCAATGAAACACGAGTGGCTTATATCAGCCAAAAGCGAAAGCTAGAAAAGGTATAGAGGAGATAGCATGCATACGAGAGTAGCCATTATCGGGTCTGGACCCGCAGGACTCACCGCCGCCATCTACACTGCTAGAGCCATTGCTTATCCGTGGACTCCAACCGGGCGGGTTGATTACCACGACCAATGAGGTAGAAAACTATCCTGGTTTTCCTGAACCTATCGGTGGCTATGAGCTGACAGCCAATATGCAACAGCAAGCAGAACGGTTTGGGACTCAGATTCTTGATGAGATTATCGTGCGGACAGATTTCTCGCAGCGTCCCTTTACTCTCATGACTGATGCTGAGCAGACGATCACTGCTGACTCGGTGATCATTTGCACGGGGGCTTCGCCGCGCAAGCTCGGAGTTCCTGGCGAGGATCGGTTGGCAAATCGTGGCGTATCCTACTGTGCCACCTGTGATGGCTTCTTTTTCCGTGACAAGCGGGTGGTGGTGGTAGGAGGCGGCAATAGTGCGCTTGACGAAGCCCTCTTCCTGACCCGTTTTGTCTCTGCGTTGACCATTGTGCATCGCCGTGATGCACTACGCGCCGACTCCATTTTGCAGGAGCGTGCCTTTGATAATCCCAAGATACAGTTTGCTTGGGACTCGGTGATGTCTGAGGTCATCGGTGAGGAACAGGTATCTGGGGTACGACTCACCAATGTAAAGACCAAAGAAGAACGTATCCTAGAGACAGATGGGGTGTTTATCTATGTTGGACACGTTCCCAACACGGAACTTTTCCGCGATCAGCTCCCCACAGGCGAAAACGGCTACCTTGTCACAGACTCGCGTATGCGAACGACTATACCGGGGGTGTATGGTGCCGGTGATGTTGTTGACCATATCTACCGTCAGGCTATCACTGCTGCAGGGCAGGGGTGTATGGCGGGTATGGAGGTCATCGCGTTTTTGGCAGAGCAGGATCACCTCGCCAGCAAAGCCCAAAAAGCTGCTGCTATGGGGTAGCGTTAGGCAGCCCCCCCTGCCCTCGCACGTACCCCCCACCTCACCGGGGTAGGTTAGGGGAGAGTAACCAATGTCTCGCCGGGTAGCCCCCATCTCCTTGCCCCGCGTCCCATTACACGGGAGAAGGGTCGTTTTCCCCCCATCCCTAACCCTTCCCCCGTGTACGCGGGAGAAAACGATCCGTAGGGATACACTGCGGGGAGCCCAATGTTCGGCTCCCCCTCGCCCTCTGGAAGCGGGGGAGAGGGGAATAAAAAATTTGCCCCTTCCCCTACCCTGCGATAAACGACCTTAGCAGACTCAGGTTGACCTTATCCTCTGCCAAATCATCTCCCTTTGGCGTTTCAAGGATCATAGGGAGCGATTGGAACCGTTCATCATTGATTAGCATACGGAAAGCATGTTCACCAACGTACCCTTTGCCAATATGCTCATGCCGATCTTTGCGACTGCCAAGATCGTGTTGGGAATCGTTTAGATGAAAGACCTTGAGGTGCTCCAACCCAATGAGGCGATCAAACTCGGCAAAAGTGGCTTCATATGCTTCAGGAGTGCGTAGGTCATAGCCCGCCGCGAGGATATGGCACGTATCTACACAGACCCCCACCCGTTCGCTGTGGGCAGCAGTATACTCCCGCAACTGCGCCAAATGCTCAAATCTGTTACCAAGATTGGTTCCCTGCCCTGCGGTAGTTTCTAGTAGCACCATAACGCCCGGTGCTACGCCATCGGTGAAGATGCGGTTGAGGGCATCGGCTATACGCCGCAAGCCAGCATCCTCACCGCTGCCCGTATGCGATCCGGGGTGCAAGACGACCCCCGCCACACCGAGCATTGCGCTGCGCTCCATCTCATCGCACAAGGCTGCAATGGACTTCTCCCACAGGTCATCTTTGGGTGAGGCAAGGTTGATCAGGTAGGAGCTATGCACAATAACTGGGTTAATGGCAGTCCGTGCTTGTTCTGCTTTGTATTGGTCAATATCTTGTTGTTGGTAGGGCTTGGCGTTCCATTGGCGTTGGCTTTTGCTGAAAATCTGCATGGTCTGGCAACCAACATCTTCTCCCCGTGCAAAGGCTTTGAAGATGCCGCCTGATATGGGCATATGAGCACCGAGCAACATAGTTATTTCCCCTAGCTATTCCGACTTTCGTTAGGGACATTATAGCATAGACGGGGGTGTACCCATTGGTGAACCGTTCTGCGGGGAACAAGGGGCAAAGAGAAAGAAAGATGGGGGCTAGTCACCGAAGAGTTCGTCTATTCCCTCTTGAGCTTTGCGGTGAGCCTCTGGGGTGCCATATTCCACTTCGCCCATAGCCTTATAGAAATCTGCATCGTAGGGGCGAGTACGGACGACAACCGCCATAGGCACCGCGTGTCCCAGCACCATCGCCTGCTGCTTGGTATCCAGCGTTGCCAACACCGCCTTGAGACCCCCACTGCCGCTCACGCCGGCAAACACCGAATCAATGTCCTTGTCATCATTGAGCAGAGCCGTAATGCGCGTCCCCAACTGGCTCATCACCTCATCGTCAATGGATGATGGTCGCTGGTCTACTACCAACAAGGTAACGCTAAACTTTCGCATTTCCCTAGCGATTTTGCCAAAGATAGTCTGCCTTGCCGTGGCAGGGTTGAGAAACTTGTGGGCTTCCTCAATCGTAATCATCAGCGGGCGAGGACGTTCACCGAGGTGATCACCCATCTGAAATTCCTGCGACTGTTTTTCCCAACGATCATGGATGCGGCGGGTGATGATATTTGCCACAAGCATATAGACTAACGTGCTGTCATAGCCGCCGAAGTCCAGCACCACATGCTCCCCCACCGCCAGCTTGTCTATCATCAAATCCACCGCGGAAAAGTCTGCTTTGTCTTTCACAAACCCCAGGCGGCGTATCTGGAGCAGCTTTCGCTTGAGTGCTGCCACGGAATTGCTGTGCGCCCCGGACTGGTCAATAAAGGTCTTCATATCATCGCCGCTCATTTCAAGTAGGCGAGCGAGCCAGTTTTCCTTGTAGGAATCCTCGAGTAGGTGGCAAGATTCAGCAGCGGCACTGCTGAGATTAAGCTCATCCTGAAGTGGGATGACATCATCTACCTGTATCTGATTAAGCCCTATGGTGATTTCCCCATCTGAGCCGATGCGCCGGACAGAGGAGTCTGGTCGTGCCAGCGTATAAAACCGCACTTTGCTGCCAAACAGTTGGCGTAGCCCTTTCACTTGTGATCCCTCCTCCGAGAGCGACCCCCACCCATACTCGCTGTGCATATCAAAGATGAGGTTACTGGCAATGTTGGAGTGGATGATACCGCAGAGCAGCAGCCGAGTGAGAAAACTTTTGCCGGTGCCGCTCTTGCCAAACACCCCATTACTGCGTTCAACAAATCGTTCTAGGTTTATGCAAACGGGAACATCCATATCCAGTGGGCGACCTATCTCAAAGTGGGTTTCGTCAGCATCGCCAAAGACGCGGGTAAAATCCGACTCTTCTGCTTCATACATTGCCGAAAAGTGGCAGGGTATCGTCTTGACTGGCTGCAACTCTTCGTCTAGGTTGCGTGGGAGCATCAGGCGGGGTGAGATGGTGATTGCCCCGTAGGTAGAGGTACCAGTCAGTATCGTATTGATAAACCCATCGTCATTTGGTGGGTCGAGCAGCACCTTTGGATTGGTAGACTCAAGGATAACGTCTGTGACCATAGAGAAAAACTCATGTTTTTCGCCATGCACAACGACAAACTTACCTACCCGTATATCTTCTACGCTTGTATCTAAGCGCACACTTAACCCTTTGGTAAACGACCCGCTGGTAATTACGCCGAGTTTGTTGCGGTGGAGTTGTGTCATGAACAGGTCCCCTTAGTTTCAGTAGTAATGGGACAAAATAGTGGACTTTGCCCGGCTGACCTCCCCCTAAAAGCCTCTCCCTTCGCGCTCAAGCGCGGGAGCTTGCGGTGGGTTCTGAAGCGGTCAAATATCCATCCCCATTTCCCCATTATAGCATAAGGGGAATGGGGGGCTGCCCGGAACAACCCGCTCCCCCTATCCAGACCTACAACTTGCATGCTATCATGATCGTGATATGATAAGCTATATCAGGAGATGGTCTTCTGGTCCAAATTATCTTGGATAAAACCCAAGAACCCAGCTAATCAGGAGCGATAACCTATGGAATTTACAGAACTAATAGAAAAGCGATACAGCTCACGCGCATACAAACCCGACCCGGTAGAGCAAGAAAAGCTCAACCAAGTGTTGCAAGCAGCTATTATTGCGCCTACCGCCGCCGACAAACAGCCATTTCGCCTTATCGTCATTCACACCAAAGGCAAAGAAGCTGACCTCAAGCGTATCTATGACCGTGACTGGTTTGTCCAAGCACCTCTCGTCATTTGTGCCTGTGGGGTACCAGAAGAGGCATGGGTGCATCGCAATGGCAAAAATCACTGTGAAATAGATGTGACCATTGCTATGGACCACTTGACGCTTGCTGCTGCCAATATTGGGCTAGGCACATGCTGGATTGCCGCCTTTGATAAAGAAGCGGCTCGCGCTTTTCTGCAGTTGCCAGAGAATGTTGACCCACTGTTCTTTACCCCACTAGGGTATGCTGCTGATATGCCAGGAGCAAAAGAACGCAAAGCAATGGAAGAAATCGTCCGCTACGAACACTGGTAGACGACATGCGGTATTGGTTCCTCGTGGCGATACCCGTTGCGAAGAACCAATACTATTCTTACAAGAGAAACAGAAATGGGGCTAACGATGATTAAGCGTATCACCCTAGAAAACTGGAAGAGTTTTCGCCAAGCAAACCTGCACATTGCACCTCTCACCGTCATCATTGGCACAAGTGCCAGCGGCAAGACCAACGCCGTAGAAGCCCTAGCGTTTCTTGGGCGTATGTCACGGGGGCAAAATATCCGCGAGACCTTTGCTGGTGATGAAGGGCAAAATGGCATCCGTGGGGGGGCAGAGAGCATTACCTTTAAGCCAGCAGATTACTTCACGCTAGATGTGACAATCCAGGGCATTGCCCCAGAGAATCCCCCATCCTACCTCTATCACCTAACTGTTGAGCCTGCTCCCTACCTCGTAGCGGCGGAACAGCTCTCCAGTGTCGCCGATGAACAAGGCAATGCCCCAGCAACCGACATGTTCATTGATATGAATGTTGATAAAGAGAAACACCTAGCCAATGCTGCGTATGAAAATAAGGGGATAGTCGGGCGAATAGACCGTATGGTCGAGTTATCCGGGCTGTATACCTCACTTGGCAGGATGGAGGAGCGGCTCCCCGGTGAAGTGCGCGGGGTCTGCCAGACGTTACAGCACATCTACGTGCTTGACCCGGTAGCCGCCCTTATGCGCTCGCCAAGCCTCATAGGAAATGTCTCCCTCAACAGCAATGGTTCCAACATTGCGGCTGTCATTGCTGGCAAGCCCCCAAACCAGCAGCAGAAAATTGAGGCAGCCTTGTCTTTCTATGCGTCTCACCTACCAGAAGGCAATATCCGCCGCGTCTTTGCCAAGAAGGTTGGTAAACCCCTAACTCACGCGCTGCTGTTTGCCAAAGAGCAATGGCTCGTCAATGAACCGCCTACCCTTATGGATGCCCGTACTATGTCCGATGGCACACTACGCTTTCTGGCAATCCTGACCGCCATGCTCACCCACCCATCGGGCAGTCTGGTCGTTATTGAAAATATAGATTATGGACTCCATGCATCACGGGCATGTCTGCTTATTCATATGATTCGCCATATTGGAGAGCAACGCAATATCAACATCATTATCACTACCCACAACCCCGATTTGGTGAACGAAATGACTGAAGAGGAACAGGAACATCTCCCACTGATACAGGTTATCCACCGCGATCTTACCACAGGCGAGAGCAAAATAACTATCTTGGAAGACCACGCAGATCTACCACGGCTCTTGGAAACGCTCTCCCCTGAACGAGAGGCAGCACGGAGTGCGATACGGCGGGGGATAGCGCATGGTCGACGCGAACCTAGCTAGTCAGAGTCAACATACAGCGTGTAGACCTTTGTTCCTGGGGCAATAGTTGACGCGGGGGGCGGATAGGATTCTTGTACCACCTCTGGGGTGGCTATGTAGGGATAGGTGCCAGAAGTTGCCGTTGCGGGTTCGCCGGTGCGGGTAATGATAATCACCGTTGGCTCAACCCCAAGAGCAGTGACCGTCTGGCGAACGGTATCCTCCGCCTGGTCTGGTGGCACACCTATCACATCAGGCATAGTAACCGTTGTTAAAGGTAACGGGTAGGCAGTATCACTCCCCGTTGAAATGGTCTCTTGTGGTACGGGATAGGCAGTGGGGGTGCGTGTAGGACGCTTTGTCGACGTGGGTGTGGGGGTGCGCGTGGGGGTCGGCGTGCGGGTGGGCATCGGCGTTGGGGTACCGGTTGG
>CAZLKK010000219.1:0-3588 GCA_964559995.1 uncultured Chloroflexaceae bacterium
CATATAGCCTGTTGTTGTCCGTTTATCTGCGTCTCTGCGTCTCTGCGTTTTTGTCGGGAATCTCTGCCCGGCATCTCTGTCTATCTATGGGCATCTATGGTTTATTCCTGCCCGGTAATGTCCCGGTATATCGTCTACCCTTGAAATCCACTAGGGAGATTAGCGCGGTTAAATTAACCGGCTTTGTGCCCCCACAAACCGCTCACACCAGCGCATACGGGCATCTAACACGCCTGGGAAAGTTTCGTGCTCGCCAAAGGGGGCAACGATGATGTCCTTCTCGCCCTGGAGCGCGTTGTAAGCGGCAAAGACCGTAGACGGGGGACACACCATGTCCATTAAGCCTACCGTCACGAGCGTGGGTGTTTTGCTGTATACCGACAGATTCATGACATCAAAGTAGCTCAACGTGCGAAAGACCGCTTCGCTCTCTGCGCCATGTTTGCGACAGTAATCGGCTATCTCACGGTAAGGCTGCGTATCAACCAGCGTGGCAGCACGGTCAAAGTGGCACAGGAAGGGGATTTCTGCGACTACTGCCGCTATACTGGGCAATGGTACGGGATCGTGTTCTTGAACCGTATGCTTACGGCGCAGCGCACACAGCGCAGCAACCGCCAAACTCAACCCGCCCCCTTGACTCGACCCCGCTACCACGATGCGCTCTTGGTCAACCTGCGGTTGTGCTGCCAGCACATCTACCGCCCGCACCGCATCCATATATGCCCCGCGATAGAAGTAAAACTCTGGATTGCCAATCCCCTGGGTGAGATAGCCCGGTACATGCCCACCTGGATAGCCGGCATTATCGCCACTCTCGCCGCTCTGCCCCCGCACATCTATGGCTAGGACAGCATACCCCTGCGATACCCACCCCAATAGCTCAAAGGGTTCTGGACGGCGCGAACTATAGCCGTGGTAGAGCACCACACCAGGAAATGGACCATCTCCAAGAGGCAGCGCGAGCGTCCCGACTACCATATTCCCGCGCCACCCAAAGTAGGTAACGTGAAAGAATTTGCCGGCATGATAGGGCAAATCCCAGTCTTTCAACCCCGTTGTGCTCTGCATATGGGCAAAGGTAAAGAACGTGTCCATCCAAAACTCTTCAAAATCCCCCTGTTGCGTAGATGGAGGTCTATACTGCCGCAGTTCTTCTAGCGGCATATCAAAAAAAGCCATACATATTACTCCTTTCGTTTGCTCGTCTTGCTCGTTTCGTTATCAAGATGCTTTATCATATCCACAAGCAATTGCACCGCTTGATGCATTGTTTGTGGGTTACATAATTCGAGTATATCTTCGCCTTCCTCTAGCGTAAACCGAGCTTGGGTGTGCAGCGTAAGCACCCGAAAGCCGCGCCGATGCAGTGGCATAGCCAGTGAGGTCGCGGTAGCCGAGGGGCGAATTTCTGTAACGATTTCTGGAGTCTCTGTTTGCACCTGGGCGGCAAGTTGTACGAGCAGATCATCAGCAGTATACTGTCCATATATCCCCTCTCGCGTAGCCCAACGAAGATCGCCAGGAACGATGTTTTCTAGCGAGAGGATAAGGGTATCTGCTTGGGTAAACGGATAGCGATGGAGGAGATCGCGGATGCCACTGTCGCCGGTGCTGGTAGCACCGGGGGCAATTGCCCAGAGCTCAACCTGCTGGAGGCTTTGCAGACACTCTGCTGCCGCCAGCATCACGGCTAACGCTCCCGCACCGCCTGTCGATGCTTCCCCCGCCGGTTTTGCGGGTTGTAGCAACAGTGCTAACATCACTACAGGGATACCCTGGGCATACCACCACCAGACTGCCCCATCATACCAGCGCAACATGGCTAGGATAGCTACCAGTGCCAGTGCTCCCCACCGAATAATGATGCTGGTGCGTCCGCCATAAGCCCACTGCCCTGTCCGTGCATCAGTAGAAGTATCAAGAGCTGCCAACAAGATGACCCGCCAATGGGGGATACGCTGCTCGCAAGGGGCAATACCCACAATGTTCTGGCTAGTTGCAAGGGGGGCTAGGGCAGGCATAGGCACAATTCCCCCGTCTATGAAGGTCAGGAGCAGGAGACCACAAGCCAAGATGCAGGAGAGTAACGGGAACCAACCAGACAGCAGTGCTGCAACAGCGGCTAGTACCGTTATGAGCAATAGTCCTATGCCATTGTTCTGAGGGGCTTGGAAGGAGTCTGCCGAAACACTCAACCCTGCATGCCGCAGCCGTCCGTCTACATACGCAGCAGCTTGGGCTTCTGCCAGCGAGGTAGCTGCCCGTAGACCAATCGTATGGACAAGGTGATACACGGCAGCCAGAGGGTCTTGGTAGCTATTCACGGCAGTTGCTCAAGGCAGCATTTCACCAACAGGCGTTTGGGATGAAAGCACGTCTAGCATGGTGATTTGCTCTTCCACCGGTTTGGTTGGGGTGTAGGTCAGTACGCGCCGTTGGTATATTTGGACTAGCACATGGTGCGCTTCACCGTCCAGCGTGACGTTGACCCAATATGGCTCTGTGAGGGGGGGACCTATGGTATGCTGCCATGTCGCATAGGCTTCTGCTAGGGAGCGATCAGCAGTATCTCCCCTACCTGCTACCTGATCAGTATGATTACCATTATCATTACCATTACCATTATCATTGAGAAACTCCCAAAAGACCAGCGGTATATTATGCCCTGTCTGCTCAAAAAAGAATGCTAGGTGGGTTTCATCATAGCGTTCGCCGGTGTAGAGTCCAATATTACCCTCGTGGTCTAACGTATCCAACACTGGCTCGCCGGTGAGGTCTGGAAAGCGTGTCCCCATGACCCGTTGAAAGCTGGTGTAGGAGGGGGCAGTAGCATCATGGCTATCGCCAACCAGCGGCACATCCGCCGAACGGCGGGGGATAGTCCAATCTGCTCCTGCCTGAAAAGCGTTGTTCATCAGGTCTTGGCTTAGAAACCCAAAGGTAATAAACCAGGGGTCAGCGGGGTCGGGCGAGGCGAGGACACCATTAGCCCAACCATTGGGCAAATAGTGCAGCTGTGGCGGCGATGTGGTAGAAGTATGGAAGGGGTCATAGTGGGCTACTGTAGCCGACATCCCCCACATCCAACCGCGGGTTTCTTGCCGATCTACTACTGGATGATCGGCATGCTGCCAAATATTCAAGAGTTGCTCACTGTCAAACGCTACTGGCTGCTGTTCTGCCTGCACCACCTGCATAGCTGTTGGCGTAGTCCCATCTCCCTGCGCTTGCATGGCTACCGTTGTTGCGGCTGTACTATCTGGCACATAGGCTACCGGTGTTGGGGTATCTGGCACTGGTACCGGCGTAGCGGTAGGCAAAGGTGGCGGCGGTGGCACCGGAGTAGACGTAGGTAGTGGTGGCGGTGGCGGTATCGGTGTAGCGGTGGGCAAGGGCTGTTGGATTGGACTGTCTTGTTGGGGGGCGGGGGGCAGGCTAGGTAGCTCTGTTGCCCTCGCATTGCTACTGACAACGGCTGCAGCAGAGGGGATGTTGGCTGGCATAGCAAAATCGTCATCATCCAGCGAGAACTCCTCACTGGGAATAGTTGGCGTAGCTGTTGAGTCTGTCTTGCTAGAAGATGGA
>CAZLKK010000219.1:3639-6422 GCA_964559995.1 uncultured Chloroflexaceae bacterium
TATCGCCTACATTCTTCACCTGCACGTAGTAAAAGCCGTCTACTTCAGGCACAAACTCTATATCCGAGTCGAAGGTATCTATAAAGGGGCTATCGTCATTAAAATCTATGATGCTTACCCCATCGCGGTCTGTCAAGGTGAGGATAGTATCTGCACCAGCTTGTTTGTTGTTGACCTCTTCAGGTCCTTTGTAGTTTGTGGTATCTGTCTTGATAATATACCGTTTGCCAGCTTTGCCAAAGAACGTTACCCAGTCGGCATCACCGGTAGGGCAGAGGCTACGGTTTTCCTGCCGCTCGTTGGAGACAATCAGCGAAGCCTGCTCTGGCAGACCATCTGGCTCGAAGCGGTCCATACAGACCTGCCCAACGGTAACGGGGGTAGGCCCATAGCTTTCTGTCCGTACCTCAATGGTGTAGGTCCGGTCTACGCCACCTCGCCCCGCCACATCACGCACACGGATGTAGTATGTGCCATTGGATGGTGCTCGCCAGGAGTCTATGCGCGGTCTGATGTCGTGGGGGTGCGCCTCAACTTTGGGATCGCGTTCGTCATTATCCTGGGGGTCGTCTATGGGGTCGCGTTCATCGTCTTTGCCAGAACGATTGCGATAAAAGTAATCATCATTGAAAGCGATACTCTGCCCATGTTCGTCAAAGAGTTCTAGCGAGAGGTCTATGCCCTCTGCCATATCCAAAATGTCTATGGTATAGACTTTCCCCTCTATAGCCCCAAATTTAAGCCAGTCTTCGTCACCCGCGGGGCAGATAGCCCGTCTATCGTCAGGGTCTTCTTTGACGCGCAAGTTGTCTGGTTTGGGCTGCGGCAGGTTGACCTCAATATGGCGGGCTGTAGACCGTTTGTCGTCTTGCTCGTAGTAGTCTTGGCAAATACGCCCCGGTGTGGGGGTGTTGGTCGGGGTATGCGTCTTGGTTGGGGTGGGGGCTTCCTTCACTGTCGTGATAAGTTGGACTTGGGCATGCACGTTGGGGTCTGACACAAGGTATGCCCGCACTGTTGTATAGGCAACCGCTCCCTCTGGTGCGTCTTTTGGCAAAATGATGGACACCTGAAAATCGCGCTCACGGTCTGGTTCTATCAAGAAGGTGTCCTGGCTTGGAGTCTCAGCACACCCTGGTATTGCATCAACACAAGAATTAGGAAACTCTATCTTATACGTTCCCTGGATGTTCCCTGGGTTGCGTATTCGCAGATTATAGACAACAACCTCTCCTGGTATGGCACTCTGAGCACTGTCCCCTCGCACCGAAAGCTCCACCGCGATAGATTGGGAGACGGGGGTGTAGGTGGGGGTGGGGGTTGGAGTGTAGGTAGGGGTTGGGGTAGGCGTTGGGTCTTGTACGGTTACACTCAGGGTAAAGGTATACTGATCGCCGGTTGCGGTGTCGGTGGCAATGAGTTCATAGGTAAAACTATCTGCTGCGGTAGCACCAGCGGGAGCCGAGACAAATAGCTGAAAAGCCTGTTCTCCTCCGTTAGGACCAAGCGTTATCCCGCCAAGGGCACTAATGTCGTCGAGACTAGGGCTAACGTCTACCGAAAAACCAGCGGGGATACCTTGTTCACTTATTGCCAGCGTTACGGTTTCTGATAGTGAATTATTGCGAAGAATTGGGCTTGGGGTAAATTCTTGATTGGTCTTTCCCGGTTCAATGGAGAGTGTTCCTGTAGAGGGGGACCACACAATGTCGCCGCTCTGCTGGAGCGGGGCTGCCAACGAAGCTCCGGGCTGTGACAAAGACGAGGTATTCTTGTCCCAACTGGCAACAAAGAAAATAACCAAGACAATGCCCAAAGCAAACGACAAGTTGAACATGTGTTTTTTTGATTCGTGCATACTCTTTTTCCCATATAAACCATAAACCCCCCATGTTCATTCTATAGTATAGGTAAGGGCTGTGTCAAGCGTGGGTAGGGCTTGGGCTACGTCAAGGGCAGCCCCCATCCCCTCTCCCCGCGTCCCACTACGCGGGAGAAGGGGAACCGGGCGGGAGCCGTACGGTCTCCAAGAGACAGGAGAGTGGGTATGGTACAATAGTGGAGATGAAGATGTTAGATCTATCGTGCAATAGAGCAAAGCCCTGTGTCTATCGTCATCACAGACCTTGAGGGTAACATAGAGTATGCTAACCCCAAGTTTAGCCAAGTGACTGGCTACACGCTTGAAGAAGCTCTTGGACAAAACCCGCGTATTCTCAAGTCGGGCGAGCTTTCTCCAGAGGGGTATAAAGAACTGTGGGAGCTTGTTACTGCTGGCAGGGAGTGGTATGGTGAGTTTCACAATAAGCGAAAGGATGGGACGCTCTTTTGGGAATTTCAGAATATGCACCAGGATCTGAAGTCGTAGCGAATGGACGTATTTGGTCCAGCCAAGGACTGGCATATCACCCGAAAGATTTTATGCCCACGAACTTTTATACCCTGTGTCGTGAATGTCACCATGTTGAAGTGCAGGTGGATAAAGAAGATCTGTCAGGCACTTGTGAATTTTGTGGTAGTAGAAACATAGGACTAAGAAGAAGTTTCATAGAGCCAAAGGGTTTTGTTACTGCGTATAAGGACCGAAAAGGCAAGGATCCTTCATTACACAGAATAAGAAAACAATTTGCTGATGAAGCAAGATTGATCTCAATGGCAAAAGAAGAGCAGTTTCCAAAAATTATTCTAAAAGTTTATTATATTAGTAATCAATATAGTTGGATAAATTTTATACTTAGTGTAAAAAAGTGAACTTTTTTGAATTTTTATGCTTTTTAAAAAAG
>CAZLKK010000219.1:6432-6929 GCA_964559995.1 uncultured Chloroflexaceae bacterium
GAGCAGTTTAGACCCTCAGATAATCCGGTGATTACAAAAGCGTTGCTGCGTAGCCATGCGGTTGATGACGACGACCCTGTCGGAACACTTTTCATTGTTAATCGGGGGCCCTTTGGAATGGGGTATCACCGCTGCAATATATGCAACTATATGATTCCAGCTAAAATAGCAGGAACAAAAAAAGTAAAGCATACGGACCTGCTTGGCGACCATCGATGTGTAAGTGAAAATCTGTCTTGGCCTGTGGATATATCTCATATTTTCAATACTGATGTGGCTATTTTGAGGTTTTCCAATCCGATACCGGAGCCCTTTAAGCAGATTGGAGCTTCAGAAAGAAGACGGTATGTCGATTCTTTTGCCGCCACTTTGAGTGAATCTATTCGATTTGCCGCAGCTTCAGTAATGGACCTTCAGATCAATGCTATCCGAACAACTTATAAAATAAGCGCCCAAAAGATCTCCGTGATTATTTATGATTCTGTTCCTGGTGGGGC
>CAZLKK010000220.1:0-4456 GCA_964559995.1 uncultured Chloroflexaceae bacterium
TCGAATCTCTCCTGGAGCCTGAGCCAGAACCTGAGCCTGAACCTGAGCCTGAGCCTGAACCTGAGCCTGAGCCAGAACCAGAACCTGAGCCAGAACCTGCTGACTATGCATCATCAGAGCAATCAGTGATTGCCCCATTGTCATTGGCAGAGTTAGGGTTGACCCCAGAAGAAATTGCGCTTCTTGGACTAGAGGGTGGTGGACAATCCTTAGCTGATATTGAAGATACGCTCCCTTCTATGGTTGATAGTACGCCAGGAGAGCTAGAGCCGATAGTTGAAGGCAAGGGCGAGGTTGGGGAACCATCAGTTCTTGAGCCTGAACCTGAGCCTGAACCTGAACCTGAACCTGAACCTGAGCCTGAGCCTGAACCTGAATCTTTTGAATTTGCAGACGATGAAATGGAGATAGCTCCATTATCGTTGACAGAGCTAGGGTTATCGGAAGAAGAGATTGCGATGTTGGGGTTGGATGCTGGAGGTACAGCACCAGCGGCGGCAGAGCCAGCGGCAGAGCCAGCAGCAGAGCCAGCAGCAGCAGAGCCAGCAGCAGAGCCAGAAATAGCTCCACTTTCTCTAGCAGAGCTAGGATTGACTGAGGATGAAATTGCCTTACTTGGGCTAGATGCTTCTGGTGAAGCTCCATCTCAAGATGAAAGACCAGAGCCAGAAGGTTTGGGGCTTTCTGATGAAGACCTTGCCAAACTTGGGGGACTTGCTTCTTTTAGTGCATCATCGCAGCCGGCTCGAGCCGAAATGCCAGAAAAACCCCGTCCTGCTGCTTCGGAATCAGACCCCTTCGCGCTTGACGATGTAGACCTCGATATGTTTGATATTACCGAGGATCAGATAGCCTCTGCAACAACGGTTAAGCGAACGAAGCCACGCGATCCAGAACCCGAAGAGACGAAAAAAGAGCCAACACCAGAAGATTTGGCATTTGTCCCAACACCGCTAGAAGAGCTTGACGATATATGGGATAAGCCAGATGATATGGTAGAGGAACAGCCAGCACGAGTAGTATTGCCACCGAAGCCGGCACCAACCGAACGAGAAGAGGAGCTACCCCGTCCGTCCCGACGTGAGCGACCTCTTCCCAGTTCACGGGGTCGTCCTGCCCGTCCAGCAGCAAAATCTGGAGGCGAAGCGGGCAAACGGAGTGGGGAGCGGCGTTTTGTCTCGCGTAAGGAAGCATTGCAAGAGGAAAAAGCGCAAGGCAAGGATGCGGAAACTTGCCAACCCACGGGTGATGAAGATTTTGATATGTTCATGCAGCAGTTTGAAGCTGAACCTGATAACTTTGGGTTATGCTTTGCCGTTGCCCATATGGGTATGGAAAAAGGACATAATGATGCTGCTATGTACCATTACCAACTGCTCATCAAGCAGGGGGAGATGCTCAACGAGGTATTGGAAGATCTCCTCGGATGGGCAAAGACCAGTAGCGATGACCCGTTGTTGCAGCGGCTCTACCGCCTAATAGGGGATACGTACATTAAGCAAAAACGATTTCCTGAAGGAATGGCAGCATATAAGGGACAATTAAGCTAATCTTGCGTTTTAGTAAGTAGTTGTTGTAATAGTGGCTTCATATTTGCCAGAATGAAAGGCAAGTTTATGCGGCGGATCGTTGAAGACCTGATCCGGGTGGATGGGGTAATTGGCAGTTTACTTGTTGGGAGGGATGGGCTAGTTGTTGCTAGTACCCTTCTTGACGAAGAAGATGCTGAAATATTGGGGGCTATGTCTGCGGCTGTTTTTGGCGAGATAGACAAAGCAACCAAGCGTATAGGCGTAGGGACGCTGATAGATGCCATCATAGATGCTCATGAAGGCTCCATTTTGGTGCTGGAAGCAAAAGAGCTTATCTTGGTGGTCATTACTCAGCGGACGGTTAATCTCGGTTTGGTAAAAATGGAAATGCGAAGAGCAGCGAAGCGCATTGGTGAAGCGGTACCCATATAATATCAGGAGGTTACACAAAACGTATGGAGCAGACGCTCATTATCCTCAAGCCCGACGCGGTACAGCGGGGGCTTGTAGGACCTATTTTGACACGGTTGGAGCAGCGGGGGTTGAAATTGGCAGGGTTGAAGATGATGCAGATTGATGATGCGTTGGCGCGTCGTCACTATGCTGTCCACGAAGGCAAGCCTTTTTTTGCCAGTTTGGTGCAGTATATCACGTCTAGCCCATCTGTAGTTGCCGTGTTTGTAGGCAACGATGTTATCCAGACCGTTCGCAATACGGTAGGGGCAACCAAACCATCAGCAGCAGCAATGGGGACCATCCGTGGTGACTTTGGGTTGGAAGTTGGGCGTAATCTCATTCACGCTTCCGACTCACCGGAAAATGGGGAGCAAGAAGTGGCACTCTTTTTCCGTCCAGAAGAACTTATTACTTGGAAGCGGGATGTGGATACGTGGATATACGAGTAGTCCAGTAGTTCTGTTTCTTGCGTTGGTTGATGGTCAGACCTTCCCTCCTGTAGTGGCTACGGGAGGTTTTTTTTGTGGGGGAAAATCAATGGAATTATGCGTGATGTGATTGTCCATAAAGTTAATATTACCCATTATCGCTTAATTGAACTTGCCAAACTAGCAGATCAAGCCAAACCATTTTATGATTGGGTCGAAAGACAAGCCAAGAAGGTAACAGGTTCACACAAAACGTTACATGAAATTTTGCTTTCATGTTCAAAGACTGACCTTCAAAACATCATAACGGGGTGCTATACGGATAAACAAGACGAAAAGCCGTTCTTATTTGATGGTATTGGTCGGGTATATCCGCATAACAAAGCATGCTTCTACTTTTTTGCTTGGATAATCAGGGATGCCCCCCAACAAAGGCTTTCACCACTCATATCCCGTATGCGAAAAGCAGATAATGTCTCCAAGATGTACGCCGAAACTGACACACTAGTCGAGCTTATATTTGAATATCGTTCCATCGTCAAAAGTTTTGAGTGGCTAATAATGCGAGAAATCATCATTGATCGGTTGGAAGGCTCCCGTCGAAGTATCAGCGGTCATCATATTGAAGCCAATGTACGAGCAGGTTTGATAACTGCGCTTCAGCATTATTATACAGTCTATGGGAACTACGGCAGGTTTAAGAAGGTTGAAATTGCTAAGAAGCAACTAAAAATAGGGCGGCACACTATTGATGTCTCTGCTGAATTAACCGCGAAACAAGATGGCAAGAAAACAAGACTACTGATACCGGTAAAAACGAGAGAAACAGAGGGTGGTGGTCATTCCCATCTTTTTACTCGTGACATTATTAATGCCATTAGTGGTATAAAGACTGAAATAGCTACTACCTATCATATCGTTGTGATCATAGTCGCTGAAAATTGGTCTTTAACAGAACTAGCAACGATTGAAGATACTATTGATGTAGTGTTCCATTTCAATATGAGTCCTAATAAATTTCTTGGTTTCGATGAAGAATCTCAATACAAGTTCAATAGGTATATTGAGTCTATTTTAGGAGGGACCAATGGTTGTTAATAGCAAAGAAAATAAGGTTATTTTGGGTGATATTCGTGCTGTTACCCCAGAACTCCCTCTGGATTTTTTCCAGGCGATAGTGACTAGTCCTCCCTACTTTGGGCATCGTAAATATGCTGAACATGAACTATGTTATGAGATTGGACAGGAAGATGACCCGGTTACGTATGTCACAACCCTTGTGACAGTGTTTCGTCTCCTGCGTCCTAAACTCAAACCCGATGGCTTGCTTTGGGTGAATTTGGGTGATACCTATCGGGACAAGTCTTTGTTGGGTATCCCGTGGCGAGTTGCTTTAGCTCTCCAAGACGATGGGTGGTTGTTGCGGAGCGACATTATTTGGTATAAACCTAATGCTATGCCATCGTCTATCAAAGATCGTCCGACCATTGACCACGAATATATTTTCTTATTGGCACGAAATCCCAATTATTACTATGATGCCGACTCGATTAGAGAACCGCATAGAACGTTCACCGAAGAATCCAGAATGAGAGGAGGGAGAAACCATTTTGGGAAAGTTTATGGCACGCCAGAGCAGGGAAAAAACGCTGGAAACACTAATCTACACAATGGAAGATGGGATCAAGCCTTTCACCCAAAGGGGAGAAATAAGCGTACCGTATGGGAAATACCCCTCGGAAAGTTTCGTGACGTACATTTTGCCGTCTATCCTGAAAAGCTGGTAGAAACGTGCATCTTGGCTTCTACAAAGGTTGGTGATGTTGTGCTTGACCCTTTTACCGGTTCTGGTACCACTGGTGTTGTTGCGTGTAAATTGTCCCGTAAGTTTACCGGTGTTGAACTTGTTAGCAAATATCAGATTATGGCACAAGAACGGATAGACCAGGTGAATACACAACTCCACTTCTTTGCAGAGCCATTATCCCACTGTCTGGACTAGCTCCTTAACCAATTGACAGGCGTTCTCTTTACGTGATA
>CAZLKK010000220.1:4466-6921 GCA_964559995.1 uncultured Chloroflexaceae bacterium
AGAGGGTGTGGGGGGGAGTAAACAGTGGGGGCAATGCGTCTTTCATTGGGTAACATTGCTCTGATGAGGGAAAAGAATCTGTCACACCTTACTTTGGCTAACCAATTGACAGGCGTTCTCTTTACGTGATACAATTCACAATGCTTGCATGTGTTTGTGGCTTTATCTTCAGTTAGGCTTTACCTGTTCGGGAGTCTGTATACCAGACATCCCAGCAAATGAGGAATCATGTGGATCAGATTATACCACCCGATGTCGTGATACGACGATTACCGCTCTACGCTCGCAGTTTACGTTATTTGTTGGATGAGGGGATTGTATCGGTCTCCTCGCAGGAACTGGGCAACCGTATCAATGTCACTTCTGCCCAGATACGCAAAGACCTTTCCTACTTTGGGGAATTTGGGAAACAAGGTATCGGCTATGATGTTCAGAAATTGCTTCATCATATCAACCAAATACTTGGGCTAGACCAAGAATGGCCTATGGTGCTCGTAGGGGTAGGGCGGCTTGGACAGGCTATTGTCAGCTATGATGGGTTTTATAGTAAGGGCTTACGCATTGTCGCTATTTTTGATAGTAACCCGGCGGCTATTGGGCAGGAGTATCGTGGTTTGACCGTCTTGCCAAACGAGAGCATTCCGGTTATTGTGCGGGATAGACGGGCGCGTATGGCTATTCTCGCCGTGCCAGCCCCACAAGCACAACCGGTTGCTACCATGCTTGTCCAGTCTGGCGTACGGGCTATCTTAAACTATGCGCCGGTTATTTTGCAGGTGCCGGACTACGTTTGGGTGCGTGATATAGACCCCATTGTTGTACTCCACAGTATGACCTACTATCTTTCCCGTGATGGACAAAAGAAACCCAATGAACCGTAAGGGGTACCCTCCTATGCGAAAGACCACTAATAGCTTGGTGTTTGCTTTGCTCATCCTCGTAATGCTCTGTTTGTGTAGTTGTGGAGTACGGGGTACAACCCAAGCATCCACCCCACCAACAGACGCTCCAGAAACGGTGCTACCTACGGTCATCAAGGCAGTGTTGGAACCTATTCGCACTCCACAACCGCCTACTCCTGTGGTAGCAGTACCAACTCGTGACCCTTTGCTAAACCCTGTCACGCCAGTACCGGCAGCAGGTAGACCCACCGCAGCCTTACCCCATACCGCTACTCCCTCGCAGCGCGAGCGCACTCCCGCCCTGCGCTACCAAAACCCGTTGTTGGCAGCACAGCTTGACCAGATCATAGACCAAGTGGCAGCAGAGCCGCCCCATGCTGGCATTGTGATGTATGTCTATGCCCCTGGGCAGGGAACATGGATAGCTTCCCGTGGGTTGGCAAATCGGGAGGCGAAACAACCTGTCACAAGCGATGCCCGTTTTCGTATAGCCAGCCTAACTAAAACCTATGTGGCGACATTGGTTTTACAGCTTGCAGAGGAGGGAGTGCTCAGCCTAGACGACACGGTAGAGCAGTGGCTTCCGGGGACTGTCCCCAATGGCGACCAGATCAGCCTGCGCCAATTGCTCAACCATACCAGCGGCTTATACGACTACCTCGACTACCAGTTTGAGCAACAATACTTTGGTGAGGAAACGCTGCGGGTATGGTCGCCGGCTGAGATGGTCGCCTATGGCGTAACAAAAGAACCCTACTTTGCCCCCGGTACCCCTGGCAAGTGGAAGTATTCGAATACCAACTACCTGTTGCTAGGCATGGTTGTGGAGCAGGCGACAGACTCTACGTTGACAGAACAGTTGCATCGCCGCATCTTTACCCCGCTCGGTATGGAAAACTCGTTTTTGGAAGACTATGAAGAGATACCGGATGGGTTTGTGCATGGGTATATTGGCAAAGATGACTATACCTATGCCAGTTTGTGTGCTTGGGCAGCTGGCGGTATCGTCTCCAACGTCGAGGATGTGGCGACTTTTTTGCAAGCCCTCTTCAATGGCACACTGCTTGGTGAAGAGATGCAAAAGCAAATGCTGACGTTTGCCAGGGTAGATTTTCCCCATGCAGCTATGACCAACTATCCCTTGTATGGGCTTGGGGTCACGCGCAATGTTGAAGCTCTTGGATTGGCAACTATGGGCGCAGCCCCCATGGAAACACGCTTTGATGAAGTGTGGGGGCATATCGGCGGGTTAAGCGGCTTTAAGTCTACTATGGCATACCTACCAGAAAGCGGCACAACAGTTATCGTATTGATCAATGAGATGTACAAGCCGGTAGTGCCTGTGGCGTTGGATGCGTTGAGCGTAGTTGAGGGGACAGCAGAGTCGGTGGTGGAGCCGTGATGCTTTTGAGGATGGCTAGTCTGGTTGTAGACCCTCGCGGCTCGTTGACCCTCTCCCCCTGCCCCCGCTCTTACAAGGGTAGACGATATACCGGGACATTCCGGGCAGGAATAACCCATAGAAGCCCATAGATGCCCACAGATACCGGACA
>CAZLKK010000221.1:0-3683 GCA_964559995.1 uncultured Chloroflexaceae bacterium
ATCATCAAGGATGAGCAACGTGGGCAGATCGCGTTGCTGCAACAGCGAGCGCACTGCCGCTGCCAACACATCGGGGTTGTCGCTTGATGGGTTTCGTTCACCCACTGCCCGTAGCCACGTTTGCAACAGCGTTACGACATCGGGAGACGGTCCCAGTTCAGCATACAACACCCCCCCGCGAAAGTAGTCCAACGTAGCAGGGTGGGTGCCAACCACGCGCAGGATAGTCGTTTTGCCCACGCCAGGCAAGCCACGCACGGCGGTGAGGGCGAGCGGCGCGGCGGTGGTGGTGGGGTCGTTATGTGGTGCAATTAAACGGGTGTGCAACATTGCCATGAACGCATCACGCCCCACAAAAAGCGTATCGGCAGGCGGCGGGCAGGGGGGGATGGGCATTTCGACAACCTGCCCCGTTGTCAACGTCTCCCTGATAATCTGCACATCGTGGCGAATGGCATGCACATCCTCACTCATACGGCGCAGCAAATCGCTAATGTCATCCATCCATTGCACCATACGCGGCAGCTCGTTGAGCAATGCGTCCAGCCCTGGACGGTCTAGCGGTTGTCCTAGCGTTTGGTCTTGGGACAGGGTAGCGATGCGCTCGTCAAGCCACTGGCGGAGTTGGGCAATATCGTTTTGCACCGCATTGAGGGTGATGTTGCTCTGTACCACCGCATCCATAATGTTTTGCTGGCAGATCATTTCGTAGGCTCGCCAAGCACGGGTACCCAATTCGTCTGACCCCTTGAGTATCTCGACAAACCGTCCTACCCACTGCCCAACCAGACGTTGTTGCACAAATGCGTAGAGTTTCTCATCGGTGTGCAGGTAGGCAAACAAGGTCGCATCAAGGTCGCGCATAACGGCGCGTTGCTTATCGAGGTGCGGTTTGCATTGGGGTAGGGATGGGGCATCAGCCGTGGGCGCGTTGGGGGGGCGCAGCGTCAATAGACTGTCGTTTTCCAACAGCGAGGCGAGAAAAGCGGGCTTCTCAAACAGTGTGGCAGCATCATCACGCAAACGGTGCAATAACTCCAACGATTGTTGTACCTTTTTGCGCTCATCGCCGCGCAGTTTGCGATAGTTGGTCATGGTTTCCCAATCTTGCTCCAGTTGGATGAAACTCTCTTCAAAAGCGCGTATCAATGCCGTTGACAGATCGTGGTTTAACTCGTGCTCGTTTTTGAAGCGATTGTCGGCGCGTACTTGCAACCCCTGCTCGGCAAGGGATGAGATAATGTCTCCCCCAATGCCCACTGCCACACCAGCGGCGGCTTGGGCAAGGGCAACGCCAATGAGGGCGGGGGCGGATACCCCCGCGCAGCTGCCAACGACAACCAAGCCGCCCGCGGCAAGGGCTTTGACGAGATTTGCCTGTTGTTCTGGTGTCATATACAAGCTCCATTTTAGATCATACCACTACCTGTATCATAACTATAGCTCCCATTGTATCCCTACCGTATCATTATAGCAGAGGATACATTTGTAGAGAAGAGTGGGTAAAACCCAACACAGAAACATAGAACAAGCGATCCGCGAGGGTCAACGAGCGGATGTGCGGGGGGCGGATGCGCTGGGGATGAGCCGCGAGGGTCAACGAGGGGGTGTGGCGGCTCCCCCTCGCCCTGGGATGGCAGCGGGGGATGGGGGAAGCGGGTTGTTGCCCAACAGGGATAGCAATAGGACATTGACCTTGCCCTAAAAGTGACGGAAAAACGTCTGCCACACCCAAAACACGAAACTTCTGCTTGACAGCGATATGTCTTGGTGCTACTGTGTTACCAACAATACCAAAGGTGCAAGCACCCGTATGCTCCTGGTGCGAACACTTTACTACCGTAGCAGCAAACGTTGCTACCCTGAGAGGATACACGAGCCTATGAGTTACTCGGACATGACAATAACTTGTCGAGATTGTGGCAAAGAGTTTGTTTTTACCGCTGGTGAGCAGGAATTTTATGCACAGAAGGGCTTTTTGAATGAGCCAGTTCGCTGCCCTGAGTGCCGCAAGGCACGCAAACGGGCAGTAGGCAGAAAACGTGGCGGAGGCAACGATGATGGCGGGGGCAACAGACAGCGGCGAAGACCATCTGAAGGGTTCTCACGGGACTAATGCGCTGGCTATTGCTCAAGGTCATACGGTTTTATCAGGTGGCAATTTCGCCCTGGCTCCCCCCAAGCTGTATCTACACCCCAACCTGCTCGCACTATGGCTATGAAGCGGTACAGAAATACGGGGTGTTCAAGGGAGGATGGTTAGCCATACGGCGTATCTTACGCTGCCATCCATTTGCCAAAGGGGGATATGACCCAGTACCATAATTAAGAGAAGCACAAAGCCTTTTTTCAGAAGAGCCGCAACACAAACCGCGGCTCTTCATCATGACAAACCCGAAACCTTGTATGTTGCTTGCTAACCCATGCTCATACCAAAGCAGGCATACCTATGCACGAAGAATACTTACAACAACGCATTGCAGAACTTGAAGCCCAAGTTGCCTCCCTGGAAGACCAGATAACCCACTATACTGACTCAAACCTCACTACGCGGATTACAACTAGCCGCGATGTCCTACGAGCGTTGTTTGACAATATCCAAAATGGATTGCTGCTCCTAGACGAAAAAGGGGCTATTCAAGAGATCAACAAACCCCTAGCAACGCTGCTTGGCAGCATCCCACAAGCTCTTGTTGGGCAGCAGTGGAACCATTGCTACCAAGAGCTCGCCCCCAATTTCCCAGGGGATATAGTCTTTCAACCCGCAAATAATGGATGTACCCAATCCTTACGCAGAAAGTATCGTACGCATGATGATACGACCTACATCCTAGACCTCCATACGATTACCATTACCCTTGATGATGCGACTGGAAACTACTCCTATATCATCCTGCATGTGATAGATGTGACAGAGTACATTCAGCTCCAAGAACGGTTGATAGAAAATGAGCGATTTGTTGCCAATAGCAAACTGGCTGCCAGCATTGCCCACGGCATGAACTCCCCGCTTCAGACCATTCAAACGGCATTGGATATAGTTAATCGCCACGACGACAAAGCCGTCTGTGATGAATACCTCTCCCTTGCCCAACAAGAGGTGCAGCATGTCGCGTCAACGCTGCGCCAATTGCTGGACCTCTACCAACCTGGGGGTAATCAATCGGGTATTGTTGAGATCAATAGCCTAATCGAACGCATTTTAGTATTGGTGGCTCCCTGGTTTGAACAAAAGCAAGTGACAGTAACAACATCCCTGGCAGAAAATTTGCCGGGCATGCGTGGACACACAGATGAAATCCGCCAAGTGGTGCTGAACCTGATAAGCAATGCGCTAGACGCTATGCCAAACGGGGGAACCCTCACCATACAAACGGGGGTTCGTTCCCGCAAGAAGAATGTGGGCAAAGAACTTTTCCTCCTCATTACCGATACGGGATGCGGGATAGAGCCTGCCCATCTACAACGCATATTTGAGCCATTTGTGACAATGAAAAAGCATGGGGTGGGGCTAGGGTTAGCTATCACCAACCAAATTATCCAAGAACACGGCGGGAGGATCGAGGTAGAGAGCACCCCCGGTAGCGGGAGTGCGTTTACGGTCTTTTTCCCGCTTCTCTACCGCCGTATGCGGGTACCATCGTGGGTACGCTTATCAGAATATAAGCGCATGACCTAGCCGA
>CAZLKK010000221.1:3783-6908 GCA_964559995.1 uncultured Chloroflexaceae bacterium
GAGGAACAATACTATGGCAACATCCATGATGTTTACGTATGACCAAATGGGAGATATTCTCTATATCACAACGTGTCCTCCATACCCACAACAAGAGAGTGAGGAGTTGGGAGATGAGATCATTGCACGGTTGAATCCCCATACAAATGAGGTTGAGGGATTAGAAGTACTTTTCTTTTCCACACGGCTAATGGATACCAATGCGTTTACGCTACCAATCACTGCTCATTTGAAACTCGCTTCCTAAGCGGTTTGGTTGGAGGGACGTAGCATGTCTCTCCAACCGGATATATGGGGGCAAGAGGGGAGGCAAATATCCTGGGAACGTTGGGGGAAAGACGAAAAGAAACTACCCGCCGAGATAGGCTTCTTTCACCTCTGGGCTATTCAGCAACTCTTGGGCAGGTCCCTGCAATACAATACTGCCCGTCTCTATCACATAGCCGCGGTGGGCAATAGAAAGCGCAACCTGGGCGTTCTGCTCAATCAGCAGAATCGTCGTCCCCTCTTTGTTGATGCTACTGATAATCTCAAATATCTGATCAACGAGAATGGGAGCCAGCCCCATAGACGGCTCATCCAGCGACAGAATACGCGGACGGCTCATCAAAGCACGACCTATGGCTAACATCTGCTGCTCGCCACCAGAGAGCGTCCCCCCCAGTTGGTGGAGCCGTTCTTGCAGGCGGGGGAAGAGGGTTAATACATGCTCAATATCGTGCTGGATACCCGGCTTATCGTGGCGATTAAACGCCCCCATCTCCAGGTTCTCTTTGACCGTCATGCGCCCAAATATCTTGCGCCCCTCTGGAGACTGCGACACCCCCAACTGTGAAATCTTATTTGGCGGCAGATGATCAATGCGTTTGCCGTCTAGGATAATCTCCCCACTACGCAGCTTGATGAGCCCGCTAATCGTGTTCAGCGTTGTGGTTTTGCCTGCGCCATTGGAGCCAATCAGGGTCACAATCTCGCCCTCTTCAACGGTCAGCGAAACGCCCTTCATCGCGTGAATGTGTCCGTAGTAGGTATGTACCGCATTGAGTGTCAGCATGGCATATATCCCGTTTCTTCCTAGCGTCAGTGACGTAGTGACTACCCGTTCTCCCCGCTCTGCACCGCACCGCTCCCCAGATACGCTTCGATAACATGGGGGTCATTGCGGACCTCTTCTGGCGTTCCCTCGGCAATTTTCTGCCCAAAGTCCAGCACCGTAATGCGATCTGAGATATTCATAACGACTTTCATATCGTGTTCAATGAGCATCACGGTAATGCCCAGTTCATCACGCAACCGCCTGGTTAATTCCGTCATAGATTCGGTTTCCCGCGGGTTCATACCAGCGGTAGGTTCGTCTAGCAGCAGCACCCGCGGACGCACTGCCAACGCCCGCGCCACCTCTAGGCGACGTTGGTCGCCATAGGAGAGGTTCCGGGCTACCACCCACTCTTTGCCCTGCAACCCCGCAAACTCAAGCAGTCGTTGGGCTTCATGCACCGCTTCATCTTCAGCCCGGCGAAAGTTTGGCAACCGAAACAGCGCAGAAAAAATGCCATATTTAATATGGGCATGCATCCCCACAATGACATTATCAATCGCGGTCAAGTTTTCAAACAGGCGGATATTCTGGTAGGTGCGGGCAATGCCCGTGCGGGCTACCTGATCTGGGCGCAGCCCCCGAATAGGCTTATCATTGAAGAGAATATCGCCCTCTTCCGGCGTATAAAACCCGGTGATACAGTTGAAAAAGCTGGTCTTTCCGGCACCGTTTGGACCAATAATACTATGGATGGTCTTTTCTGCAATGATAATATCCAGCTTTTTAATCGCCACCAAACCACCGAATCGCTTGGTTATCTGGTGGGCAACGAGAATGGCATCCATAATAATGTTAGTGCTCCGATTGTGGCAGGGAAGGTGAGACCGGCACATCATCAGTGGGAATATCCTGCCCGATTTCCTCTGCTTCCCGCTTTTCTTTTAACTCGCGCTCAATGACCGACTCGGGCCAAAGCCCCTGGGGACGATAGAGCATCATCAACACAACAACTGCACCATAGACCAGCATACGGTATTCGCCAAACTCGCGCAGGAGTTCGGGCAAACCGACCATTGCCAATGCTCCTACAACGACCCCTGGCAAACTGCCCATGCCCCCAACAATGATGAGGGCTAGAACGTTGATAGAAATGAGCAACTCAAAACTCTTGGGAACGACTGACCCAATAAAGCCAGCGAAGAGACCGCCGCTCAAGCCGCCAAGAAACGCGCCAATGACAAAGGCAGAAAGTTTGACCATCACCCGGTTGATGCCCATAGCCTGGGCAACATCTTCATCTTCACGTATCGCCATCCATGCTCGCCCCAGGCGAGATCGCTTGAGGCTACTCCCAATGTACCACGCCAACAAACAACCAACCAGCACAATGTAGTAGAACTGTTGCGGGTCTTTGATGACCATATCGCCAATTTCCGGGCGAGCTATGCGGGTAATCCCCTGCGCCCCGCCCATGTAGGGCTTGAGGAAGTCTGAGAGGGCTAAGATACGGATGATCTCTCCAAAGCCAAGCGTGGCAATGGCGAGGTAATCGCCGCGCATCTTGAGAATGGGCATGGCGAGAATAGCCCCGCCAATTGTGGCGAAGAGCATGGAGAAGGGTAAGGCTTGCCAGAAGGTCAACTCCGCAAACCCTAGCTCTGGTGAGGTCAGCACCGCCATTGTATAGGCACCTATGGCATAGAAGGCGACAAAGCCAAGATCAAGCATGCCAGCAAAACCAATCACGAGGTTTAGCCCCATACCCATGATGATATACAGACCGACGAATACGGCAACATTGCTCAAAAAATTCTTTGACCACAGCGGGAAAGAGAGCAGAAACAGGCTCAAGAGCAGCATCCCGACCCACCATTGCCACGAGCGTTTCTGTGGCTGAGCACGGGTGGGAGTTTGGCGTGAGGAGCGATATTCGCGTAGCCGTGTTTGCCCATAGAAGAGTCCCCCCATCAGCACAACTACTATAGCGGTGCCCATAAAGGTTAGCCCAGAACTGGTGAAGAAGAAACTTTCAACGGCATCAGGCAACAGTACGGCTATCACGGCACGGAGCAGCGCAATAAGCACG
>CAZLKK010000222.1:0-6901 GCA_964559995.1 uncultured Chloroflexaceae bacterium
GTGGGCTTTGCCCACCTGACCTACCCTGAAAGTAGGGGGAGAGGGGGCAAGATACCGTATGACCGACCAAGATTGGTCAACACAGACGTTCTTGCCCTCTATATATAGTAGCTTATCCACAATTTTTCCCCTTTTATCCACAAAATGTGGATAATTTTCAAGTGGTGTCGTAGGGAGTACCGCTCGCATGAGAGCTATCACCTAATCACGATGAAGCCCATCCTACCCCTCACGCCGCCGCAGATAGAGTTGTCCGTTGGGGACAGGAGTTTCCACTTCGATAAACTGTATACTTGGGAAAAAGACATGCACAAAGCTGTCAATAGCGATTTTGGGGTTCTTGTGGATGTTATCGGCATCTATCACCCACAGGTAGTCGTCAAAGATCATCACCCCACCGGGCTTGAGCAACTTCCACGCCAGCACCGCATCAACCAGCACATCTTGCGCCATATGCGAGCCATCTATGTAGATAAAGTCTGCTTGTACCTGTTGGGTAATCAACGCTATGAGTTGGTCTTCTGAGCGACCAACCAAGACCTGTATCTGCTCACGTTTGCCCGTTTGCTCAATATTGTGCATAAAGCGGTCATACAGGTTTTCTCTATCCTGGGGCATATGCTCCATGCTCCCCTCGAAAGTGTCAATACAGTAGAGCGTGGAAGTGGGGTGGAGCAGCAGATGGTCAGCGATCCAACAACTGGACTGCCCCTCAAAGCTGCCTACCTCAACAACGGAAAGCGAGGTAGTGGCATCCCAACCTTGCTGCTGCTGTATCGCCTGCCAAGCGGGGAGTGTGCTGCTAAACCAATCATGGGTAAAGGTATAGGTCATTGGGTATCCTCAAAAATATGGGCTTCATACGTAGCTCTTGCCAAGCATACGGGTAATCCAACGACGGGTAGGTGCGCCTAGCATGCGGGAGAGCAACGCCGCCACGAACAACATCACCAACCGGGGGAGGCTAAAGCGGGGGGCAACCAGAGCGCGGAGAGCTTCAGGGTCACGCAGTGGGAGGGGTGAGGTGTCGGCTATGGCAAGGACTATTTCCCCCTGCCAAGCATAATCTACCCAAAAGAGATCAGGCATACTGCGCTGAAAGAAGTAGTAGATAGGATTATAGGCATACAAATAGTCAAACAGTTCACCAAAGGGTTCCGCTGGTTCTTTGGGGTGCAATATCAGCCTATCCCCCACACGATTGACATACCAACGATGAAACGACCAATGAAAGAGCCGTTCGGCTATTTCCGAAGGGCACCCAATGTATCCAGCTTCGCTGACCCGTTGCAATTCTTGCACAAAGAGCAAGGGATCATCCATGTGCTCCAGAATATGTGAGCAAATGACATACTGGTATGCCCCATCACGAAAGGGCAAAAAATGGGCATCAGCAATAACCAACGGGCGATCATCATGGCGCAAATCGCCCCCTCGTTCGGTATTATCTTCCAAAAAGCGATCTACTAGAATATCGGATCGTGGGTGGGGATTATCGCCGCTTCCCACTTCTAGCACAAGTCCCGTTGTTGGCGGGTTACACTGTTGTATCATCATAACCCCTTGTGGAAAACTGTCTCTGTTGAGGGTAACGCTCTTCGCTGCCTACTTTAGCATAGCTTTGGGGAATATGCAACAACCCCCGTCCCTCCTGCATAGGTAAAGGCAATCTATGCTACTATAGAAGCTATCATGACACAGCAGACGTATATACCCAACAATCGGCTCATCCTGGGTAGCTACCTCCTCATAGGCATCATCGCCCTAGCCCTACGCACCGCCGACCTCGGCGGCTTTGCCAACGAGGACGAAGTACGCTATTGGCTCTCCCGTTCACAAACCTTTCTCAATGCCCTACAGACTGGCGACTTTGGGGCAACGGCTATTACCACCCACCCCGGCGTAACGACCATGTGGCTTGGGAGTGTGGGCATCCTGTTGCGGCGAGCGTTACGGGCATGGCACATAGTGCAAGAGATAAACTTCCCGCTGCGCCTTGCGCTTATGCGGCTACCCGTTGTGCTGGTGCATACTGGCGGTGTGCTGGTTGGCTACGCTATGCTACGCCGCATGCTCCCCCCCCTCACCGCAGCATTGGCAGCATTGCTCTGGGCAACAGACCCCTTTGTATTGGCATTCAGCCGGGTATTGCATGTGGATGGTCTCGCTATGACCTTCGCCACCTTGAGCATCCTCGCCGGCTGCCTCTACTGGTATCACAATGCCAAACTGCGTTGGTGGATACTATCGGGGGTTTTTGCAGCCCTCGCCATCCTCAGCAAATCGCCAGCCCTTGTGCTTGGGGCAGTGGCAGGTGGTATGGCATTGCTCTGGATACTCCACGCTTGGCGCACCCAACACCACATCCCCGCGAATGACCCCGATACCCCTGCGTTGGCAACGCTCGCTGGTTTCGTCTGGACTGCAACGCAACGCTTGCTCCTATGGGGCGGTGTGCTTGCCCTGACAATGGTTATCACTTGGCCCACCTTCTGGGTAGACCCCATACGGGTGTATACCCTGATGCGGGTTGGGGTAGAAGTGGAGGGAGGCAGCCCACATGTCCAGGGAAACTACTTTCTTGGACGGGAGGACAACGAGCCGGGTATGCTCTTCTATCCTGTGGCACTAGCCCTCCGCACGACTCCCTGGTCGCTGGCAGGACTCCTGCTGCTCCCGTGGGCAGTGGGGCTTTTCCAACGGAGCAGAGCACGGTCATTTTCCTCTCCCCAGATGCAGGATATTGCCCTACTTGCTGGCTATGCCATAGTGTTTGTCGTGGGGTTGAGCCTGTTTCCCAAGAAGCTCAACCGCTACCTTATCCCGATATTTCCTACACTGGACATCCTAGCAACGGTAGGGTTCGTGTGGGGGATAGGCAAGTTGCAAGCTATCTGGCAAGCATGGCGCAGCCATACGGCACGTTTTGTCGTCCCCGCCGCTGCTACGCTCCTGGCACTGGTGGCACTGTTCAATGCCATCTGGTACCATCCCTATGGCATCGCCTATTTCAACCAAGTGCTAGGGGGACCGCGCATGGGGGCGTGGGCATTTCTCATTGGGCATGGCGAAGGGCTAGAACAGGTGGCAGCCTTCCTGAACGCGCAACCAGATACCACTGGCGTTGTTACCGTCACGACTATGCCGCCGCCGCTCCAACTCTACCTCAAACATGGGGCATATGCGGGACCACCGGATGGCGACAAGCTCCCCGATAAGACCGGCTATGTGGCAGTCTACGTTCGCAATGTGTGGGGAGTAGCTTTGCCCCCCTTTGATCAGTTTTACCAGCGCAAGCCAACGGTGTTTACGGTGATGATCCACGGAGTACCGTATGCGTGGGTCTATCAGGTGCCAAGACCATTGCCGCATCAGTCATCGGCACAGTTTGGCGAAGCGATAGGGCTACATAGCTATGCGATAGACAGCACAGCGGTGCGCTCTAGTGGCACCCTCTCGGTGACGACACAATGGGAAGTCCACAAACCTGTCCCACAAGATGTCATGCTGTTTGTGCATGTCTTCAACGAAGCGGGGGAAAAGGTCGCGCAGGTTGATGTGCCGCCGGGTGGTACAGACCGTCTCCCCACCACATGGCACCCGAACGGCTACGTTACCTGGGTACACCCTGTGCCGCTTCCCGCAAACACCCCCAACGGGCAATACTTTGTGACGATTGGGCTATATGAGCCGTCAACCTTTGCGCGGCTCTCGTTGTCTGGCGCAGACTCTCCCCCACCCGGTGCTCCCGATGATGGGGAGCATGCGCTGGTCTTGTACAAAATTGTCTTGGAGGCAGAGTAGCGACAAGATGCTACCAACTCTTTGTTACCCGCTCCCCCTGCCCCCAGACCTCCGCTTGTTGACCCTCGCGGCACACATGGGCGAGGGGGGGGAAGAGCCGCACGAAAGGGCAGAAAGCTAGGTTTAATCGGCGGGAAGCTCAATACACACATGTGCCGATACCCCCCTCGTGAACACCACCGGGACTAGGATGGTCGCAAGCACCTGGGAAAGAAGCGGGATGGATGGTTCACGAGGGGCGTAGAAGAGGTGGGAGGAACAAGAAGAGTCACTCGCGCCAAACCCAAGTACGGGCATAGGATAGTGGTTTTCCAACGCCTGACACCACGGTTGTTCAAGCCGTATGGGACAGACAATGCTCCATACCTGACACATACGGGTGTGTTCGCTTAGGTAATCTATATGCCAAAAGGTACGGGTTTTGACGCGCTTCATATGGCGGCGTACCCGCGATTGAACACCGCCAGGACCAAACGCACTCCCCACGTACAAATAGTAACCTGCGGCAAAATCATAGGTACCCAAACGACCCACCATAAGTTGCTTGATAGGGGATGGCAGCTGCATAATCAATAGGTAGGTTCCGGTGTTAATCAAATATCGCGCCCCCGCATCAAGGCTAACACGAGGAAAAGGGCTGCAACCGATGCCCCTAGTACCCCCGTAACAATCAGAATTTCCGGGATAGGTCCACTCCAGCCGCCAATACCTACCGCAATGGAAATCAGACTTAACCCAAGTATGATAGAGGCAAGTACTATGGCGAGGGCAAGATAGTTTGCCGAGCTAATCAATGCCCGTGAGAGTGTTCGGAGTTCTTGCTCACTCGTCTGTATGCGTAACTGCCCCTCATTGAGCCGCTGGAGCATATTCCCCACTTGCTCTGGTAGCTCAAGAGCGGTTTCGCTCATCAACCGCCCCTGATGCAACAACCGATTGCCTACGACCTTTGTCGAGAACTCTTCGGCAATTGCTTGTTTGGCGTAGGGTTTGGCAATGGCAAACACGTTAAGTTCTGGGTCAAGTTGTAGCCCTATCCCTTCCATCATGATCATAGACTTCATCAGCAGAGCTACGGGACCTGGCATAGAGACTTTGTGGCGGCGAACGATGGAGAACAGCTCACCGCCCGTCACATGGGCAGAGATAGCCGAGAGCGGTTGCCCTGACATGCTATCAATGAACATCTGCATATCCCGGCGGAGGGCGGGGGTCATATTGTACCGTTTGACCATCCCCATACCCTCAATAGCCCGTAGTGCCCCCTCAGAATCACGCTGAATAATGGCAGAAACCATAAACATCACCTGCCGAGTCATCTCGCGGTCCATACTGCCCACCTGCCCAAAGTCTATTGCTCCTATAATGTTTCCTTCCAAGCCAAAGAAATTGCCGGCATGGGGGTCAGAGTGAAAGAAGCCATTGAAGAACTCTAGGAAAATAAGTTGCGTACTATGATCAGCCAATTTTACCGGGTCTAATCCTGCCGCTTTGATCTTCTGCACATCGTTGATCTTGACCCCAAACAGCCGTTCTGTCGTCAAGACCCGGCTAGAGGTGTAATCCCAATACACCGTGGGGATATGGACCAGGTTGTTGTCGGCAAACATATTGCGAAAGCGATCTGCATTTCTGCCTTCGCGGGTATAGTCTAGCTCACGCCGCAGCGTGGTGCTAAACTCCCACGCTATTTCCACAAGATCATAATGGTCGCCAAGCGAGGTGCGTTCTTGGGCAAGGGTGGCAAGGTCACTAAAGATTTCCAGGTCAGTTTCAATAATCGATTTTATATCTGGGCGTTGTACTTTGACTGCAACATGATCGCCATTGTGCAGCACGGCAGCATGCACCTGTCCAAGCGAGGCGGCGGCGAGGGGGGTACGCTCAAATGAATGAAAGAGCTCATCGATGGGCTTACCTAGCTCGGCTTCTATCAGGGCAACAGCTTGGTCTGAGGGAAAAGGCGGAACGGTATCTTGCAATTTTTCCAGTTCCATCACAAAGTTCGGTGGTACCAGGTCGGGGCGGGAACTCAGCAATTGCCCAATTTTGACAAACGTAGGCCCAAGCTCAATAAGAGCTTGGCAAAGATGGTCTGCCACTCCAATAGGCTGCGTTGCTGGTACACGCATAATAGCCCGCCGCGGCATAGAGAGCAGTTTGGTTACGCCAATCTGTTCTAGCAGGTAGCCAAAGCCATGTCGCCAGAAGACGTGGACAATTTGGCGATAGCGTCCCAAATGGCGCGTTTGTCGAACAAAAGACAGCATAAGGTTAGGTCTCCAGTAATGAGAACACTATAGGGATGAGATAGGGGAGAAAGATAATGCCCCCCATAATGACCGAGATACCAGCACAAAGTAATACCGCACCAGCGGCTACATCCTTTGCGATGCCGGCTAATGGGTGGTAGCTTTCGGTCACGAGGTCTACTACCGCTTCAATGGCGGTATTGATACTTTCGGCAACGATAACCAGGGCACAAGTGAGGATGAGGGCTAACCATTCCCAACGAGCTATGCCAAGCACTCCCCCAAGCGCAAGCGCACATACGCCTATCAGGGCATGAATACGGGCATTCTGTTGTGTCCGAAAGACGTACACAATGCCATTGAACGCATAGCCAAACGACAGAATCAATGTCTTGAGCGACACCGTATGGCTAGTTGTGGGGTATTCTGGTGTAGCTGGTTGTTGTTCTGTTTTTGGCATGGTCTGCCGGCTATCCATAGAACAATCCATAACATATCCTTGCTAGTGCTTTGCCTCCGCCATATGAGTACCCTAGTATTGTGACCCTCACATTACCATGCTGGTTGTGCGAGTTTTTTCTAGCTCTTGTGAATTGTATCATATCTTGCGACAATGTATCGTGACGAGGTGTGGCAGACTCTTTTCCCCTTGTCATAATTAAGATGTATAACCCCTGCTTTTCTCCCTCTCTTAGGGGTAAGTCACGCCAATTCCGGGCAAGTTTTACCCATAGATGCACACAGATAGACCTAGATACCGGGCAAGAGATTCCTGACAGAAACGCTGAGATGCTGAGACGCAGAGATTCGGACAACAACGGGCTATGCTGTAGCATCTTGCCCGG
>CAZLKK010000223.1:0-6872 GCA_964559995.1 uncultured Chloroflexaceae bacterium
CAGGATTTCCGGGCAAGATGCTACAGCATAGCCCGTTGTTGTCCGAATCTCTGCGGTTCTGCGTTTCTGTCGGGAATCTCTTGCCCGGTATCTTAGGTCTATCTATGTGCATCTATGGTTCCCTTCTGCACGGAATCTCTGTGACCTACCCCTGAAAGCAGGGATAGGGGAGGCTGATCGAAGGGGCAAGAGGCGCAATTCAGTATTTGACATAACTTCGTATTGAATCCTCTAACCAACCAGGCTGTATGTTATGGAGACAAGTTTTGTAGGGTCTATCTTAGCGTACCCCCATCTCGCGCAAGTGGGCATCAAGCCACGCGGCATCCTCTGGTGTGAGGTCTGGGGGTGGTGGCGGCTCGCGGTAATCAATATCTAAGTCGTAGCGAGCACGTTGGTAGGTATCGTGGAGAGCAGCCCCAACATCAAGCGGCACATCAGGATCGTTAGGGCGTAGCGGCACTGGCACTATTGGGATAGGGTCAGCTACCCCCCAATGCCAAATCTCCACATACCGTTCAGTTGTCGCCCGGCTGAGGAAGATAACGTAGGGGACATCGGGGAGCGGACGGGAGGTGTAGGGACGCTTACCCGCTCGTAGCAGGTCAATTTCTAGCAGATGGACTCCACTTTGGAAAAGTTCTTGTCGTTTTTTATCGTAGGCATCTGCCCCCTCGCCGGGGCGTTTGTTTGCTGGTGACAACAGTTCAATTGCCGTCACCAATACGTGTCCCTGTACCGTTCGTACTTCAATACGCGAGTATTCCATTGGAAAGTCAAGGAGTATGGACTCTTGCCCTTGATCAACGTTGATATACTCTGTTGTCTCATATGGGGTAATTCTCGCTCGATATGTTGGGGCAATATGTGCTTGGAGTTGGTAACTGAGAGCAACCATCAAACTGATGTGAACATCGGGCCACCTACTTGGGAGTTCAAGGTAGGGGTCCATACCCGGAAATGGTGTTGTTGCCATCAGGTCGCCTCTTTATTGTATTAGTGTCATGTCAAAGTTGCTCAATGATCATGATAAGGATTATTTTATTCCCCGCTCCCATAAATCCGCTCGTTAATACTCGCGGTTCGGTTGGCGGGACGCGGGGCAGGGGCAGGGGGCATTTGCAATAATCATTGGTAAAACTTCCCCCACATCTCCTGCCGTGCGGTATCAATCTGTTCTCCCGTCAATGTTACTCCCAAATCTGCACAAATCCCTAGCATAGAACGAGTTGGCACTGGTTTTTCCTGTGCCTGTTCGCCATTCCCAATAAGCATGCTTGGTGGAACCCGCAATACCAGCGAGAGCTTATCTAGCGTTTGTAAGTCTACTTGCTGCGCTTCATTTGACCAGATAGGCTGTATTGTTGTGTAGGCAAGTTGAGTTTCCACAGCAAGGCTTTGTGGGTTCCATCCAAGCGGCTCGGCTATTTCCCGTAACATCCAACGTGCCATAGGTCTAGCTCCCTCACCGAAACACAAACTCACGTATCGTTGAAAAATAGCGGCGCATACCCGTCACCATAATGTCATTGTGACCAGCACCCGGTATCAATTCTAGTTGTTTATCTTTCGCAGCACAATTAACAAATAACTCCCCGCCATCGGATGGAGGAATGAGCACATCCTCCTCGCCGTGCAGGACGAGCGTTCGAGTGTTGATACGCTGCATCTTGTACGCATTGCCAAACCCATCGCGCTCCTCGTCAACATCTTGTACCCGTACCCCTAGCCGTTGGAGCAAGCCAAAGGTATCAGAAAATCCGCTCTCAATAATGAGACCGCCAAGCTGATCTCCAACCTGCAGCGCGGTTTCAATAGCCGGAACGCTGCCAAGTGAACGCCCCATCACATAGATGCTTGCGGGGGTGATGTTGTGGGATGCGAGCAGCGTATCTAAGGCATCATAGATAGGTCTGGCATCATGCACCAGGTTGTCGGCGTTGGGAGAGCCGCTGCTCGTCCCATACCCGCGATAGTCCATCACCAGCAGCGTGATACCCATACGGGTATAGAGTTCCTCCAGATTATCGTAGTCCGCGGCGATCTCCCCGTTGCCATGATAATAGAGAATCAACGGGGCATTGAGGTCAGCAGCGGGGAAGAGCCGCCCGCCTATGCTAACCTCTGGGGCTATATCTACTGAAACGAGAAAAGCTCCTGGACGGATGATAGCGAAGTCATCACGGCGTGGGTGAAACATGGCTTGCAGGACGTAGGGGTTTTCAAGAATAGCTGTCATTTTGGGGATTCCTTACCACTAGAGCGATATACTCATGGTATTATACCAGACTTATGCCTCTTGATGAGCTATTTGGGTAAGTTGACCCGTCTCTTCCGCCATCTTGACGGCGGTTATGGCATCTACCTGCACCTTGCTATACAGGGCTAAAAACCGCTTGCTCAACAGGTGCATACGGGCAGCATACTCCCAGTGTTCTAGGGTATTCCGCGTATCCTCAACGGGAGATTGCAGCTGCTCCCACATCGTATCTATGATAGCATCTATGGTCGTGATAGTCTCTTTAGAGAGCGGCAGAGCTTCAAGCTGATTGACCCGACTCTCAAAGGAAATATACTCTGCCCCCTTGCGCTGGACATGCTCCCCCTGCACACCGGTGATAATATACTCATGCTCAACCCATATATCCGGGGAGCCGTTCGTCAGGCTGACTGCCATATCTGCCCACAGCTCGGGCCACTGTTTGCGCGTTTCGGCGGCAAGGGCAGCGATAACTTCCTGTTCGTTGGGGGTCTTGTCAATGCGCTTTTGAAATTCTGTCTCAAATTCGCCCATTTGCCCAATAATCGTTATGAGGGCTTGCTCCAAGCGATCTTTCCCTTGCGTGCGTGCTTGCACCATTGCATGCACCAATCGTTGGCGTTTCTCGTGTAGTGCTGTAGCCCAATCCATATGCGCTTCTCCTTACATCTTTATTGCAACCTGTCTTTATGTCCCATTGCTACGATTATACACCATGAACGCGGTATCCTTGTGGCACAAATAACGTTCTTTCGCTATAATACCCATAAGAACACCAGAACGATTCCCTTGTCCCTGGGATAAGAGAACCAGGGATGAAGAAAGGTACCAAACGTACTGCTATGTCCTTCCATGTATCCGCTCCCTACAAACCAACTGGCGACCAGCCCGACGCTATAGCCCGGCTGGTAGATGGGCTAACCAATGGCTACAAACACCAAACATTGCTTGGTGCCACCGGCACCGGCAAAACCGCGGTGATGGCGTGGATTGTCGAGCAGGTGCAACGTCCCACGCTGGTACTGGCGCACAATAAAACGCTGGTCTCCCAACTGTGGGCAGAGTTTTGCGAGTTCCTGCCCAGTGCCGCCGTAGGCATGTTCGTCTCTTACTACGACGAGTACACTCCCGAAGCCTACGTGCCAAGTAAAGACCTCTATGTGGAAAAAGAGGCAAGCATCAATGAGCAGATAGACCGTCTGCGCCATGCCGCCACCCAAGCGTTGTTTACCCGCCGGGATGTCCTGATTGTCGCCTCGGTGTCGGCTATCTATGGGCTTGGGTCGCCACAAGACTATGGGCAGGTGGTAGTGGAGATTACCAGCGGCGAGGTACGAAACCGGGACAAGCTGATGCGGCAGTTGCTTGAACTCCAGTTTGACCGCAACGATATAGACTTTCACCGGGGTACCTTCCGGGTGCGCGGCGATACGCTCGACATCTACCCGGTGAATAGCGAGACCGCCCTGCGTGTGGAGTTTTGGGGGGATGAGGTAGACCGTATCCTTGAGGTAGACCCGCTTACCGGCAATGTCCTTGCAACCCATACCAGCATCCAGGTCTATCCTGCCAAGCACTTTGTCACCACCAAAGAAAAGCTGGCATTGGCAATACACGATATTGAGGATGAGCTACGCGAACGGGTCAAGGTATTAGAAGCCAGCGGCAAAGCCCTAGAAGCGGCACGGCTCAAGCAGCGCACGATGTATGACATTGAGATGATGACCGAGCTCGGCTATTGTAGCGGCATTGAAAACTCCTCCCGCCATATGGATCGCCGTGCTGCGGGACAGTCGCCCTGGACCTTGCTCGACTATTTCCCGGATGACTTCCTGCTGTTCGTAGACGAAAGCCACATCTCGCTGCCACAGGTGCGCGGGATGTATGGCGGGGATCGCTCGCGCAAAGAGACGCTGGTAGAGTATGGCTTTCGCCTGCCCTCAGCACTGGACAATCGCCCCTTGCAATTTGGCGAGTTTGAAACCCATGTCTACCAAGTCATCTATGTTTCTGCCACGCCGGGACCGTATGAACAGGAACATAGCCAGCAAACTGTGGAGCAGATCATCCGCCCCACCGGGCTGATTGACCCCATCATTGAGGTGCGCCCTACGCAGGGGCAGGTGGACAACCTGATAGGCGAGGTTCGCAAGCGGATAGAGAAGAGGGAACGAGTGCTCGTCACCACGATGACCAAGCGTATGGCAGAAGACTTGGCAGACTATCTCAAAGAGGTGGGGGTTCGCACCCACTACCTCCATTCAGAGATAGATACGATTGAACGAGTAGAAATCTTGCGTGACTTGCGACTAGGGGTGTATGATGTAGTTGTCGGGATCAACCTCCTGCGTGAGGGGCTAGACCTGCCGGAAGTATCGCTAGTCGCCATCCTTGACGCAGATAAAGAGGGGTTCTTGCGTTCGGACACCTCGCTCATTCAGACCATCGGGCGGGCAGCCCGTCACAGAGAGGGTATGGTCATCATGTACGCAGACACCATCACCAAATCTATAGATAGGGCAATCAAGGAGACGCAACGGCGGCGTGATATTCAGACTGCACACAACGCCCGGCATGGCATTACGCCGGTGGGGATTAGTAAGCAGGTGCGCGATCTGACAGACCGTCTCCGTATGGTCGCTGAGGAGCAGGGGGAGTATGTCATTCATGGAAAAAATGTCAACCAACCGAAGGCATCCATACCGCCGGATGAGGTGCATCGGGTTATCAAGGACCTGGAAAAGCAGATGAAACAGGCTGCCCGTAACCTAGAGTTTGAACAGGCGGCAGCCTTGCGCGACCAGATACTTGAACTACGCAAAACATTGGCACTAGAGTAGGAGAACGATTGTGGCTGTGCAGGTCTGGATGGGAGAAAAACCAGAGCATCCCAATGAACGCCGCACCATTGTTGCGCTTGCCAATGGGCTAGAGCGGCTGGATGGTCTCTATCTACTGTTAGTTAATTTTACCGTGGGGGGGCGCACGGTAGACCTAGCTATTATTAAGCATGATGCCATTTTCATCATTGAATTGAAGCATTGTGACGGGGTACTTGAGGGAGGGGTCAATGGTCCCTGGTATCTGACCAACGCAAATGGGGAGCGCAAACAGATCAACCCCGGCCGGAGCAATCCGTATAATCAGGTTATATCGTGCTACTATAGCCTGACGAACTTTCTCAATGATCATCGGCAGCAGTTTTTGTCAGAGCATCGTGCCAAGACAACCAACTTTCGCAGCTGTCGCCGGCTGGTTGTTATTGCCCCGACTATTCAGCAGGAATCACACATTGAGCTAGATTGGAAGGTGGATGCTCGCGGACTAGACGAACTCCCCTCATTTCTGGTGACGGAGAGTTCAGCCGAGATTGACCTGACAGAAGACGAAATGCTGGCAATACCGGAGATGCTCAGTTGTACGCGCTGGCAAGACATCAACGTCTTAATGGAAGGGGTGCTGCCCCATTGGTCAGCCGAGACTCCCTCTCCCCCACCAACACCGCAACCTAGCACTCCCTGGTATGCCAACTGGTTGCCCCGCTTGCGCCAACGTATGGGGGTACCCAAGCGGCGCATGGTCTTGGCAACAATAGTCGTGGTGTTATGCATGCTGCTGGTGCTGATCATACCGGGCTTGGCGATCCAATCCACGCGGAACGCCGCACAAACTGCCCCGTTTATCTACGCCACCAGCGGACCAGCGGGGGGGGTGTATGGTGGCGGCATACGTGAGGATGTACAGCGGTGTACATGGACGGAGTTTCAGCCGGTAGGCAAGCGGTGGGATGTCCCATCACAAAGCTGGATTAGCGTTGGGGTAGATGGTATTATTGGCGACAACTCGCCAGAGATTGTGGTGACGCTGGAGCAGGTAGACTACTGCGACAAGCAGATTACCTTTGTGTGGAGTGTGCGTAACAACAGTGATCATACCATCACGTTTCCCCTACAAAGCCATAATGTTACTATTCGTGACCCGCTTGGCAATACCTATGAGATTTCCAATAGGCACTCAGAGCCGCGTATACTGCTGGTCAAGCCGGGCGAGCAACAACGGGGAACAATGGTCGTGCCAGAGTTCACCCAACAGCACATCCCCTCGCTGCTCGTGCGTTTGCGCGACAAGCCGTTTGGTGAGGCAAGTTGGCTCGTATCGCTAGATGGATAATCACAACCTCTTGTCAGGAACAGAGGGAACAGAGGGAAACAGAGGGGACAGTTAAGGACCAGTGGCACCAGTGGCACCAGAAAGCTATCCTATTCCCGATGGTACCGCCCGCATTGAGTTGCGCGTGGTCAATTCGCGCTTCATTGGCAGTGCCAGCTATACCCCCACGGTAGATGAGGCAAAAGCGTTTATTGCCCAGGTGCGCGAGGAATATCCCACAGCTACCCACCACGCCTACGCCTATCTCGTGGGGTATGGGGCAAGCGTAATCGCCGGGATGAGCGATGATGGCGAACCTTCGGGGACGGCAGGGCGACCTATGTTGGCTGTTGTGCGGGGCAGCGGTTTGGGGGATGTGACGGTAGTTGCCACGCGCTTTTTTGGGGGCACACTGCTTGGCACCGGTGGGTTGGTACGGGCATATAGCGACACGACAAAGGCA
>CAZLKK010000224.1:0-6867 GCA_964559995.1 uncultured Chloroflexaceae bacterium
CAGTGAGCTATTACGCACTCTTTCAAGGATGGCTGCTTCTAAGCCAACCTCCTGGTTGTCTGTGCCGCCACACAACCTTTCCCACTCAGCATCAATTTCGGGACCTTAGCAGCAGGTCTGGGTTGTTTCCCTCTCGACGATGCATGTTAGCACACACCGTCTCACTCGCGGGCTCTGATCGTGGCATTCGGAGTTTGCCGTCATTTGGTAAGCAGTGACGCCCCCGCACAACAACAGTGCTCTACCTCCACGACCTCGCTCCCGCGGCTGTACCTCAATACATTTCGGGGAGAACCAGCTATCTCCGCGTTCGATTGGCATTTCACCCCTACCCACAGGTCATCCGAGCCTTTTGCAACAGACACCGGTTCGACCCTCCACGTCCTGTTAGGGACGCTTCAGTCTGCCCATGGGTAGCTCACGCGGTTTCGGGTCTACCCCCTGCGACCTCGCGCTCTTCACGCTCGCTTTCACTCCGGCTCCGGCTGTTGCTGCCTTAACCTGCCACAGAGGGTAACTCGCCGGATCATACTCCAAAAGGCACGCCGTCAGGCGATGACGTTTCCGCCATCTCGCCCTCCGACTGCATGGAAGCACACGGTTTCAGGTACTCTTTCACTCCCCTCGCCGGGGTACTTTTCACCATTCCCTCACGGTACTATCCGCTATCGGTCACTTCGTGTATCTAGCCTTGGAGGGTGGTCCCCCCAGATTCAGACCGGATTTCTCGTGTCCGGCCCTACTCAGGTGCTTATCGTCCCTCCGGGTGGTGGCGGCTACACGGCTCTCACGTTCTCCGGCGGCGTGTTCCAAACGCCTTCGCCTACCCCCACCTAGCGGAATGGATGGAAAGCAGTCCATCCAGATAAGTCCTACAACCCGCGTCGCGCAACGCCTGCTTGCTTGGCACGCGACCCGTTTGGGCTCAACCCGGTTCGTTCGCCACTACTACGGGTATCCTTCTCTGTTCCTCAAGCTACTTAGATGTTTCACTTCGCTTGGTTCCCTCTCCCTTGCGGGAGTCCTGACTTGCGTCAGGGGGTTGCCCCATTCGGACATCGTGGGATCAGCGCGTACTCGCCACTCCCCCACGCATTTCGCTGCGATGTCACGTCCTTCATCGGCACGAAGTGCCAGGGCATCCACCGTGTGCTTATTGTGTCTTCTTTGCACGCACGTTCACGGTAGACCAGGGGAAGGGTCTCTCCCCCGATATGAACGCACTTGCCTGTTCCTTCATACTATCTTTATCTGTCTCATCTATCTTTCAATAGACTCGGTGAGCTATCATATTCGTTTATTAAAGTGCATTACACCCATACAACTGAAAACAAAACATGCAGCCTGCCTTGACTCAAGAATACTACTCTCGATACAAGAGCAAAACTGCCAAATAAATTAGGCATAGAGCCTTGCCCTATACCCAGTGGTTCTTCACCTACATGTCAAGTATTGATGGTGAAGGTTGTATGTATGTTTTTAGGTTTAACCTCCCCAACAATGCTGAGGAGTGAAACCAACTTTTCTCTAACTGACGATTAGTATAGCACCCCCGCGGATGTTTGTCAAGTACTTTTTTGGGGGACTTTTTTGGGGGTGTGGCAGATGGGTTTTCCTGTCATAATAAAGGTGTAAAACCCCTTGCCCTCCCCCATCCGCTCGTTACTACTCGCGGCTTGAATAGGGCAAGGGGCATGATGCATCTGCGGGCATCTATGGGTAAACCTTGCCTGGAATTGGGATGACCTACCCTTTGTAAGGACCGGACGGCTTCCCCACGCCCTCTGGGAGCAGGGGCACAAGGGGAGCGGGTGAGCAGGAACATGCTTAGGTACTTTCCCCATGTTGCTTATTTTCCAACTGGAGCAACCCCACACCAAGCAGCAACGTCAGCCCTACCGCCACCCGAAACGCAAACTCCAACGGCACATGGCTTGCCATACCAGGGTCATAGCCAAGCCCATAGTCTACATAAATAGAAAAGCCAAACCAAGCGATGATTGCCCCCCGCGTCATCAGCGAAAGGTTGCCAATATGCGGCACCAACAACGCCCCCTCAACAAACAATCCCACATGACTAACCAGCAGCACAAAGCCGAGAGGAGCAATCTCCCCTGCCCCCACCCACTGCCGCAACCAAAACAATATAGTCCACGCGCCATACTTGAGGCAGGCAAAGGCTGCAAACGCGGTAAACCATGCCCACGTCTTACGCCAGCGTAGCCCCACCAGCGCAATGCTGCCGAGCAGAGCCGCCAATGGACAATCGGGGATAAAGGGCAGCGTCCAGAGTGGCGAGTTAGTCAGCATCGTGCCATACCAGAAGATAGCCCCAAGCACCGTACCCACTATATTGATAGTGATACATGCCCAGAAGATCAGCGCATAGCGCATAATGAACGCCAGCGTCCAGCGCAACAACCACTCAACCCCCCCCATAAGCGTCACTGGTTGGGCAAAAGGCGACATCTTACTCATCCCCACTCCCATCAGCGCGAATCATCCGCACCGGTACTCCCCCTACCAACGCTCCAGGGGGGACATCCCGATTAACCAGACTCATTGCCGAGACCGTAGCCCCATCACCTATCACCACCCCTGGCAGGATGGTCGTATTTGCGCCGATAGTCACATCACGACCAATCCACACCGGACCACGCCGCCAGGAAGAACGGACAAACTCATGACAGAGAATGACCGAATTATAGCCAATGATACACTCATCACCAAGCGTAATATCCTGGGGAAAGAAAATATCCACCATAGCCATCAACCCTACCGACACATAGCTACCCATCCGCATACCAAGTAGACGGTAGAGTAGGGCTTTGCTAGACAAAAAGGGGACAAACCGAGCGAAGTAGATAACCGCAGCATTGCGAAAGACCGGCACATAGCCGCCAGTCGCTAGGGGAAAATACCAAAGCGCATTGTGGATACCAGCAGAAGGGAACACCTGAAGTCGGGACTTGCGCGTGATGCTGGTGCCAAGCCCATCATCACCCCACGCCCCAAATGGTGGGGGGAATACCCCCGCAACGGGGGAAAGCGTCGTACCCGAAGATGGCACACGACCTACTGCTTCCGTCATTCAGCAGAAACCTTGCCTAGAGGTAGTGACGGTTCCCCCATTATTAGAGCGTGATTTCCAGACCCTCATAGGCAGCAATCGTGTTGGGAAACACTTGTTGGGCTTTGCGTTCAATCTCAGCAATTTTATCATCAGGGTACATTGGCTCATGATGAAAGAGAACCAATTGTTTCGCATTCGCCAGGCGAGCAACATTGCACGCCATTTCTGGCGTACTATGCCCCCAACCCTGCTTGGACATCGCATATTCTTCTTCTGTATACTGGGCATCGTGGATAATCAAGTCGGTGTCCCGCGCAAAGTTGACCAACCGCCGATCTGTGTCTACATACCCTTCCGTATCGCTGGCAAAGACCATAGATTTGCCGTTCCACTCCACCCGATAGATATACACCCCGCTTTTTGGATGGGCATAGCTCTTATGAATACGCACACAAATAATATCCGGGGTACATTCAATATAATCATGAAAGATATTGTGAATATGCAGATTGCCCTGCTCCTGGTCAATAACGACCATCTCCGTACCCTGCAAACTGCGAATAACTTTCACGGAGGGCATTTCATGCAAACTAACAGGAAAACTTGGAGGCAGGACGGCATGATTGAGTATCTCCTCAATCTCCTGATCAAACGTGCGGGGCCCAAGAATGTGCAAGGTACTCGTTCCCACGTAGGCGGGGACAAAGTAGGGAAACCCCTGCGTATGATCATGGTGCATATGGGTAAGCAAAAGCGATGCCACAATGGGCTTGTTGCCATGCTCCTTAGCTCGCCGCAAGAGGTCATTACCCAGATTAATGATGCCAGAGCCGGCATCAATAATCACCGTTTGCTTCCCTACCTGAAGTTCAACACAGGTAGTATTGCCACCATACCGTATAGTCTTTGGTCCTGGAGTGGGATAGCTTCCCCGAGTACCCCAGAAGCGAACGATAAACTTGTCGGAATCCATGCTGACCCTCTCAAAATGTCATTGGCAGATTTTACAGTAAAGCGTACATAGTACCATTTAACGTGCCATTTAACGTGCCATGCTGCTCCAATGGCGGAGCATATGGGTTAGGAGACGCACCCCTCGCCCGGTTGCGCCTTTGGTTTCATATAAGAGCGGTGACTTATCATTCCACGAAGTCCCCGCAATGTCTAAATGTGCCCACGGATAGTCGCCAACGAACGCCGAAAGAAACGCCGCTGCTACCGTTGAGCCGGCATCACGCCCATCAGCAATATTTTTCAAGTCTGCCAATGGACTTTTCAGCAGTTCTTTGTGCTCATCCCAAAGGGGAAGTTGCCATGTGCGTTCGTGGGTAACGGTTCCCGCTTCGATCAGGCGATCTATGAGGGTTTGGTTGTTGCCCATAACCCCTATGGCAAAGGAACCAAGCGCGATAGAAATTGCCCCGGTCAGGGTTGCCAAGTCTATAACGGCATCAGGGTTGAACCGTTGGGCATAGTGCAGCGCATCCGCCAGCACAATACGCCCCTCAGCGTCTGTATTCAGCACTTCTACCGTTTTGCCACTCATCGTTGTGATGATGTCCGCAGGCTTGTATGCCCGTGACCCAAGCATGTTTTCTGCGGCACTGACCAACCCCACCACGCGCAAGGGCAGCGCAAGCTCACTAATGACCCGCATTGTCCCAATCACCACCGCCGCCCCCGACATATCCATCTTCATGTCCCCCATATTCGGGGCAGGCTTGATAGATATACCGCCGGTGTCAAACGTTATCCCTTTCCCAACCAAGCAAATGGTGGGTACATCAGTTTTGGATGATTGCGGGGTGTAGTCGAGAATAATAAAGCAGGGTGGCTCTGCCGACCCCTGCCCAACCGCCCGTATGCCCCCAAAATCTCTCAGGTCATCATCGCGCAGCACCGTCACATTGAGGTTATGCGTTTCGCCAAGTTCCAGGGCTACTTCCCCCAACCGTAGGGGAGTAACAACATTCCCAGGGCTATTGGCAAGGTCGCGGGAGAGGAACACCCCACCCGTTACTGCTTCACCAATGGCGATACCCCGCTCTATGTCCTGTATCTCCATCTGGTCGGACACAAAGATGTTCAAGCGTTCTACCTGATGGCGTTCTTCTGGGGTTGGCTGACTCTTGTACTGAAGCAACCGATAGGAAGCAAGCCTGCTCCCCTCTACCACTGCTTGCGCTATATCCTGAGCATCCAACGCATCGGCAATTGGCATCTGGAGACTATATGCTGTCACTTGCAAGGTATGAGCTTTACGGCTTGCTTGGGCTGCTGCCTGTCGGATAGTGTGGAGTGAGACATCGGCTCGTTTACCTAGTCCTACGAGTAATACCCGTTGCATTGGCAGTGTGCCGTGTGGGTAGAGCAATGCGGTTTGTTCACTCTTTCCAGAAAAATCATCTCCTTCTATAAGTGAAGCGAGCGGTTCTTCTAGGAGATCTTCTTCGTACATCATAATGACCGCCAGTGGCGTTCCTTCTTGAAGCACTGACTTCTGGTACACAAACATTTTCATAATGGAGATTGATTCCTCTGAAGGCACACATCCTCTTTCTTACGTATCCTAACAAACGATCACTAGGACAATTCTTGCACATCACCAAACAAGAGATGCCAAGCAAGAGATGGAGACACCAAAAGGTTCCCACGGTAATGAGGTGGGAGGTACCGGGTCATGCGACAATTGCCGATCTGCTTATCGCTTGCTCTTCCTATTCTACGCTAGAGAACATAGACATGTCAACTTGTATTTTACTTTTTCATAACCGGCTCTTACGCCTTGCCCACAAGAACTCCAGACAGCCGGTTACGACTACATATCCCTATCAGAAGCTCCTTCGGGTACCCCCCTGCTACATAGGGAGGCTTTGATTCGGGATCACCCGCAAGGCAACAGATTACCTTAATTCCCCTTCCACAGCATGGTGGAGTCAGCACTTGGGTTATTCCCCAAACAGCTCCAAATTTTTGGGCAACCACTCATGATCAACCTACCCATACCACAATATGCCAATGTACTCGGTAAGGTTGGCAACAACGATGATTTCCATGATTCCGATGGTACATTGACCATAAAGCATATGAGCCAGGATGATTTGGAATACTCGCGCAGTTTGGTTCTGCTATGAAAGGAAAAAAGCGATCATGAATCTTCTTCAAAGAAAGCGCGAACACGCCCTTCAAGTTCTTCAAAATCGAAAGGTTTAGCTATGTATTCATTTGCTCCAAAGCGAAACGCCATTCGTTCGGTGTCTGCTGTTCCATAAGCCGTCACCATAATGACGTGAACATCATGATTTCGCGCCCGTAATTCCTTCACCAAGTCCATACCACCCATACGGGGCATATTCATGTCCGTGATGATAAGGTCACATGGTTCAGCAGTATATTGTTCAAGCGCAGCCTGACCATCTTCGGCTTCCACAACGTTGTAGCCACTATTGGTCAGTAAAAAACTATACAGGCGACGAATGGCTGGATCGTCCTCGACAATCATCACCGTAGGCATAGCATCATCAGTATCACTCAACGTTTTATTTCCTTTCCGGATCGCTGCTCCCTGCTTTGCTCTGTTGTGTGGATACTCAGTAGTTTTAGTTTACCATATCGGGCTAGGTTTTTCAATTGGATATTGCTAGATATTGCAAATTGGGTGCGGGTTGTTTTGCTCCCCCATCCCTTAGCCCCGCGTCCCACGACGTGGGAGAAGGGAAACCGGGTAGGTGTTCCCCCTCCCTTGCCCACCAAACGAGCCGCGAGGGTCAACGAGCGGATGTAGGGGCGCACGG
>CAZLKK010000225.1:0-6834 GCA_964559995.1 uncultured Chloroflexaceae bacterium
GGCGGTTGTGGGATTAGGATAGATTAGGGTTTGGGTCATACGGGTGGGTCTCCTAACGCTGCATCCGCCTGCACCACCGCCAACACCTGCGCCAACTGCCCACTGAGCAACGCCGGTACGTCTAGCACCAAGCCGGGGAAGACCCGGCTATATAGCATACCGTTGTCGTCGGGGGAGAGCGCGGTATATTCCCCATCGGTGAGGGAAAGCCACACGATGCGATTATCGGGGACGTGCCAAATGAGGTACTCTTGTACCCCACACCGCTGGTAGACCAATCGCTTGTCGTGCAGGTCATACGCCACACTGCTGACTGCTATCTCCACAATAAGCTCCGGGGAACCCTCAACATACCCATCATCACTAATTCTCGTGCGATCATTGGCACTGCTGGTAAAGAACATCATTGCATCAGGTTGTACCTCACTGGTAGCATCCAAACGCAGCGAGGTATTGTCGCATAGCTCAATATGGGGGACAAGTGCTCGATACAGCGCAAGCCAACCCATGATATGAGCATGCGGTATACCGTGCCACGCATGCAGCGGGGAAGCCATAAACACTACTCCATCTAGCAGTTCAGCCCGGACGTTGGGCATAGCCGTATATCGCCGCTCAAATTCCTGGCGCGAGAGGTGGTCGCCGTGGTGCAAGCGGGGGATAGTCTCCTGTTGGGGGGCGGTTGTGGGATTAGGATAGATTAGGGTTTGGGTCATACGGGTGGGTCTCCTAGCGATTGGCTACCTATTACCTGCATTATACCGGAAACGCCGGCAAAGAACAATAACACAAATCCAACATACCACTAGCACTCCTCTGACAACCAAGTGGTATCATAACTTATGAAAACAACAAAGCAACACAACAACCTAGCCAAAATACCAAGACAAGGAGGATGCCCATGTCATTTGATACCAAACGATTTACCGAAAAAACCTATGAAGCCCTGCACAACGCGCAACTCATTGCCGAGCGCAACGGCAACGCAGAACTAGAGCCAGAGCACATGCTGCTCGCCATGCTCGAACAGGGAGAGGGAGTCGTCCCACGAGTCCTCACCCGTATGAACATTGCCGTTGGTGCGTTGTCTCAGCAGGTGCGTAAAGAAATAGATCAATTTCCCCGGGTCAGCGGCTCTGCTGCCCAGATGTATGCATCATCCCGCTTGCAGCGCGTACTTTCGCGGGTCTATGACGAACTGCCAATCTTTGGGGATGAATATGTCTCCACCGAGCACATGCTGCTCGCCATCATGGAGCATGGCGGCGGCGCAGCGCAGCGGGTCTTGCAGCAGGCAGGCATTACCCGTGATGCGCTGCTCATGGCACTACGCGAGGTGCGTGGCACCCAACGCATCACCAGTCCCACACCAGAGGGGACATATGAAGCCCTAGAACAGTATGCTACCAACCTCACCCAACTGGCAGAGCGCATCAAACTTGACCCCGTGATAGGGCGCGAGGAAGAAATACGCCGCGTTATCCAGATACTCTCGCGCCGCACCAAAAACAACCCCGTGCTCATTGGGGAGCCAGGCGTTGGCAAGACGGCTATTGTCGAGGGGTTGGCGCAGCGGGTTATCGCCGGCGATGTGCCAGAATCGCTCAAGGACAAGCAAATCTACGCGCTGGATATGGGGTCACTCATTGCCGGTGCCAAGTATCGTGGCGAGTTTGAAGAGCGGCTCAAAGCGGTGCTCAAAGAGATAGAAGACCGTGACGATATTGTGCTTTTTGTAGACGAACTGCATACCGTTGTGGGGGCAGGCGCAGCAGAAGGAGCAATGGATGCAGGCAACATGCTCAAACCCATGCTGGCACGCGGGGCGTTGCACATGGTCGGGGCAACCACGCTGGATGAATACCGCAAACGCATTGAGAAAGACGCTGCCCTTGAACGGCGGTTCCAGCCGGTCTTTGTGGAGCAACCCGGCGTACAGGATACCATCAGTATTCTACGGGGTATCAAAGAACGCTACGAAACCCATCACGGGGTACGCATTACTGATGGCGCAGTGGTAGCGGCGGCGGTGCTGTCAGACCGCTACATCACAGACCGCTTCTTGCCAGACAAAGCGATAGACCTGGTAGACGAAGCGGCTGCCCGTATGCGTATGGAGATTACCAGCGAGCCACAGGAGCTAGACGATCTCAAACGGCGCATTTTGCAACTGGAGGTAGAACGGGAAGCCCTCAAGAAGGAAAAAGATAATGCCAGCAAAGAGCGGCTCGACAAGATCGAGCAAGACCTGGCAAATCTTGGGGAAGAACGCCGTGCGCTGGAAAGCCAGTTGCAACATGAGCGAGCGTTGTTTGAGGGTATGAACCAACTCAAAGAGCAGATCGAGGAGACACGCAACGAGATTGAGCAAGCACGCCGCCAGTATGACCTGAATAGAGCTGCCGAGCTTGAATATGGCAAGCTCCCGGAGCAGGAGAAAGAACTGGCAGCAATGGAAGCGCAGATCAAAGCGCAGGGACCAACTATGCTCAAACAGGAGGTGGACGAGCAGGATATAGCCCAGGTAGTCTCCAAGTGGACGGGGGTAGCTGTCAGCAAACTGCTAGAAGGCGAGATTGACAAGCTCATCAAGATGGAAGAGCGGCTCCATCAGCGCGTTGTTGGGCAGGACACTGCGGTTGATGCTGTCTCCCACGCGGTGCGCCGTGCCCGTTCTGGCTTGCAAGACCCCAACCGCCCGCTTGGTTCGTTCCTCTTCTTGGGACCAACCGGCGTGGGCAAAACGGAGCTTGCGCGAGCGTTGGCAGAGTTTCTCTTTGACGATGAGTCTGCCATGATACGGCTTGACATGTCGGAGTATATGGAGAAACACACTGTCGCCCGCTTGATAGGTGCGCCGCCCGGCTATGTGGGCTATGAAGAGGGCGGTCAGCTTACCGAAGCGGTGCGCCGCCGCCCCTACAGCGTCATCCTGTTTGACGAAATCGAGAAAGCCCATCATGACGTGTTCAATGTGCTGTTGCAGGTGCTAGACGATGGGCGCATGACTGACGGCAAGGGGCGCATGGTCAATTTCAAAAACACGGTGGTGATTATGACCAGCAACATTGCCAGTCCCATCATTCAGGAGATGTACCAGCGCGGTGAGCCAGAAGAGCAGGTGCGTTCGCGGGTGATAGAAGAGGTACAACACCTCTTCCGTCCAGAGTTCTTCAACCGTATTGATGAGGTTATCGTCTTCCACCCGTTGAGCCAGGAGCACATCGGCAGGATTATCTCCATTCAGCTTGAACGGCTGCGCCAACTGTTGGAAGATCGCCGCTTGACCCTCAAGCTCACGCCTGCCGCGCTGGAGCAGCTTGGCAAAGAGGGGTATGACCCCCTCTATGGCGCACGTCCCATCAAGCGGGTCTTGCAACAAAAGATACAAAACCCGTTGGCTATGGCACTGCTCAAGGGAGATTTCCACGAGGGAGATACGATTATCGTTGACGTGGATGCGACAGGCGCGTGTGTCTTTTCGCGGGAGGTCGCGGGGGAAGTGGTCTAGCGCAAAACGCAAAGGGGCGCGGGTTGTTTGGACAACCCCTTGCCCCTTACCCCTTGCCCCACCGTGGCGAAAAAGCGATCTATTATCGCTACCCCGCTACACTTCTTCCCATACAAGTCGCTCGTAGCCCAACGCTACCACACTGAAGCAGCGTAGCTTCAGTCGCTCACCATACGTTTCTGCTAACCGATCACGATAGCGCATTATCTGCGTCCGTGCGTCAGCTTGCATCTGCTTGACCACTGGTAATGCTGCGAATGCTTCACGCTCCATTGCCTGTACCTCCCATCAACATTACGAAAATCAAGCGTGACCTCCTCAAACCACTTGATATTGCGTATGGTACACGTCTCAAGATACATACCCCCCCCTAGTCTACCTTACCCACCAGCGTTTGCTCGATAAACTCGCGCACTTGCTCCATCAGCGCAAAGACCACCAGCGGATCATTGGCATCATCCGGGCTATAGCCAGCAACGCACCGGTAGGGGAATCATGCCAAGTAGACCAAGCCAGGGGAAAGTTGGCGTAATCGGGAAAAAGGGCAACCCCAACGCATTTGCGAGTGGGTAAGCATTCGCTGCCCGCACAACCCGCGCCCCGACTACCGTGTCCATACCGCCGGTATTGACGAGAACGGTACCCATAGCCTGGTGCTACTCCCTGCTATTCCCTCGTCCGCAAGTGGGGGAATAAGATAACCTCACGAATGGTTGCCTGATTGGTCAAGACCATCACAATGCGGTCTACCCCCATGCCAAGCCCCCCTGTCGGCGGCATACCATACATTAGCGCATTGAGGAAGTCATAGTCCATTTGATGAGCTTCATCATCACCAGAATCATATGCCCGCCCCTGCTCCAGAAACCGCTGCTCCTGGTCGAGCGGGTCATTCAGTTCGGTGAAGGCGTTAGCCACTTCCATACCGGCAATGAACCCCTCAAACCGTTCGGTATAGTCAGGCATATCTGGTTTGCGCTTTGCTAGTGGCGAAAGCTCAACCGGGTAGTCCACAATAAACGTTGGTTGTATCAACGTTGGCTCAACATAGGTACTGAAAAGTTCATCCACCTGCTTACCCCAGGTTGCCTTGCGTTCTACATCCAAGCCTGCCTTGTTTATCGCTTCATTGAGGGTTTCCAGGGTGGTCGCCTGGGTGATGGCTATACCCGTCTGGTGTAAAATGGCATCTGCTAATGGGAGACGCTGCCAATCTGGGGCAAAGTCCAATTGGTGCTCTTGGTAGGTAATCGTCGTTGTGCCGGCGACCTCCTGCACCAACACGCGCAACATCTGCTCAACCAAGCGCATCATATCGTTGTAATCGGCAAAGGCTTGGTAGCACTCCATCACGGTAAACTCTGGATTATGGCGACGGTCTACCCCCTCGTTGCGAAAGTTCTTGCCAATCTCATATACGCCGCCTAGCCCCCCAACAATCAATCGCTTGAGGTAGAGTTCGGTAGCAATACGGAGGTAGAGGTCTTGCCCAAGTTGGTTGTGGTGGGTGGTGAAGGGACGTGCCGCCGCGCCGCCATAGATAGGCTGAAGCACCGGGGTTTCTACTTCAATAAGCCCCTGTTCGTCAAGGAAGCGGCGCATAACCGAGACTATCCGCGAACGCTTCTTGAAAACCTCGCTACGGTCTTCATTGACAATCAAGTCCAGGTAGCGTTGGCGATGGCGTTCTTCCACGTCCTTTAGCCCTTCCCACTTTTCGGGTGGGGGGTTCAAGGCTTTCGCCAGAATGGTTATATCAGAGACAAAGAGCGATGGCTCGCCCTTTTTTGTCATTCGCAACGTCCCACTGGTTTGGACAATATCAAAGGTATCAAAGTCATCACGGAAGCGAGCAAAGAGCTCTTCGCCTATATCTCCCTTGCTCAACCAAAGTTGAATACGTCCGCTTTCATCTGCAATGTGGGCAAACGCCAATTTGCCCATCACCCGACGCGCCCCAACAATGCGCCCGGTAATCGTTACCGGTTGGGCAGATTCGGCGAGCGTATCAAAATGCGCTAGGGTAGTAGCAATCGTATGGGTGCGAGAAGAGCGCAGGGGAAACGGCTCAATCCCGGATGAACGGAGACGTTCCAGTTTGGTAAGACGCTGAGTCTGGAGTTCGGTCAGTTCCATGCGCGAAAAATACTCTCAGTTCTGTAGGGCTATCAGCACGAGATACCGGGGTTCTTTGCTCTGATAGCCCTAACATAATTTTTACGGTTAGCTAATTCGGACAATAGTCACAGTAGCGACCCCGGATGGAGTCTGGACAGTCATTTTCTGTCCTGGCTTTTTGCCAATAAGTGCCGAGCCAATAGGCGATTCGTTGGAAATTTTCCCATCTTGGGGTCTTGCCTCTGTGCTCCCAACAATAACCCACGTTTCATCTTCATCCTCGCCATCAAAGCGAATGGTCACAGAAGAACCTAGATTAACTTCTCGATGATTGTGGTTATCTTCCTCGATAAGTTGAGCACGCGAAAGGATGCTTTTTATTTCCCGGATGCGCCCTTCAAGCAGGGCTTGCGAGTTTTTCGCATCTTCATATTCGCCACTCTCGGAAATATCGCCTAGCTCTTTGGCGGCTTTGATACGTTCTGCTACGTCAATACGTCCTTCGGTAAGGAGTTCTTGCAACTCTGCTTCGAGTTTTGTTTGACCTTCACGGGTCAAATATACAGGTTTTTCAGTCATAACAGTTATTACCTTTATAGAGAGTGCTGATTCATGGCTGTACCAGACAAAGAAAAGCTACGTTGTCTGGTTGTTGTGCTTCATGGCATACAGTACATGAACGCTTCATCATTTCGTTTTGTGCGAGTTTGTCCTCAACAGTCCAACGTAATTGTGGAGAATGATGCTCCACAGATAGCGGTTGAAGAAAAAGACGTGATAAATAACAAATAACTGAGAGCGAAACCCTCAGTTTACTAGCTACACGATATAAGGTACTCCAGTGTACCACAATATGTAGCGCAGGCTATACTATGTGACAACTGCCAATCCGCAAGGATTGGACTTCTCAGACAACGACATCCAATGAGACCGTTTGCGTCTGAAGGCGGTGTCCCCGCCTTGTAAAAGCAATAATACCCTATACCAAACTTTTTTGCAAATTCCTATTCCAGGGCGAGGGGGAACCGACCCTCTCCCCCTGCCCCCATAGGGCGACAACCCTCTCCCCCTGCCTTCTCAGGGGTAGGTCATAGGGATTCCGGGCAGAATGGAACCAAAAGATGCACATAGTATAGACCTAGATACCGGGCAGGATTTCCGGGCAAGATGCTACAGCATAGCCCGTTGTTGTCCGAATCTCTGCG
>CAZLKK010000226.1:0-6810 GCA_964559995.1 uncultured Chloroflexaceae bacterium
GAAACGCTCATCAGTAAGTGCCGTAATAGCTCCAATAGCATAATCGGGATGATCCAGTGGATAAAACCAATAATTGTTGGTAAACTGCTTATTGAGCAGATCAAACTCCTGGAAGGGTAAACGGGTCTGTATGGGGTCATCTTTCATTGCCCCTTCCATCAGCGTATAGAGCTTGGTTCCCGAACTATTTATCGCCAATCCTTCTAGCCCCCGGCTATCTGGCAGATTTGCTGCCAAATCGCGGGCTTCTTGTGTGGGCAGCGAGAAGAAATCAGCATTGTCTGCTGTCTGAAGGGCAGGGCGACCACGAGACAGTACTTCCAACGGCTTTGGGTAGGGGATGGCAAAAGGTGAATCTATTACCCTACCAGCAGCATCTACATGCAACAGATAGGGACCAAACTCATCACCAATCCAAAAACTGCCATCAGGGGCTTGTTGGAACGACTCCGGGTCAAAGTCTGCTCCCGTCAACGTCCGTTGCTCTTCGTGCAAAATAGCCCAGGGGACCTTGTGCAAGGGGTCAGTCAGATGAGTGAATCCAAGAACGGAGACGCTTCCTTGCTTGAAGTCCAAAGCTACTTCATACCAGCGCAAAAGGAAATCGCCACTATTTTGGCGTGTCCCATAGCCGTTGTCTGTAAGCACCAAATAATTGCCATTCCAACTCCGTACAAGAGCACTTATCCCTTGTACCGGCTGGTTTTCAAATGGCACTTGTCGCCCGTAGTAGGTGCCAGCAATGGCAAACCCCGAAGGTGGTCCAGCAGCAAAGGTATCTGCTGGTAACACTGCCAAGCCTTCGAGTCGCACATAGGGCGAGGCTTCTTTGTCACGTTCTGTACCAGTACCTCCAGGGATGGGGGCTTGTGCTGACAGCAGAACTATGAGCAAGATCAAAGAGACCATTATAGCGAACAGGCGTATTCGTTGTTTGTTGAATACGTAGATCATAGGAAATCATTACCTCCTTAATGATATTCTCAATATGCATTATAGCATGTGTGCTTTATAATGCTGCTCAATAGTACTATGAAAGGTAGTACGACCTACAGAAAGGATGGTTTTATGCAATCAACAGCATACCAAGATGGGCTGGTCATTGGGGTAGATATAGGCTCACAAGGTGTCCGCGTGGTTATCGCAGATGCCCAGGGACAGGTGGCAGCCCAGGCGAGTCAGCCTTTCGCATGGTATCAGACGGCGGCAGCGAGCGGCAGCGAGCGGGTGGAGCAAGACCCACAACAGTGGTGGGACGCAGCGCACATTTGCCTGCGCCAAGCGACAAGTCAGCTGGACCCATTTCAGGATACATACAAAGGATTGGCGATAACCGGCACTTCTGGCACGCTCTGTTTGCTCGATAGCGCAGGCACCCCGACCTACCCCGCGATCATGTACAGTGACCGACGGGCGGGGGACGAGGCAGCCTATCTCAACACCCACTGCACTGGCTTGACCACTAGCCACGGCTACCAGTTTCAGCCATCTTTTGCGCTCCCCAAACTGCTTTGGATACAACGTCACCACCCGGAAGTTTTGGCAAAAACTCGCTTCATTGCCCACGCCGGCGATGTGCTGGTCGGACGACTCACCGGTGAGTATGGGGTAAGCGACTGGAGCCAAGCCCTCAAAACTGGCTATGATTTGATACAGCTTCAGTGGGACCCTGTGGTTGCCACCATGCTGCATATGCCTATTGAACGATTCCCCCAGATTGTTTCGCCCGGTACCGTCATTGGGTATGTCACTCCCGCTGCTGCCGCTGCCACAGGATTACCCGCTGGTCTGGCGGTGGTAGCCGGTATGACCGATGGTTGTGCGGCACAGATTGCCGGTGGTGCCAGCGCACCAGGGCAGTGGATGAGTGTGTTGGGGACAACACTCGTGTTTAAGGGGGTGACAACTGATCTCCTGCGCGATCCCCAGGGGCGAATCTACTCGCATCGTCACCCGCAGGGGATGTGGCTGCCGGGTGCTGCCAGCAATACCGGTGGCGAGGTGCTGGCACTGGAGTTTGCCGGTGCAGACCTTGCAGCAATGGATGCCCAAGCGATACAGCAAGCCCCCTCTGGGTTGTTGTATTATCCCTTGCAGCGCAAAGGGGAGCGGTTCCCCTTTGCCAATGCTGCTGCCCAACGGTTTCTCATTGGGGAGCCTACCAACGATGCTGCCTACTATACGGCTTGCCTAGAGGGAGTAGGCTATATTGAGCGATTGGCTTATGATACGCTGGCGCAGCTTGGGGCTAAGCGAGACGGGGAGCTACGGGTGACGGGGGGGGGCGCACGGAGCCATACATGGCTTCAGATACGGGCTAATATTCTGCATTGTCCATTGCTCATCCCTGAACAAACAGAAGCTGCTTTTGGGGCAGCAGTTTTGGCAGCAGGTACTGTGTTGCATAGCGATCTGATGGAGGCAACGAGGGCTATGGTCCACATACGCCAGCGTGTTGAGCCACAGGGGCAGGCTATCGTGGGAGCGTACGCGGCACTGTATGAACAGCTTGTTGCTGCCTGCCGTGAGCGCGGTTTGGTGGGGTAGATCAGGCAAGCGCACCGTGCAACATTCCCCCGCTCCCCCTTGTCCTTTCTTTTATGGGAGAGGAGGATCGGGCAAAGGGTTGGTTGGAGAGGTTGGAGAAGTTCGTTGCAATTGATGCAGCCGTTGTTCTAACTGGCGTATTTGCCGTTCGTTGTCTTCCATTGACATGAGGATATGGGAAGGCGCGTAGGTTCTGCCCCCATAGCCAGCCACTTGCTCCTGCATCGTCAAAAGTGCTCGCCGTGTTTGTCTCAGCGTGGTTTGTACTTGGGCTATCTCTGCCATACGCTCCTCATCCATTCCCTCGTCTTGCGGGACATGAGCCGTATCAAGGGGAGAACGGATGGCATCTATGAAGCAGTGGTACTGGTATTCGTTCTCTTGTTTGATGCGTTCTAGCAGTTCTTCCATTTTTCCCTGCCGCTTGCAGTAGTCTATGAGGGTATCTACCCGCAGCGTGTGATCCATATTTGGGGCAAAATGCCGTGTCACGGGAGCAAAATAATCTTTGCAGAAGATACCAAACGTTTCACTGCTAAACGCCTCATACAGAAGCTCACGAAGCGCAGTAGTAGTATATACGTGTTTATTAGCCATAGGCTAGTTCCTCCAATCTGGTTTCGTGTTCATTGTTCTAGTTCCCTAGATCACGACACCCTGGCTCCAGGGAAAAATGCCAGCGTTCAATATTCCAGAAATAGACCGGTGAGGACAGATTGACTTTGCCATCCATCGTGGTAATACAGGTATTTAGGGCTACCGGTATGCGGTCTGCCCAGAGATATAGATAGGGGAGTTCTTCTGCTATGCGCTGTTGGGCTTTCTGTAGGGCTTCGGCACGGGTTTCTAGGTCATACAGTTGACGGGCTTTTTGCACCTGTTCATCATAACCCGCATCGCTAAACCCTACGATATTGCGCGTAATCCGAGTATCTACGGGACCCTGGTTGATCTGGCTTGAATGGAACAACGCGAAATCGTCTGGGTCATAGTAGGCATAGTCGGCATAGTCGGGGTCGCCTGCCCCATTGCTCCAACTGCCTAGCAGCAGGTCGAAGTCATAGGGAGGGGCGTAGCGGGAAATAATAACGGTTGAGAAATCGGCTGGCTCAATGACGATCTGTAAGCCGATACTCGCGGCTACTTCTGCAATACGACGTGCAGCAGCCAACCGTCGGGCATCATCACCACGCACAAACAACCGGGCTTTGAAGGGGACCCCATCACGTTGGCGAATGGTGGCATCTTCCGGTAGCGTCCAGCCGGCTTCGTTGAGCAACGCACGGGCAGTATCAAGGTCCGTTTTCTGCGCCTGCGGTGGGGTGAGGTCTGCCCATGAGCCGGGTGCGGCACTATTGCCTATCGGGATACCCTGCCCTTTTGTGGCAGTCTCTACCAACTGGGGGATGTCGAGGGCTTGTGCGAGGGCTTGGCGCACCAACCCATCTGCAAAGGGTCGCCCCTCACGCATGTTGAAGGCAAGGTAATAGAAGCCGTTTTCAGGATAGCCGCCAATTCGCAGCATATTGAGCGTTGAGGTAATACCCCGAACGGTTTTCCAGTCTAGTTCACCCAACAGAAGCCGTCCATCCTTGAGGGCTTCTAGGGTAATATCGCTGTTGCTTGCCCCAACAAAGACCACGTAGTCAAGCAGCGGCGCACCACGGTAAAAACCATTGTACCGTTTGAGAATAACCGAATGTCCGCGGTCTAACCGCTCAAATTCGAAGGGACCACTGCCTACGGGAATATCCCAAAAATTCAGGGTCTCTATATCCTCATTTTCCAAGAGGTGGCGAGGCAGGATGGGTAGGGTTAGTTCGGCAAATATGGGGGCATATCGCTCGGTCATGGAGATAACCACCGTATGACGGTCTGGGGTGGCGATAGCGGCTATATGGCGCAGGTCTTTGAGCAGGGCTGTGCGGGTATAGGGCAACACCCGTATTCTATCGAAGGTAAAATGAACATCCACTGCATCAAGCGGTTGACCATCGTGCCACATCACATCGCTGCGTATGGTAAAGGTGATAATGCGCCCGTCGGCGGATGATTCCCATTGTTTAGCTAGGTCTGGCTGTGGGCGAAGGTTTTCATCCAAACGCACAAGCCCACTGTAGAGCAGCGAAATAAGCTGCTCTTCGCCGCGTGATCTTGGTTGCCAGGGTTGGAGTTTTGGGATGTCCTGTGCCAAGCGCACGGTCAGGTTGCCCCCACGCGGGAGCGGGGTGGGCGTAGGGAGTGTAGGCGATGGAGTGACTATTTCCCCTAGAGGTGTAGGGGTTTCCTGCGCTTGCCCGCTGGTATTGGGAAGACGACAACCAATGAGGAGAAGCGCGAGTAGGAGTGTTGCCAAAATACTGGCAATAACCAATTGACGATTGATGACGTGATTCATACCCCCATTATAACGCAACTTTGCAAGCTATTTGTTACAACCTACCATTCGCGCAAACGACTCACCAGTTCGCGCTATGCGGTATACTCTTCCTATGAAGACGAAACCAACCATAACCAATGAACAGATCAATAGCCTGCCCCTCCTCGTTGGCATCATGGAGGACATGGCTATCCGGGCGACCATTGATGACCACATCACACCCCACGGGCATTGGGAAGGCGCAAGCATCGGCACGCTTGTCACCATTTGGCTGGCACACATGCTGATGGAGCGCAGCCACGTACTCTCCCATGTGCGCGAGTGGGCAAACGACCGCACTGCCAGTATCAATGCGCTGCTCGGCATCAGCATGCGCGATACCGATTGCACCGACGACCGCCTGGCCAATGTCCTCACCATGTTGGGGAACAGCGAGGTGCAGGAAGCGCTCGACGAGGCATTTCTTCAGCGGTGGATACGGGTTTACCGCCTTCCAACGAAGACCGTTCGCCTCGACAGTACCAGTGTGAGTGTCTACCACGACCCGGACGACCCCGACACGATGCTGTTGCACGGGCACAGCAAAGACCATCGTCCCGACCTGCGCCAGTTCAAGCTGATGCTCTCCGCGCTCGACCCGATGAGCATGCCGGTGTGCGTCCAGACGATTGCCGGCAACCGTGCCGATGACGGTTTGTACCTTCCCGCCTATCAGCGCACGGTCGCGGTGCTGGGCACAACCGACGTGGTGGTGGTGGGTGACTCGAAGATGGCACGCCTGGCGACCCGCGCAGCCATCGTGCGCGGCAACAGCACCTACATCTGTCCCTATCGCCCTGCCACCATGACCGGCGACATGCGGGACTGGCTCGATACGGCACTGGCGCAGCCGGATGCGTGGGAGTGGATACCCAGCGTTGACCCATCCAGTGGCATCGAACGGCCTGACACGGCTATCTCCACGCTGGAGCGTGACCAGACCTGGAACGACCCCGACACCGGGCAGCCCGTGACCTGGACCGAGCGGGTGCTGGTGGTGCGGCGCGAAGCGACCCGTGCCGCACAGCAGACGGCGCGTCTGCGGGCACTGGAAAAGTTGACGGATGCGCTGGAAAAGCTGCGTTTGCCGCCGGGTCGTGGACGCAAAGCCTACCGTCAGCAGTGTGACCTGGACGCGGTGGTGCAGACGTTGCTCAACAAATCCGGTTGGCAAGACGTGGTCTCGGTGACGCTGACGGCGGAGGTGTTGCCGTCGGGCAACACCCGCTGGATTGTTGACAGTATCGCGGTGGATGCGGTGGGTTGGCAGGCGATGTCTGACCGATTGGGCTGGCAGTTTTACTTGACCAACACGACCGCCGCGCACTACTCACCGTGCGAGGTGGTGGGGGTCTATCGTCACCAACCAGTCGAGGAGCGTGGGTTTTCGCGCTTGAAGACGCGCAATCTGCACATTCGCCCGCTTTACCTGCGCGACGAACACCGTATCGCCGGGCTGGTCTGGCTGATGACCCTGGCCCTGCGCCTCCTGACGCTGACCGAATATCGCGTGCGGGATGCTCTGGAGCAGCGCAATGAGGACATCGTGGGGCTGACACCGGGATCGCGCACGCAGTCTACCCGTCGCCCAACGAGCGAGCGGATGTTTCGTGTCTTCAACCATATGACCCTGACCATCGTGGAGATGGCCGGCGAACACTGGTATTCGGTGACGGCGTTGAATGAGACGCAACGACATATTTTGTCCTTACTCAATCTCTCTCCTGCCCTTTATGAAGGGCTGGAAGCATCGGTTTCGAACCTGGTCGGGCATTTGCGCGAATGATAGGTTCTAATGGAAAGGAATACATATGCCAGGGTTTCGACAAGAAGTATTAAACGTT
>CAZLKK010000227.1:0-6796 GCA_964559995.1 uncultured Chloroflexaceae bacterium
CCATTTTGAATGACCAGACATAGCCTCTTCTTCTCCTGTTTTTCAGACGTAATAGAGATCAACCAATCGCCAGAAGACCATTCCTTTGTCTAGCGTTGGTTGCTCATTAAGGACCATTATACCAGAATTACCCTTTTGGTGTTTTGTGTGAGAGGAACACCTGCCTCGGTTCCCTTTCTCCCCCAGGGGGAAAGGGCTAGGGTATGGGGGGGGTTGCCCGGCGAGACCTTGTTTACTCTCCCCTAACTACCCCTATGAGCATCCCATTTGCTTCCCAAAACCCTAGCCGCTTGACTAGGATAGATTCCCCCCCCCTGGCGGATAGAGGCAATAGCTTGGCAATGCTATAATAGGAAGTAAGCAACAAACAACAAGATGGACTACACCAAAGCCCACAAGGAGTATCGTTCCTATGATTCCCAAACACCTATTTTTCATGGGCATAGCTGCCCTTATCATCATAACTGGACTCACCGGATGTACAACCATAGCGCAAGAAGCAACGCCCAATCAGCCAACAACGGTTGGACATAAGCCAACCCCAACGCCATCAACCAGTATCCTATCACCTACCACAACAAGCAGCCCGACTAGCGACCCAACTACTGAACCAACACTCGAAGCGACTACCCCCGACAACATCACCGTTGATCTCTACTGGGTAGTTGGGGAGGAAGTGCAACCAGTCTCTCGTACCATCCCCTACACAACAGCTGTTGGCACTGCCACATTGCAAGCCTTGCTCAAGGGAATACCCCCAACGGGAATGTATACAGCCATCCCTACACCAGACGAAATCCAGGGCTACCCAGGGCGACAGGAAGACTGGGGTAATCACGTACAACTCCTCAACCTTACCATTGCTGATGGGGTCGCTACTGCCAACTTCTCGCAGGAGATACACGCCTATGGTGGTGGGTCAGCGCGGGTACAGGCTATCCGTCAACAAATTACCCAAACGTTGCGACAATTTCCTACCGTGCATGAAGTAGTCATTGCGGTTGAGGGCGAGACCGAAGGGGTCTTGCAACCATAAAACAAGAAAACAAACCGGCTTTTGGTACATATTCGTGAGTACCCAATTCCCTAGATACAGCCTAGCCTAGCTCGCCTATGGAGTAGGGTAACAAATAAGGAGATCGTCCCAATGACCATCAAAACTGATAACCTATCCTCAACAATAGCCCGTAAACTGCGCTTACCCTGGGGGATACCTTTCTTGCGTCCACGTTGGAAGAAAGTGCTAGGCGACCTGTGGAGTTACAAAACCCGCACCCTGTTGGTCATGCTCTCCATTTTTGTTGGGGTCTTTGCGGTAGGAGTGATAGGCGGCGCACAAACGACCCTCTCCCAAGAGATGACCCAAGCCTATGAAGCAACCAACCCTGCCCACGCGATCATCTCGGTATCTGAGCAAGACGGTCTGACCGACTCGCTCGTTGAATCCATACGCGATATGGATGGCATAGCCAGTGCCGAAGCCCAAACAACCATCAGCGCAAAAGCCTATCTTGGGGAAGACCGCTGGCTGGATATGCAAATCATCGCTATACCAGACTACGAGGAGATGGCGATTGAATCCTTTGACGCTATCGTTGGCACATTCCCCCCACCCAACAAAACCATCATGATTGAACGTTCTGGGCTTGGCTTGGGTGAGGGCAAGGTCAATGCCGCTGTTGGTGATACTATCCTTATAGAACGTCCCGATGGCAAACAGCGGATCATCCACATTTCCGGCGCAGTGCGCGATCTTGCCCAACCGCCGAGTAGTCTAGCGAATATGGCAACGGGCTATATCAGTTTTGAGACCCTCAAATGGCTTGGAGCATCCCACACCTATACGCAGCTACAATTGCGCTTCACTGGCGATACTACCAACTATGACCACAACAAAGCCCTTGCCCGTACTGTCTATGACAAGATACAAAAATCGGGGCGCAATCCTAGTTTTCCCCAAGTCTCGCAACCAGGGCAACACTGGGCAACCAGTTTTGTCTCTGGTATCAGTGCGCTGATGGGGATGCTTGCAGTGTTGGCTATCATCTTGGGGGGCTTTCTCGTCACAAATACCATTGCCGCATTGCTTGCCCAACAAACCCGACAAATAGGCATCCTCAAATCCATTGGCGCACGTCCTCGGCAGGTGATGGGACTGTATCTTGTCCTCGTCCTCTGCTTTGGTCTCCTGGCATTTGGACTCGCGCTGCTGCTAACCCCGCTCGCCGTCCGGGGGTTTGTTGGAGTGGTGATGGGCTTCTTCAACTTTGACCCACCCGCGACTATCCAAGTGCCGATGGGGGTCTTTGTGATACAGGCAATCGTCAGTCTGCTGGTACCAATGGTCGCCTCATTGATCCCCATTTGGCAGGGTACCCGTGTGACCATACGGCAGGCGTTGGATAGTGGGGGTATCCAGCAGAGTGTGAGCAAAGGGTGGGTTTCTCGCACCATTGGGCAGCCTATAGCAGCCAAAGTGCGCCAAATGACCTCATCCCTGAGCCGTCCCATCCTGCTTTCGCTGCGAAACACGGTGCGCCGAAAAGGGCGTGTTACCCTCACGCTCATTACCCTAACGCTTGGGGGTGGGGTCTTTATGGCTGTCTTTAGCGTCAACGCTTCACTTAATTATACCCTTGATGCCCTGCTCGACTCGCTCAATGACTTTGATATGATGGTTCAACTTGAACGCCCCGAACGGGCAACCTACGTCACACGAAAAGTTGAGCAAGTGCCGGGGGTAGAATCCGCTGAGGGGTGGATCGGCACAATGACCCGCCGCGTTTACCCCGACACCAGCGAGGGGACATCCTTTCAACTGATCGGCGTACCACCAGAAACCACAATGATGAACCCAACAATAGTTGCAGGACGTTGGTTGCTTCCAGGGGATGAGAATGCTCTTGTAGTCAGTGTAGATGTGATGAAGAACAACCCAGACCTCAGCATTGGGGATGATATTATCCTTGCGCTAGATGGGAAAGAAAACCGCTGGATTATCGTTGGGATCATGGTAACAATGCAAGGTATGGAAAATGCCTATACCCCCTTTGCCCACTACGGACGGGTAACGGGCGATGTTGACCATACGCAAATGGTGATGATCAAAACTACTCACTCAGAGGAAGCGTTTGTTACTGCTGTGGGCAAACGACTTGAAGAGTACCTCAAGCGGAACAGCCTGGGCGTTGGGGGATTGACCTATACCTACGAAAATCGCGCTATGACTCAGGGGTTCTTCTCTATCATTATTGGCGCACTCATGGCAATGGCGTTGGTTATTGCGGCGGTAGGTGGGCTAGGCTTGGCAGGTACCATGAGCCTCAACGTTATCGAACGTACCCGCGAAATTGGCGTATTGCGAGCAATAGGTGCGTCCAATAGTCGCGTCCTTCAGGTCATTATGCTAGAAGGCTTGTTTCTCGGTATCCTGAGTTGGCTATTGGCTGCGGCACTCTCCTTCCCCGTGAGCCAACTCCTCATTGATACGGTAGGAAGCACCCTCTTTGGTATCTCATTAAACTTTGCCTTCTCAACCATTGGATTGTGGATATGGCTTGGGTTGGTGCTGGTTCTAGCGGCAGGGGCAAGTATGCTGCCGGCTTGGAACGCCTCACGGGTGAGTGTCCGGGCGGTGCTGGCGCATGAATAACAGACCCTCACGAAATGAGCCGCTGCCGCACCGCCATCGCCACTGCCTCGGAGCGGCTCTTTACGCCAAGTTTGGAGAGGATACTACTCACATGGTACTTGACTGTCGCTCGGCTAATGGTCAATCGTTCGGCAATAGTTGGGTTGGGCAACCCCTCAACCAGCAACGCCAACACCTCGCGCTCCCGTGCGGTCAGATCATCGCCGGGGGTAGGTGGTCGGTGTGCCGCATCAATGAGGGCTTTGGTGGCTTCGGGGGCTAGGATGGCATGCCCCGCATATGCTGCCCGTATAGCAGCAGCTAATTCATCCGCGGACACATCCTTGAGCAAATAGCTTATTGCCCCCGCACGAAGTGCCCCTTGTACAAGGTCCTCTTCCGGGAAGCTCGTTAGCGCAATTACCTGGATAGTGGGACACTGGGTGCGAATGGCTTGGGTGGTTTCTACCCCGTTCATCCCTGGCATCACCAAGTCCATCAAGACTACATCGGGTTGCAGGTGCTCGCACAGGTGCAGCGCATCCTCACCACTGCCTGCCTCACCCACGAGGTCAAGATCATCATAGGCAAGCAAAAAAGCCGACAACCCGCTCCGCACTACTGCGTGGTCATCTACGAGAAAGACTCGAATGGGGGTTTCTTCGTTCATACTGGTTCTTTATCCTTGCTAGTGTACCAAACAACCGTTACTTCTGTTCCTTTGCTCCGCTGGCTTACCACAGCAAGCTGCGCCTCGATAGCAGCAGCCCGTTCTTGCATAATGCCTAGCCCAAAATGCCCCGCGGCAATATCCGATGGGTCAAACCCACACCCATCATCACAGATACGCAGGGATACCTTGTCAGGATGAAACGCAAGCGTGACCTCCACTGCATGCGCCCCGGCATGCTTGACGGCATTGTTGAGCGTTTCTTGGGCAATGCGATAGAACGCCACTTGTACCTCCGGTGGCAGTATGCCTGCTCCTGATACCGTAACAGTCACGGGCAGACGTGCTCGTCCAGTTATGGCTTCACCGAGCTGTTTTAGCACATCACCCAGGTTTGCCTCGGTCAACGCAGCCGGGCGAAGCTCAAGCAGCAGCGTTCGCATTTCCGCCAACGCCCCACGGGTTAATTGGCGCAACTCGCCCAACCTTCGTTGCCCCTCAACCGGGTTGCGTTCCCACAAACGCGGCAGTACATCGGCGATCATGCTGGCAGAAAACAACGTCTGGGTCAAGGCATCATGCAGGTCGCGGGCAATGCGTTGGCGTTCTTCCATAGCCGCCACCTGTTGCGCTTGGGCATAGAGGCGAGCATTCTCCAGCGCAATGGTCGCGCCTGGTGCCAGCAGCATCAGGGTGTGTTCGTCTGTTTCGGTAAAAGTATAGGGCTGCTGATTGCCCACGGAAAGCACCCCAACCGGCATATCCCCCGACACCAGCGGCACGCTGAGCATTGCCTGAATACCCGCATGCTCCATCGCCACACGATTAACACGGGGGTCATCGCGGGACGGGATACGCACACCCTGCTGCGAAATCATCGCCAATCCGGTAGCCGATTGGTAGAGCGACATCTGATACCCGACAACCATTTTTGGGCCATACGTTCCCGCTAAGGCTGTTACCCGCAAGGTGTCGTCGTCCCGCACAAAGAGCGCAGCAAAGTCTGCCCCGATAAGCTGTCGCCCCTCTTCAGCAATCATCTGCATGACTGCATCCGGGTCTAGCCGACTGCTCAACGCCTGTTGTACTTCGAGGAGGGTGGTGAGTTGGCGGGTGCGCGATTGGACGTGTTGCTCCAGGGTGCGCTGGCTCTCGCGTAGTTGCTCATCGGTATGCTTGCGCCGCAGGGCATTGACGAAAATTTGCCCAACAATTTTGAGTAGGGTAATGCTCTCGTCAGACCAATACCGTTCTTTGTGAACTGCATCAAAACCAAGAAACCCAAGCACTCGATCATCTGAAGGCATTGGTACGGCGATGAGCGATTGAATACCCTGACGCTCAAACTCGCGGCGTTCTGCGTTGGCTTCAGGGGGGAGGTCGGCTACCCGCGGGATGTAGAGAATCTCCCGGTTGAGCAATTGGGTATTTGACCAAGCAAATTCGCTGACAGAAACCTGTTGCATCTCCGCTTGGGCTGGAGCTATGCCCGGCGCACACCATTCATAGATATTGCTCATCGTTGTGGCATCATCGGAAAAGAGGAAGATGTAGCTACGGTCAACGCCGGCAAAGCTACTGATGGCATACAGAGCTTGCACTATTCCTGCATCTATCTGGTCGGGAGGCAGGTTGATAAAGTCGGTGGAGATGGCAATGATAATGGATTCAAAAGCAATATGCATCTCAAGGGTTGCTTCTCTCCCCTTGAGAGAGGCGTTATCGTCTTGGTTGTGCGGGGGGTATTGGCTGGCGATGTGTTCAAGGGTTTGTTGGGCAGATGGAATCTTATCCATAGGGTTACTCCCGAAGCGTCATACTTGGTTGGATTATCGCATAGTCTAGGGGGGATGTCAATTTTTCTTGGTGAGGGGATGGGGGCAAAATCCGGTTTGCCCCGCTCCCCCCCTGCCCCCTCTGCCATCCCAGGGCGAGGGGGGGTGAACACTGGGCGCACCGCCGTGCGCCCCTACGGTTCCCCTTCTCCCGCGTAGTGGGGGAAGGGTTAGGGATGGGGGGGCAGAGCCGTAGCATGCTACGGCTCTCCGTGCTGCTCGTCGGTATGCCCCGACAGTTTGTCCGCGTCAAGGTCAAGTTCATCACGCATGAGAGTTTCTACTGGTACACCAAAGAAATCTGCGACTGTTAGGACGTGCCTGTGCCCGTGCTTCCGACCAGTTTCCAAGTCACCGATATATTGGTGAGAGAGACCAAGTTGCTCGGCTAGTTGTCGTTGTGTTAGCCCATAGTGAAGTCGAAGCATCCGTAGTTTCTCGCCAAATCGTTGCATTATTGTCGTTTCCCCCTAAGCCTCCCTGTACACAGAGAGGGGTTTCTTGACGCAGTTACGAAATTCATTTACAATAAATCCTGCTAAAAGCAGGATTTCCCACACTGCCAAGTGACCAAACTACACAGTGTAGAAAGTCGTTCTGTAGCGGGACGTTCCCACTACCACATTGCATGATACTCGATTTTTCGTGATCGTGTGCAAG